>DASVVV010000026.1:0-2222 GCA_036386375.1 Allosphingosinicella sp. | reverse complement strand
GGCCGCGACGTAAGCCTCGAACCTGTCATAGCGATCGAGATGGTCGGGGGTCACGTTGAGGAGCACGGCGACGTCGCAGTCGAGGCTGTAGGTGAGGTCGATCTGGTAGGAGCTGAGCTCGAGCACGTACACGCCGCCGGCCGGCAGGGGGTCCTGGCCGAGGATCGGAAAGCCGATATTGCCCGCCATGGTCGTCGGCACGCCGGCTGTCTTCAGGATGTGGTGAACCAGGGCGGTCGTCGTCGACTTGCCGTTGGTGCCGGTGATTCCGACCACCTTGTGCGGCGGCAGGCTGGCGCGCGCCTGGGCGAACAGCTCGATGTCGCCGATCAGCGGCACCCCCGACGCGCGCGCCTTGGCGGCGATCGGATGGCGGTTGAGCGGCACCCCCGGAGAGACGACGATGCCGTCATAGCCGGCAAGGTCCGCGCCCAGCGGGTCGGCAAGGTCGACGCGTCCGGCAACCGCGGCCCGCGCCGCTTCGCTCTTGTCCCAGGCGAGCACGCGTGCGCCGCTCGCGACCAGCGCCTCGACGGTGGCGAGGCCCGAGCGGGCCAGGCCGAGCACCGCATAACGTCTGCCGTGAAAGGCCGGGCTCGTGATCACCGCAGCTTCAGCGTCGAAAGGCCCGCCAGGGCGAGCACGAAGGAGATGATCCAGAAGCGGATGACGACGGTCGATTCGGACCAGCCGATCTGCTCGAAATGGTGATGGATCGGCGCCATCCGGAAGACGCGCCGGCCGGTGCGCTTGTAGACGGCGACCTGGATGATCACCGACAGCGCCTCGACCACGAACAGGCCGCCGATGATGCCGAGGACGATCTCGTGCTGGGTTGCCACGGCGATCGCGCCGAGCGCGCCGCCGAGTGCGAGGCTGCCCGTGTCGCCCATGAAGACCGCCGCCGGCGGCGCGTTGAACCACAGGAAGGCGAGGCCGGCGCCGACGATGGCGGAGCAAAGCACGGTGAGATCCCCGACCCCGAGGACGTGGGGGATGCCGAGATAGCCGGCGAAGACGGCATTGCCGGCGAGATAGGCGATGAGGAGGAAAGCGAGGCTGGCGATG
This sequence comes from Allosphingosinicella sp., assembly GCA_036386375.1. Taxonomy (GTDB): domain Bacteria; phylum Pseudomonadota; class Alphaproteobacteria; order Sphingomonadales; family Sphingomonadaceae; genus Allosphingosinicella. The sequence goes on along the minus strand of DASVVV010000026.1, from coordinate 1,154 downwards.
ATCACGGGCATGGTGGCCAGGCCATCGAGGCCGTCGGTAAGGTTCACCGAATTGCCGAACGCGACGACGACGAAGGCGCCGAACATGACGGAGAACGGCCCAAGGTCGACGACGGGCCCGTTGTAGAAGGGGATGTAGAGCTCGGTCCCCGCGCCCCAGCTGATGATCCAGCAGCCGATGCCGGCGACGACGAATTCGGCGAGCAACCGGGTGCGTCCGGACACGCCCTTGTGGTGGCGCTTCTTGACCTTGTCATAGTCGTCGAGGAAGCCGATCAGCCCGAAGCCGACCGTGATGAACAGGCATGCCCACAGATAGCGGTTCGAGAAATCCATCCAGATCAGCATCGAGGCGGTGAGCGAGGTAAGGATCATCAGGCCGCCCATGGTCGGCGTGCCGCGCTTGGCGAGATGCGTCTGCGGGCCGTCGTCGCGGATCGGTTGGCCCTTCCCCTGCCGCACGCGCAGCCAGCCGATGAACTTCGGGCCGATGATGAGGCCGATGAAGAGCGCGGTCGCCGTCGCCGCGCCGGCACGGAAAGTGATGTAGCGGATGAGGTTCAGGGGGCCGGGGAAGCCGAGCTGTTCTGCGATCCAGAGAAACATCAGCTTCTTCCCGCCCCGAGCGCGTCGGCGGACGCTTGCGCTTGCCCGTCCGAACCACCTGAGGTCCCTGCGGCCAGCGCTTCCACCACGGCGCCCAGGCCGATCGAGTTCGACCCCTTCACGAGCACGGCGTCGCCCGGCGCGACCGCCTCGCAGGCGAGATGGATCGCCGACGCCGCGTCCGCCACATGCGCCCATTCCAGCGCGCCGCCAAGGGCTGTCGCTAGCGCCGCCATTTCCGCGCCGACCAGGATCGCATAATCCACCTTCGCGGCCCGCAGCGGCTCGGCCAAAGCGGCATGGAAAGCGGCCGTCTCGTCGCCCAGCTCGCGCATCGCGCCCAGGACGGCGATGCGGCGGCCCGCGATCGGCTCTGCGCCCAGCACCTTCAGCGTCGCGGCCATCGAAGCGGGGTTGGCGTTGTAGCTTTCGTCGATCAGCAGCGCCTCGCCGCCGGCGACCGCGACGCGGCGGCGTTCGCCGCGGCCCTTGAGTCCGCCGAGGTCGGCGAGGGCGAGGCCGGCCAAAGCGAGGTCGCCGCCGACCGCG
>DASVVV010000025.1:0-11016 GCA_036386375.1 Allosphingosinicella sp. | reverse complement strand
TGGTCGACGCGCCGACCGACCTTGTTGACGATGCGCTGGGCGATCTGGAGCAGATGCTCCTCGTCGCGGAACTGGATTTGGGCGAGCTGGAGCTTGCCGGCTTTTTCGATGTAGGTCTGGTTCGGGCCGTTGACCATGATGTCGGAGACTTCGGGGTCGTTGAGCAGCTCCTCGAGGGGCCCCAAGCCGAGCAGCTCGTCGACCAGCACCTTTTCGAGCGCGAACTGCTCGCGGCGATTGAGATTGATCTTCAGCTCGGCGAGGACCTCGCCGATGATCGGGCGGAACTCCTCCGCCAACTCGTCCTTGCTGAGCGTCGCGGCGGCTTCCGGGTCGACGCGCTCGAGCAGGCGCGGGAGGACCTGCTCCTTGATGCGGTGGATCGCGGCTTCGAAGCCCTCGCCGCGCGAGCTCGCCTGCTCGCCCGACTGGGCCTGGCGGTCGGCCAGGCGGGCCATGGCGTCGTGGCGCTCGAACGCGCCCAGAATCGGCTCGTCCTCGTCGAGGCCGAGAGCCTCGATCGGCGGAAACTGGCTGCCGCCGTCGCTCGGGGGCGGAGCGACGATGGCGGGGCCCTTCATCGGCCTCGCCGTGCCGAAAGCGGGGCGGCCGCCGCCGGAGCCGTTGCCCATGCCGCTGCGTCGTCCGAAAGCGCTCATAAAAGCCGAAATCCCTCGCATGCCGTCATCCGGCGATGGCGCTGGTGAATAAGAGGGAAACTTTGACAATTGCCTAATCGCGCGTGAGGGCGGCCCGGATGGACACAAGCCCCGCTCGTTACCCCTCGCCCTGGAGGGGGAGGGTAGGGAGGGGGTGTTCGGCCCTGGAGAATAGTGCCGGCCGCCGAGGCTCCTCACCCCGACCCACTCCCCGCTGGGGAGAGGGAGCTTTTGGGCTGTGGTCCCGATGAGGACGTCTCATTCGGGCCGCTCGGGGATCGCTTTCGCGCTGGCGGGGTTCGTGATCCTTTCGATCGGCGACGCGGTGGTGAAGTCGATGGCGGGCGAGTGGCCGGGGACGGCGGTGTCGGCGCTGCGTTATTCGTTCGGCGCGATCGGGCTGACGGCGATCGTCGCGGCGGCGCACGGGCGCAGCGGCTTCGTGCTGCCGCGCCCGGCGCTTCAGTTCGGGCGCGGGGCGGCGGTGGGGCTGGCGACGATCTGCTTCTTCATGGGCGTGATGGCCATGCCGCTGGCCGACGCCACCGCGATCCAGTTCACCAGTCCGATTATCACCGCCCTGCTGTCGCCATTCGTGCTGAGGGAGCGGACCGGGGCGTCGGTGTGGCTGGCGACCTTGCTCGCCTTTGCCGGCGTCCTGGTGGTGCTGAGGCCGAACGTGATCGAGCTGGGCGCGGTGGCGCTCTGGCCGCTCGGCGCGGCGTTCGGGATGAGCTGGCTGATGATGTTCAACCGCAAGGCGGCCGGCGTCGCGCCGGTGATGGTGATGCAGCTATTGCTCGCCGCCTTCGCGGCGCCCCTGCTGGTCGCAGCTGCGGGGCTGCTTCATGCCTTTGGCGGCGCGCCGTTCGAGATCGGGATGCCGAGCCGGGAGGTGGTGCTGAAGTGCCTGCTGGTGGCCGCGTCGGCGACGCTCGGCCATACGCTCATCTTTACGGCGGTGACGCGGGCGAGCGCGCAGCTGGTGGCGCCGATGACCTATGTGCAGTTGCTGGTCGCGGCGGGCCTGGGCTGGGCCTGGTTCGGCGACGCTCCGGACGCGGCTACGTTCGGCGGCGCCGCCCTCATCGTCGCGGGCGGGCTGTGGGTGTGGCGCTCGCAAAAAGGTCCGGCAGTGGCGGAGACGCCGGACTGACGCGTCAAGCGGGGACGTCGGCCTTTTCGGCGAGGACGGTGAGTCCGCGCTCGCTCACTTCGGCGAAGCCGCCCTCGATGGCGATGCGCACCGGCCCGGCACCGGCGGCGCGGTAGACGGCGAGCTCGGCGTTGCGGATCGTCGACATGACCGGCGCATGGCCCTCGAGCACGCCGAAATCGCCTTCGGTGCCAGGGACGACGACCATGTGCACCTCCTCGGAGAGGACGAGGCGTTCGGGGGTCACCAGTTCGAAGCGAAGCGGCATCTTTTCAACTCCCCCCTCCCTTCAAGGGAGGGGCTGGGGGTGGGTGACGGTCTCGCCGGCTCGATGCCGGCGGGAAACGTGTCTCAGAGGCCGGCCGCGCTGGCGCGCGACCCACCCCCGGCCCCTCCCTTACAGGGAGGGGAGGATCCTACGCGTCCTGGGCCAGTTTCTCGGCCTTGGCGACGGCCTCCTCGATGCCGCCGACCATGTAGAAGGCCGCTTCGGGAAGGTGGTCATATTCGCCGTTCACCACCGCCCTGAAGCTGCGCACCGTGTCCTCGAGCTGGACGAACTTGCCGGGAATGCCGGTGAACACCTCGGCGACGTGGAAAGGCTGGGAGAGGAAGCGCTGGATCTTGCGGGCGCGCGATACCGTCAGCTTATCCTCTTCGGACAGCTCGTCCATGCCGAGGATGGCGATGATGTCCTGGAGCGACTTGTAGCGCTGCAGCGTCTCCTGGACGGCGCGGGCGGTCTCGTAATGCTCCTGGCCGACGGTGCGCGGCTCGAGCACGCGCGAGGTGGAATCGAGCGGGTCGACGGCCGGGTAGATGCCGAGCTCTGAAATGGCGCGCGAAAGCACGGTCGTCGCGTCGAGGTGGGCGAAGCTGGTCGCCGGGGCCGGGTCGGTCAGGTCGTCGGCGGGGACGTAGATCGCCTGGACCGAGGTGATCGAGCCCTTGTTGGTCGAGGTGATCCGCTCCTGGAGGGCGCCCATGTCGGTGGCGAGCGTCGGCTGGTAGCCCACGGCCGAGGGGATGCGCCCCAGCAGCGCCGACACTTCCGAGCCCGCCTGGGTGAAGCGGAAGATGTTGTCGACGAAGAAGAGCACGTCCTGCCCCTCCTGGTCGCGGAAATATTCCGCGATCGTGAGGCCGGAGAGGGCGACGCGGGCGCGCGCGCCGGGCGGCTCGTTCATTTGGCCGAAGACGAGTGCGACCTTGGAGCCTTCGGAGACGGCATTGCCGTCAGCGTCCTTGGCGATGACTCCGGCATCGAGGAATTCATGATAGAGGTCGTTGCCCTCGCGGGTGCGCTCGCCGACGCCGGCGAACACGCTGGTGCCGCCATGGCCCTTGGCGATGTTGTTGATCAGCTCCTGGATGAGCACGGTCTTGCCGACGCCGGCGCCGCCGAACAGGCCGATCTTGCCGCCTTTGGCGTAGGGCGCGAGCAGGTCGATGACCTTGATGCCGGTGACGAGGATGGCGCTTTCGGTCGACTGGTCGACGAAGAGCGGGGCGTCGGCGTGGATCGGGGCGGAGGTCTCGGCACCGATCGGACCGCGCTCGTCGATCGGCTCGCCGACGACGTTCATGATTCGCCCGAGCGTCTTGGGACCGACGGGCACGCGGATCTGCGAGCCGGTGTCGGTCACCGCCTGGCCGCGGGTGAGGCCGTCGGTCGAATCCATCGCGATCGTGCGCACGGTCGATTCGCCGAGGTGCTGGGCGACCTCGAGCACGAGGCGGTTGCCGCCATTGTCGGTCTCGAGCGCGGACAGGATCTCAGGCAGCTCGCCGTCGAATGTGACGTCGACGACGGCGCCGATCACCTGGCTGATGCGGCCCACATTGTTGGTCGTGGCGGGGCGGTCCATTGCGGCGGTTGCCATTCTTTCTTCCTTCTTGTCTCTTCTCATCGTCATCCCGACGGAAGCCGGGACCCAAGAACATCGTCGTTCAAATCCCGTACCGCCGGCGTTCCTGGGCCCCGGCCTTCGCCGGGGTGACGGTAAGGGCGATGTTCAGTTCCTCAATTCAAAGCGGGCTCTTCCTCGTCGCAGAGGGTGGGGCCGTCGATCCAGACCCATTCGCCCTCCGCCTGCTGGAGGATGGCGGTATGCTGCGCCCAGGCGCCGCCGGCGGCGCGCATCTCGAAGCTGCAGCTATACTGCACAGAGGCTTCGTCCGGGCGGCTGCAGCGGACGTTGCGGGTCGCGGCGTGCGGCTCCGGGCAGGCGGCGGCCAGGGCGGCGTTGAACTGCGCGGCGGTCGGCGCGGCCGTCGTCGCAGCGGTGAGCAGCAAGGCGATCGGGGCGAGGGCGAAATTGTTCATAGCGCTTCGGCTCCGGAGATGATTTCGATCAGCTCCTTGGTGATAGCAGCCTGGCGCGTGCGATTATACTGGATCGTCAATCGGTTGATCATGTCGCCGGCGTTGCGCGTCGCATTGTCCATCGCGGTCATGCGGCTGCCCTGCTCGGACGCGGCGTTTTCGAGCAGCGCGCGGAAGATCTGGACGGCGACGTTGCGCGGCAGGAGCTCCGCGAGGATCTCCTCCTCGTCGGGCTCGTATTCGATGGCGGCCGGGACGCCGGCGGGCTCATTGCCCTGGGCCGGGACCGGGGGGACCGGAATGATCTGGCGGCCGACGGGCTCCTGCACCAGCGCCGAGCGGAAGCGGGCGTAGAAGAGGTGGACGATGTCGATGCCATCGGTCGTGTAGCGCTCGACCAGGTCGTCGGCGATCGCCTGGGCGTCGGCGAAGCTGACGAACTTCATCGCGCTGGTGTCGTGCTGGTGGATGATCTGCTTCGGGAACAGGCGCTGGATCACCGCGCGGCCCTTGCGGCCCACGAGGTAGAAATAGACCGTCTTGCCTTCGCGAATCAGCTCGTCGGCCTTCCTGCGGGCGGCGCGCACGATATTGGCGTTGAAGGCGCCGGCGAGGCCGCGGTCGGACGTGGCGACGACGAGCAAGTGGGTCTGGTCGTTGCCGGTGCCGGCGAGGAGCTTCGGGCTTTGCGGTCCGGGCGCGACCCGGCCGGCGAGGCTCTCCATCACCGCGGACATGCGCTCGGAATAAGGGCGCGCCGCCTCGGCCGCCTGCTGGGCGCGGCGGAGCTTGGCGGCGGCGACCATCTTCATCGCCTTGGTGATCTTCTGGGTCGACTTGACCGAGGAGATCCGGTTCTTGAGCGCCTTGAGGCTGGCCATTCTGGTCTCTCTCTCGTCATTCCAGCGGAAGCCGGAATCTCCCTGCCTTCAAAGAAGTGAGATCCCAGCTTTCGCTGGGATGACGCATTAGAAATCAAGCAAAGGTCTTCACGAAATCGCCGAGGATGTTCCTCAGCTCGCCCGCCGTCTCGTCGTCGAGCGTCTTGGTGGACCGGACCTTTTCGAGCACGCCGCCATGGTCCGAACGCATGCGCGAGAGCAGCGCGCTTTCGAAGCGGGTCACCGCCTCGGTCGGCACCGTGTCGAGGAAGCCGTTCACCCCGGCGAAGATCGAGACGACCTGCTCCTCGACCGGCATCGGGCTGTATTGCGGCTGCTTGAGCAGCTCGGTCAGCCTCGCGCCGCGATTGAGCAGGCGTTGCGTCGACGCGTCGAGGTCGGAGCCGAACTGGGCGAAGGCGGCCATTTCGCGATACTGGGCGAGCTCCAGCTTGATCGAGCCGGCGACCTTCTTCATCGCCTTGGTCTGGGCGGCCGAGCCGACACGGCTGACCGACAGGCCGACGTTGATGGCGGGCCGGATGCCCTGGTAGAAAAGCTCGGTCTCGAGGAAGATCTGGCCGTCGGTGATCGAGATGACGTTGGTCGGGATATAAGCCGAGACGTCGCCGGCCTGGGTCTCGATGATGGGCAGCGCGGTCAGGGAGCCGGCGCCATTATCCTCGTTCATCTTCGCCGCGCGCTCGAGCAGGCGGCTGTGGAGGTAGAAGACGTCGCCGGGATAGGCTTCGCGGCCCGGCGGGCGGCGCAGCAGCAGCGACATCTGGCGATAAGCGACGGCCTGCTTGGAAAGGTCGTCGTAAACGATGACGGCGTGCATGCCGTTGTCGCGGAAATATTCGCCCATCGTGCAGCCGGTGTAGGGCGCCAGGAACTGGAGCGGCGCCGGCTCCGACGCGGTGGCGGCGACGACGATGCTGTACTCCATCGCGCCATTCTCTTCGAGCGCGCGCACGATCTGGGCGACGGTCGAGCGCTTCTGGCCGATGGCGACGTAAATGCAGTAGAGCTTTTGCGATTCATCGCCGCTCTTGTTGATCTCGCGCTGGTTGATGAAGGTGTCGAGCGCGACGGCGGACTTGCCGGTCTGGCGGTCGCCGATGATCAGCTCGCGCTGGCCGCGGCCGATGGGGACCAGCGCGTCGAGCGCCTTCAGTCCGGTCTGGACCGGTTCGTGGACCGACTTGCGCGGGATGATGCCTGGCGCCTTGACCTCGACGCGGCGGCGTTCGGCGGCGTCGATCGGACCCTTGCCGTCGATCGGATTGCCGAGGCCGTCGACGACCCGGCCGAGCAGGCCCTTGCCGACGGGGACGTCGACGATCGTCTGGGTGCGGCGGACCGTGGAGCCTTCGGTGATCGCGGAGTCGTTGCCGAAGATGACGATGCCGACATTGTCCGCCTCGAGGTTCAGCGCCATGCCTTTGATGCCGCCCTCGAACTCGACCATTTCGCCGGCCTGGACGTTGTCGAGCCCGTGCGCGCGGGCGATGCCGTCGCCGACCGACAAGACGGTGCCGACCTCGCTCACCTGCGCTTCGGTGCCGAAGTTGGCGATCTGGTCGCGGATGACCTTGGAAATTTCAGCGGCGCGGATGTCCATTTTCAGCCTTTCGTCGAAGCCTCTTCGGCTTTCAGCCCCTCATCGCGTGGGCGAGATTGTTGAGTTTCGTGCGGATCGAACCGTCGATCATCTGGCTGCCGATCTTGACGACGAGGCCGCCGAGAATGGCGGGCTCGACGTTCGTCTCGATGGCGATGTCGCGGCCCATGCGGGTGCGAAGCTTCTGCTTGAGCGCTTCGATCTGGTCGTCGTCGAGCGCGCGCGCGGACGTGACCTCCGCGGCGATCTCGCCGCGGTGGCTGGCGGAGAGCAGGTTGAAGGCGCGGATGACGCTGCCGAGACGATTGAGGCGGCGATTCTGGGCGAGCACGCCGAGGAAGTTGGCGGTGAGCGGATCGAGCCGCATCGCCTCCGCCGTCGCGCGAACGGCGTTGACGGCGTCCTCTCGTCCGACCAGCGGGCTCGTCGTCAGCTCGCGGAAATCCTCGGATTCGGCGAGCGCCTGGCGGACGGCGGCAAGGCTCGTGCCGACGCTCTCAAGCTGCTTTTGCTCGCGGGCGAGCTCGAACAGAGCGAGCGCATAGCGGCCCGCTAGGCTTGCCTGGATGCCGCTGGAAATATCCACGCGCGAAGTAACTCCCGGATCGGATTTTGGACCCGAGAAAAAGGGCTCGCGAGGGCGCTCCCGCCGGGTCGCGGGCGCCGTAGCAGGGGCTTTGCTGCGTTGCAAGGTGGCGGGAAAGCTGCCGTCTGGGTAGCAGGAAACGGCAAGCGAGGAGGACGCGATGGGCTTGTTCGATTGGTTCAAGGGCAAGGACGCCGGGCCGGCGACGGCATTCGTCCCCGCCGCACCGGCGGGCCGCCGCTTTACGCTGGAGCGCGACGGGATGTTCGACATCGCCCTTACCCATGCGCTTGGCCGATTGTTCGCCGTCCCCCGTGAGCAGCGCGGGGCGGAATGGGTGGCGGCCTTTTACGATGCCGCGTGGCGCGGCTCGGTCGAGCTGACCGAGCCGCAGGTCTTCGCCGGCCCCGATGGCTTTCCGTATCTGCGCCTCAACGTGCCGCGCCCGGATACGGCGTTCGACTCGCAATGCCTCGGCAATCTCGCCCGCAACTGCCTAGAGCAGGGCGTCGGCGCGGCCTTCTTCGCCAGCCCGGACGACGGTCCGGAGGCGGCGCAGTTCGTGCTGTCGCTGGGGCTGATCGACAGCCTGGTACGCTACGATTCGCCCGACGGCGATCCGATCGACGTGGCGGAGAGCGCCGGCGGGCCCGACGAGGCGGCGTTCGACCTCGAAAAGGGGCTGTGGAGCCAGACGATGGTGGCGAAGGAGCCGCAGGAGGTGCTGGTGGGCACGCCCTCGGCCGAATATCTGCCGCCCCACGCGGCCGCCGCCTTGCTCCATCACCTGCAGCAGGGCTGGGGCCTCGCCGATCCGCGCGTGCAGCTGCTGGTCAACGCGAAGATGGCACCGCACCGCAGCCTGGTGATCGGCCGCCGGCGAAGCGAATTCCCGGAAGGCGCGTCGATCGACGACATGGCGCGGGCGTTGCTGTGGTTCCTGACGCCGGGCCGCTCGATCATCCTGATGCCCGAGGAGTGGTCGCTCGACGGCATGACTGCGCTGCGAGAGCTGGCGAACGCCGCCTGACTTTGAGCGCAACCGACGGGACGCGGCCGGGGGGCGAATCGGGCATCAGGCCTCCACAACAAGGAGGTTTCGAAATGTACCGGATCGAAGGATTGGAGCGCGAACCGTTCGAGGCGCTGTTCGCAATGAGCGACGCCGAGCTCGCCGAGCGGCGGGCGATGCGCACGGTGGCGGTCGGGCCCGGCTATCCCTGCCGGATCTCGCTGGAGGAAGCCGAGCTCGGCGAGCCGCTGGTGCTGGTCAACCACGTCTCCAACGACGTCGAGACGCCGTTCCGAGCGCGCCACGCCATTTACGTCCGCCGGGGTGTCGAGCGGGGCCGCTATACCGACGCGGTGCCGCCCATCTTCGCGACCCGCACCCTGGGCCTGCGCGGCTTCGACGCGGGGGGCATGCTGCGCGGCGCACTGCTGGCGCCGCCCGGAGAGGCCGATGCGAAGATCCGCGCGCTGTTCGAGCAGCCGGCCATCGCCGAGATCCACGCCCACACGGCGGCGCTAGGCTGCTTCCTCGCCCGCATCGAAAGGAACTGAACATGGCCAGCCTTGCACGGTCCTATGAGCCGGGTAGACCGGAGGCGGTGAACGACTCCACCGCCCCTTGCGACGAGGAGGCCTGGACGGCCGTGCTGGCGCGCGACCGTGGCTCGGACGGGCGCTTCGTCACCGGCGTGCTGACGACCGGCATCTATTGCCGCCCGTCCTGCGCGGCGCGGCACCCGAAGCGCGAGCATGTCCGTTTCTTCGCGACCGGCGAGGAGGCGCGGGCGGCGGGGCTGAGGCCGTGCCTGAGGTGCCTTCCGGACGACGTCACCCGCGAGGCGGCGGCGCTGGAGCGCGCCTACAGTCTGCTGCGCGAGGCGGAGGAAGCGCCGTCACTGCAGGCGCTGGCGGCGGCGGCGGGCTATTCGCCGCACCATTTCCATCGGCTGTTCAAGCGCGCGACCGGAGTCACCCCGGCGGCATATTACCGCCGGCTGCGGGCGCGCCGGGCCGAAGCGGCGCTGGTCGAGAATGGCCGCATCACCGACGCCATTTACGACGCCGGCTATTCCGGGCCGGGGCGCTTCTATGCCGACGCCAGGGCGCGGCTGGGAATGACCCCTTCGGCCTGGCGTGACGGCGGGCGAGGCGAGACCATCCGCTGGGCGACCGCCCCGACGGACCTCGGCACGATGCTGGTGGCGGCCACCGACAAGGGCATCTGCCGGCTCTCCTTCGACGAGGACGAGGCCGAGCTTCGGCGGCGCTTCCCACACGCGGCGGTCGAGCCGGGCGGCGAGGCGATGGCCGAGCTGGTGCGCCGGACGGTAGCGGCCGTCAACGCGCCGGAGAAGCCGCACGACCTTCCGCTCGACGTGCGCGGCACCGCTTTCCAGGAGGCCGTGTGGCGCGAGCTCAGCCGTATCCCGCCGGGTCAGAGTCTGTCTTATGCGGCGCTGGCGGCCCGCGCCGGCCGGCCGGCGGCGGTTCGGGCGGCGGGGACGGCGTGCGGCGCTAACGCTATCGCCGTGCTGATCCCCTGCCACCGAGCGCGGCGCGGGGACGGCTCGCCGGGCGGCTATGCCTACGGACTGGAGCGCAAGGCCAGGCTGCTCGAGCGCGAGGGCTGGCCGGGCTGAGGCCTAAACAGGGACAGTATACATTTTTTCGGACCGCCGTTCTGCGCAATTCGGCGCGTGGGTGGCGGAAAAATCAAAACTGTCCCTGTTTATCAGGTCGCATTGGCGGCTGCGCCGCCCTGGTTGCGGCAGCGGTAGACGAGGCGTTCGTTAGGGAGCTGCGGCAGCAGCCGCCCGATCTCGCGCTGCTGGTCGGCAAGGACGGTGCGAGCCTCATTGTCGTCGGTGCAGGCCTTCACGTCGATGCCGTGCCGCAGCGAACGGATCCGGCCCATCGAGCCCGCGTCGAGCAGATAGCGCGTGACGACATATTCGCCCGTGCCCGGCTTGAACTGGAGCACCGACACCGCCTGCTCGCCTTCCGGCACCAGGATGCGCGTCCAGGTCTCCCCTTCGCGGGCATATTGGGTCCGTCGGTTGACGCAGCCATTCTCATTCCATTCGAGCGGCACGGCGTCGGTCGAGGAGACCGTCACCCGGCTGCGCTCCGGCACCAGCTCGCAATTGTTGCGCCCGGCGAACTGCATGGCGGCAGCGCCGGCATCGGCGCTGTTCCCCTCCGGCGGGGTCTGGGCGTCGGTCATGCTAGGGCGCGTCGCGAAGACGATCACCGAGCCGATGAGCAGCAGGATGCCGGCGCCGCCCAGCATCATCGCCGGCCGCTGCCGGTTCTTGACGATCATGATGCCGGCGCCGCCGAAGGCGAGCAGCGACAGGACCAGCAGCAGGACGGCGATGGCGAGACGCGATTCGCGCCGTTCCTGGACCTGCGCCAGCGCCCGCTCGCGGGCCTGCTCCTGGCGGGCGGCGAGCTCGGCCTGTCGGCGCTGCTCCTCGGCGGCGGTGCGCTCCTGGTCCTGCCGCAGGCGATCGGCCATGGCGACGCATTCGGTCGCGACCGACTGGAAGGGCTGCTGCGCCTCGCGCAGAAAGGCGGTCACTTCGCGGTTGCCGACGGCGAAGGCGAAGGTCGAATCGCCCTCCTGATTGCGGGTGATGAGCGTGTTGACGCCGAGGACGCGCCCGCACTGGTCGAGCAGCGGGCCGCCGCTATGGCCGCGGGCGATGTTGGCGGTGTGGAGCAAGGTGGTGATGCCGTTGATCGGCCGGACGTTCGAGAAGATGCCGACCGA
>DASVVV010000024.1:0-34077 GCA_036386375.1 Allosphingosinicella sp. | reverse complement strand
GGCGTCACCGTCGGCGTCCCGGTCGAGCGGCTTTACCGCGAGATACGCGCGCTCAGGATCTATGAGGGCGCGTCCGAGGTGCAGAAGGTCGTGATCGCGCGCCATCACCTTGCGGAGTACCGGAGATGAAGCTGCTGCTTCCGCCCGGCTGGCCTCGGCCGCGCGGCTATGCGAACGGCATCTCGACCCGCGGCCGCCTGATCTTCACCGCCGGCATCGTCGGCTGGGACGAGCAGGAGTGCTTCGTCGCTCGGGATTTCGTCGGGCAGTTGCGCCAGGTGCTGAAGAACACGCTTGCAGTCCTCGCTGAGGACGGCGCCGGTCCGGAGCATGTCGTGCGCATGACCTGGTACGTCGTCGACCGCTACGAATATGTCGGCCGCATCCAGGAGGTCGGCGCCGTCTATCGCGAAATCATCGGCAGCCACTATCCATGCATGGCGGCCGTGCAGGTCGCGGCGCTGATGGAGCCGGAGGCGCGGGTGGAGATCGAAACGATCGCCGTGGTGCCCGAGCCATGACCGCGGCCCATGTCGACACCTTCATCCGCGACCGGCTGCCGCCACCGGAGCTTCACCCGGAATTCCGCTTCGACCTGCCGGAGCTCCGCTATCCGGAACGCGTGAATGCGGCGGTCGAGCTGATCGACCGCAATGATCCCGGCGCGCTTGCCGTCCTAAACGACACCGGCCGCTGGACCTATGGCGAGATGGCAGATCTTTCCGATCGTATCGCGCGGCTGCTGGTCGAGGAGGAAGGACTGGTCCCTGGCAATCGCGTGCTGCTGCGCGGGCCGAACAACGCGACGATGTTCGCCGCCTGGCTGGGCGTGCTCAAGGCCGGCGGCGTGCTGGTGGCCACCATGCCGATGCTGCGCGGCGGCGAGGTGGCGACGATCCTCGAACGCGCGCAGGTCAGCCATGCGATCGTCGATTCGCGGACCCTGCAAGATTATGAAACGGGCGCGCGGCAGGCGGGGACGGTGCGCTCGCTCCTCACCTACGACGGCGATTCCGGCACCGGCGACCTCGAGCGGAGGCTGAGCGGCATCGCACCCGGCTTCGTGCCCGTCGACACGCATCGCGACGACGTCGCGCTGGTGGCCTTCACATCCGGGACGACGGGCCGGCCCAAAGGCTGCGTCCATTATCATCGCGACGTGCTGGCGAGCTGCGACAGCTTCGCCCGTCACGTGCTGAAGCCGCGCCCCGGCGACCGCTGGGCCTGCTCGGCGCCGATCGCTTTCACCTTCGGGCTGGGGATGCTGCTCACTTTTCCGTGGCGTTTCGGAGGCACCGCGGTGACGATCGAGACGCCCGGGCCGAAGCCGCTGCTGGACGCCGTCCAGCGCCACAAGGTAACGACCCTGGCTACCGCCCCGACGGCGTACAAGTCGATGCTCGGCATTCTCGGCGACCATGACATCTCCTCGCTTCGCACCTGCGTCTCGGCCGGCGAGCATCTGCCGGCGGCGACGTGGCACGCCTGGCGCGACGCGACCGGCATAAGGATCGTCGACGGAATCGGCGCGACCGAGATGATGCACATCTTCATCTCCGCATCGGGCGAGGACATCCGTGCCGGCGCCACCGGCAAGGCCGTCCCGGGCTACATAGCCGCCGTCCTCGACGACGAGGATCGGCCGTTGGAGACCGGCACCGGCCGCCTCGCCGTCAAGGGGCCGACCGGCTGCCGCTATTTGGACGACGACCGGCAGACCGCTTACGTGGTCAACGGCTGGAACGTCACCGGAGACACCTACCGCAAGGACGAAGAGGGCTATTTCTGGTACCTCGCCCGCTCCGACGACATGATCGTCTCGTCCGGCTACAACATCGCGGCGCCCGAGGTTGAGAATGCGCTGTACGCGCATCCGGCGGTGCAGGAATGCGCGGTCGTCGGAGTGCCCTGCGAGGAGCGCGGTCAGCGCGTGAAAGCGTTCATCGTCGCGGCGCCGGGTCACGACCCGGGCGAAGCGCTGGCGGCTGAGCTCCAAGCGCACGTGAAGGCCGCCATCGCGCCCTACAAATATCCGCGCGACATCGAGTTCGTAGGAGCGCTCCCGAAGACGGTGACCGGCAAGCTGCAACGCTTTGCGCTCCGCGACGGTACGGGCTAATCTCCCCGCGAAGGGGAAGAATCGATGAAAAAGCTTTTGATTGCGGCGCTGGTGGCTGCGCAGGTCGCGCCGGCCGCGGCGGCCGATTTCGCGTCGTCACAGGAAACTGACACGGGCGCTTTCGCCGGCTTCCGGCTGCGCATGCCGCTGGACGGCGATGTCTCGCAACGGCGGATGCGGGCCTCGCTGACGGTTGCTCCGGCGGTGCGCACCCAGAACCTGCAAGGCGAAGTCCGCGGCCGGATCGGCGACGGGATCGAGCTGGGCATTTCGCGCGGCGAGCCGGTGAGGCTTTCGATTGCCGGCAGACCGGTCGCGCAGCTGACGCGCGGGGCCGAGGCGCCCGGCGGCCGGAGAGCCGGAGTCTCGACGCTCGGCTGGGTCGCCATCGGCGTCGGAGCGGTGGTCGTGGTCGGGCTCACGGCCGGCTATCTGTGGCTGGACGACGCGCTCGACTGCACCGACGAGGACGAGTGCAACTAAGCGCAAGGTCGCGCTTGGCCCAAGTCACCGCACCTTAAGAACGATCTTGCCGATATGCTCGCCGGACTCCATCCGGCGATGCGCCTCGGCGGCCTCCGCGAGTGGGAAAACCGAGTCGATCACCGGCTTGAGCTTCCCCGCCCCGGCGAGCGGCCAGGCCGTCCCTGCGATCTCGTCGGCCAGCAGCGACTTGAACTCAACCGAGCGCGGCCGAAGCGTGGAACCGGTGAGCGTCAACCGGCGCATCATCACGCCGGCGATGTTGAGCTCGGCGGTCGCTCCGCGCTGGACGGCAATCGAGACGTGGCGGCCTTCCTCGGCGAGGCACGCGAGGTTGCGCGCGAGATAGTCGCCGCCGACCATGTCGAGCACGATCTCTACGCCCGCCCCGCCGGAGAGGCGCCTCACCTCCTCGACGAAATCGGCCGTCCGGTAGTTGATCGCCCGATCGGCGCCCAGCGCCTCGGCGCCGCGGCACTTGTCGTCGCTGCTGCAAGTCACGAAAATGCGCAGGCCGAACAGCTTGGCGAGCGCGATCGCCATCGTGCCGATGCCGCTGGTCCCGCCATGGACGAGCACCGTCTCGCCTTCGCGCGCATAGCCGCGCTGGAAGAGGTTGCTCCAGACGGTGAACAAAGTCTCCGGCATCGCCGCGGCCTCGATGAGGCTCAGCGCCCGCGGCACCGGCAAGCATTGGCCGGCCGGCGCAGCCGCATATTCGGCATAGCCGCCGCCGGCGACGAGCGCGCAGACGACCTGCCCCGGCTCCAGCGAGGCAACGCCCTCCCCGACCGCCGCGATCGTGCCGGAGACCTCCAGGCCCGGCCCCGCCGGAGCCCCGGGCGGCGCCGGGTAAAGGCCGCGGCGCTGAAGCACGTCCGGCCGGTTGACGCCTGCCGCCTCGACGCGGATCAGCACCTCCCCGACGGCGGGCGGCGGTACCGGTCGTCGCACGAGGCGGAGGACCTCGGGCCCGCCCGCTCCGGCAATGTCGATGGCGTCCATCTCTTCCGGCAGGCCGGTCATGGCCGGTTTATTGACTTGGCGCCCGCTTCGGTCAACGCTCCCGCCATGGATCTCGACGAGCTCTTTCCCGACAAGCCCGACGACCCGTTGACGCTGCTCACGAAGGAGGATCTCGACCCGCTTTCGGTCCACGAGCTGGAGGCACGTATCGGGGTGCTCGAGGCCGAGATTGCGCGGGTGAAAGCGAAGCTCGACACGTCGGTTAACTTCCGCGCAAGCGCGGATGAGCTATTCAAAAAGTGACCGCGACGAAGGGCAGGAGAGCAGCTTTTCCCCAACTGTTTCGGCTCGACGCTTGATGCGCGGGCGGGAAAGCCCGACATTAGAGGCGAGTGGCCCGCTGAAATCACTCGCGGGTCGGTAGGAGTATCGAATGCCGTCCTTTGCGCGCGAACTCGAGCAGACGCTCCACAACGCCCTTTCCGAAGCGAGCGGCCGCAGGCACGAATATGCGACGCTGGAGCATCTGCTTCTCGCCCTCATCGAGGATGTCCATGCCGGGCGCGTGATGGAGGCCTGCGGCGTCAACCTGCCCGAACTGCGCGATCAGGTCCGCCACTATCTCGATAACGAGCTGGAGGCGCTGAAGGTCGAGGGCGAGACCGACCCCTCGCCCACCAGCGGCTTCCAGCGCGTCGTCCAGCGGGCCATCCTTCACGTCCAGTCGTCCGGCCGGGACGAGGTGACGGGTGCGAACGTGCTCGTCGCACTCTTCTCCGAGCGGGAGAGCTACGCCGTCTATTTCCTCCAGCAGCAGGATATGAGCCGGCTCGACGCCGTAACATATATCAGCCACGGCGTCGGCAAGGGCGAGGCGATCACTCAGCAGCCCGAAGCCAAGGGCGCCGAGGAGCCCAAGCAGGAAGAAGGCAAGAAGAAGCCTGAATCGGCGCTGAAGCAGTTCACGATCAACCTCAACGACAAGGCCAAGGAAGGCCGCGTCGACCCGCTGATCGGCCGCGGCCCGGAGGTCGACCGGACCGTCCAGATCCTCTGCCGCAGATCGAAGAACAACCCGCTCTATGTCGGCGATCCCGGCGTCGGGAAAACCGCCATCGCCGAGGGGCTGGCGCGCAAGATCATCGAGGGCGACGTGCCCGACGTGCTCAAGCCGGCGGTGATCTACTCGCTCGACATGGGGGCGCTGCTCGCGGGAACGCGCTATCGCGGCGATTTCGAGGAGCGGTTGAAGGCGGTGGTGTCCGAGCTCGAGAAGCTCCCCCATGCCGTCCTCTTCATCGACGAGATCCACACGGTAATCGGCGCCGGCGCCACGTCCGGCGGCGCGATGGACGCGTCGAACCTGCTCAAGCCGGCGCTGTCGAGCGGGGCGATCCGCTGCATCGGCTCGACCACCTACAAGGAGTTCCGCAACCATTTCGAGAAGGACCGGGCGCTGTTGCGGCGCTTCCAGAAGATCGACATCAATGAGCCGACGGTCGAGGACACGGTGAAGATCCTGGCCGGCCTCCGCACCGCCTTCGAGGAGCATCACGGCGTCAAATACACGCCCGATGCGATCAAGGCGGCGGTCGAGCTGTCGGCGCGCTACATCAGCGACCGCAAGCTGCCCGACAAGGCGATCGACGTCATCGACGAGGTCGGCGCGATGCAGATGCTGGTCGTGCCGTCGAAGCGCAAGAAA
Organism: Allosphingosinicella sp.; assembly: GCA_036386375.1. GTDB lineage: Bacteria > Pseudomonadota > Alphaproteobacteria > Sphingomonadales > Sphingomonadaceae > Allosphingosinicella. The sequence goes on along the minus strand of DASVVV010000024.1, from coordinate 28,804 downwards.
ACCATGACCACCAAGGAGATCGAGTCGGTCATCTCGACGATGGCGCGGATTCCGGCGAAGAGCGTCTCGAGCGACGACAAGAAGGCGCTCGAGCATCTCGACCGCGACCTCAAGCGCGTCGTCTTCGGCCAGGACACGGCCATCGGCGTGCTGGCCTCGGCGATCAAGCTGTCGCGAGCCGGCCTTCGCGATCCCGACAAGCCGATCGGCAACTATCTCTTTTCCGGCCCGACCGGCGTCGGCAAGACCGAGGTGGCGCGCCAGCTCGCCTCGATCATGGGCATTCCGTTGCAGCGCTTCGACATGTCGGAATATATGGAGAGGCACAGCGTCAGCCGACTGATCGGGGCGCCTCCGGGCTATGTCGGTTACGATCAGGGCGGCCTGCTCACCGACGCCGTCGACCAGCATCCGCACAGCGTGCTGCTGCTCGACGAGATCGAGAAGGCCCATCCGGACCTGTTCAACATCCTCCTCCAGATCATGGACAACGGCCGGCTCACCGACCATCACGGGAAGACGGTAGACTTCCGCAACGTCATCCTGATCATGACCACCAACGCGGGCGCCGCCGACATGGCGAGCGAGGGCATCGGCTTCGGCAACGTCTCCAAGGAGGATGCGAGCGAGGAAGCGGTGAAGCGGATGTTCACGCCGGAATTTCGCAACCGGCTCGATGCCATCGTGCCGTTCGGCTACCTCCCGCCCGAGGTCGTCGCCCGCGTCGTCGACAAGTTCATCCTCCAGCTGGAGCTTCAACTGGCCGACCGCAATGTCCACATCGAGCTCGACGAGGAGGCGCGCAAGTGGCTCACCGAGCGCGGCTACGACCGGCTCTACGGCGCCCGGCCGATGGGCCGTCTGGTGCAGGAGAAGATCAAGCAGCCGCTCGCCGAGGAGCTTTTGTTCGGCAAGCTCGTCCATGGCGGCGAAGTGAAGGTGCGCATCAAGGACAATGCGCCGAGCTTCGAGATTATCCCCGCCCCGCCCAAGGCCTCGAAGAAGAAAAAGGCCGCCGGCAAGGCCAAGGAAGCCGACCAGCCGGAGCAGCAGGCCTGAGCTGAGCAGCGGCGCACCGCGCGAATCTTGACGCCATGGCGGGAAACGAAAGGCGCGGCGCCTTGCCCGTCGCGTCTGAGCGGCTAGGCTGCGCGAAGAGGAGACGCCGTCATGGTCGAGACACTCACCTTCTACACCAATCCGATGTCGCGCGGGCGGATCGTCCGCTGGATGCTCGAGGAGGTCCGCGCGCCTTACGAGACGAGGGTGCTCGACTACGGCACGTCGATGAAGGCGCCGGAATATCTCGCCATCAATCCGATGGGCAAGGTCCCGGCGGTCCGCTACGGCGACATGATCGTCACCGAAGGGGCGGCGATCTGCGCCTTCCTCGCCGACATGTTCCCCGACCGCGGCCTCGCCCCCGCGCCGGGCAACGCGAAGCGCGGCACTTATTATCGCTGGCTGTTCTTCGCCGCCGGGCCGGTCGAGGCGGCCGTAACGGCCAAGTCGATGGGCCTCCTCGCCCCGGCCGACAAGAAGGCGATGGCCGGCTATGGCAGCTTCGAGGAGACGATCGACTGCCTCGAAGCGGCGGTGCGAGACGGCCCCTATATTTGCGGCGAGCAGTTCACCGCCGCCGACGTCTATGTCGGCTCGCAGATCGGCTGGGGCATGATGTTCGGGACGATCGACAAGCGGGCGGCCTTCGAATCCTATTTCGCGCGCCTCCAGTCGCGTCCCGCGGCGATCCGCGCCCGTGAGCTCGACGATGCGCTGATGCCGAAGCCGGAGCCGCAGCCGGCATGACGACCGGGACCGAACGCGCGGCGATCCGGCTCTACGACCGCTTCACCCATGACGGCGACATGGACCGGCGCGCCTTCATCGCGGAGCTGACTCGGATCGCCGGCAGCGCGGCTGCCGCATCTTTGTTGCTGTCGGGCATCGCCGCCCGCGCCGCCGCGCCCCAGGTGGCGCCGGACGATCCAAGGCTGACGGTGCGGACGATCGAATGGGCGCCGCGGCCGGGGCGCCGCTACCACGGCTACAGCGCTGCTAGCGCCGGCGCGGGCGAGCGGCCGGTGGTGATGGTCGTCCATGAGAATCGCGGCCTCAACGATCACATTCGTGACGTTGCCCGACGCCTGGCCCTGGCCGGCTACGCCGCCGTCGCGCCCGATTTCCTCGGCCCTGCCGGCGGCACGCCGGACGACGAGGATCGTGCGCGCGAGATGATCGGAGCCCTCGACATGGCCGAAACCGTCGCCGACGGCGCCGCCAGCATCCGCTGGCTGACCTCTGCCGAAGGGGCGAGCCGCAGGGTCGGTGTCGTCGGCTTCTGCTGGGGCGGCGCAATGGTCAACCGGCTTGCCGTCGCCGCCGGCGATGCGCTCGCCGCGGGGGTATGCTTTTACGGTCCCGCGCCCAGTCCGGCCGAGGCGCAACACGTCGAGGCTCCCTTGCTGATCCACCTCGCCGAGCGGGACGAGCGCGTGAATGCGACGGCGCTGCCTTGGGTGCTGGCGCTCCGCCAGGCGGGCAAGGACGTACGCGCGATCGACTATCATGGCGTCGACCACGCCTTCCACAACGACACCTCCGAAGCGCGCTACAATGCCGCGGCGGCTCGGGGCGCCTGGGCGACGACGCTGGAATTCTTCGCCCGGCATCTCGGCGCCGGCGCATGAAAAAAGGCCCGGCGTCGCCGCCGGGCCTTCCTTCGTTCGGTAGCCTGAGGGCTATTCCCGGCTGCCGAGAAAGCGCAGCAGGAAGAGGAACATGTTGATGAAGTCGAGGTAGAGCGTCAGCGCGCCCATCACCGCCGCCTTGCCGATGAAATCGGTGCCGGCGACCGCGAAGTACATGCTCTTGATCTTCTGGGTGTCGTAGGCGGTGAGGCCGGCGAAGACGAGGACGCCGATCGCCGCGATCGCCAGGCTGAACGTGTCGTTCATCCAGAACAGGTTGACGATCGACGCGACGATGATGCCGACCAGGCCCATGATCAGGAACGTGCCCATGCCGGATAAATCGCGCTTGGTCGTGTAGCCGTAGAGGCTGAGGCTGGCGAACGCCGCCGCCGTCGCGAAGAAGGTCAGGGCGATCGAGGCGTTGGTGTAGACCAGGAAGATCGTCGACAGCGACGCGCCCATCAGCACCGCATAGACCCAGTAGAGGATTTGCGCCGTCCCGGTTGAGATGCGGTTGATGCCGAAGCTCATCCAAAGCACGATGCCGAGCGGCGCCAGCATGACGATCCACCCCAGCGGCGACATGCCGGTGCGGGTCTCGTTGAGCAGCGACCAGACCGCGCCGCTCTCGGCGAAGAGAAGTGCGACGATGCCGGTCAGCAACACGCCGGAGGTCATGTAATTGTAGACCGACAGCATGTGCGCGCGCAGGCCCGCGTCCACCCCGACGTCGGCGCGGCCGGCCGTTGTCGCGGGGTTCGCGCCGCCGCCGATCCGCGGATCAGACCAATTTGCCATGTTCCAACTTCTCCCATTCCCGGCGAAGGTGCCGGTTGCGGCGAATATCGTGGCAATCCGGGCCCATTTCAAGCGAAACCGGATCGAGGCCATAACATTCGCCTAACCAAAATTCCGTGGAATTCCGGGCTTCTTCACTGCTGAATATGCTACTTAAGAAGCAGATCGTGATCTGGGAGCGCCGCCTTGCTAAGTGGGTCGCGCGGTGCACCGACTGTTCGTCGCCATTCGGCCGCCGGAGCGGATCCGCGCGCTGATGCTCGCCGCGATGGGCGGCGTCAACGGCGCGCGCTGGCAAAGCGATGAGCAGCTCCACCTCACCGTCCGCTTCATTGGCGAGGTCGACCGGCACCAGGCCCGCGACATTCACGCCGCCCTCGGCAGCATCCATCAAACGCGGTTCGAGATCGCGCTCGACGGGATCCGGACCTTCGATCACCGGGGCCAGCCCGAGACGGTGTGGGCGGGCGTGACTCCGCATGGGCCGCTCGACAGCCTCCACAAGAAGGTCGATCAGGCGATTGCGCGGGTCGGCATACCGCCAGAGCAGCGGGCCTACACGCCGCACATCACGCTCGCCCGCCTCAAGCGCTCGTCCGGCTCGGTGCGCCACCTGCTCGAGCAGTCCGGCGGGCTCAGGTCCGATCCCTTCAGCGTCGACGTCTTCGGCCTCTACGAAAGCAAGCTGACGCCCGAAGGGGCGGTCTATACGGCCGTCGAGCGTTATCCGCTCGGCTGAAGCCTAGGCGCCGAGCGCGTCGAGCAGGCGCTCGACAAGGGCCGCATAGGCGGCGCCGAACAGGCGCAGGTGCACGAGCGCCGGAAAGAGCTGGTAGAGCGGCCGCCGTTCCTGCCAGCCCGGCTCAAGCGGCCCGTAAGCGTCCCAGAACGCCTCGGGGGGCGCGTCGAACAGAGTGATCATCGCGAGGTCGACCTCGCTATGGCCGTGGCAGCAGGCGGGATCGACGAAGGCGGCGAGCCGGCCTTCGCTGACGAGGATGTTGCCGCTCCACAAATCGCCGTGGAGCAGCGCCGGCGGCGGCGCCTTCGGCAGCAGCTCGCCGACGCGCTCGCAGAGCCTGGCCACCCGCTCGCGCCACGGCCGGTCGAGAAGCGCCGCCACGGCCTTGAGCCGTTGCTCTGCCCAGAAGCCCGCCCAATCGTCGCACTCACGATTGTCGAGATGGACGCTGCCCAGGCTGTAGTCGGCAGGCCAGCCGTAGCGCTCGCCGCGGCGGGAGTGGAGCTGCGCGAGGCGAGTACCGATGTCGCTCCAGGCGCGGGAACTGAACACGCCGTCGTTGGCGACATGTTCGAGCAACAGCAGCGCCTCATGCTCACCCTCGACCAGCGGGACAGGCACGCCGGCAGCGGCGAGCGCGCGCAGCATCGCCGCTTCCGTGCCGACCGCCGCGCCCGCCTTGGCCACGCTGGCTCCACCGCTTTCGCGCGGAACCAGCAGCACTTCGGAGAGATCGCCGCCCGCCAGCCGCTGGAGTCGTTCGACAGCAACGCCGGTGACTTCCGCGACGCGTTTCCTGAAGGCGCTCACCGCTCGCCGGCCAGCTTGCCGGCGAGCGCGCCGGCGCCTGCGGCGACATCGCTCCAGGTCGCGTCGAAATGCTCCTCGGCGCCATAATAAGGATCGGCTACCGCATGCCCTTCCCGTCCCGGCACATGGTCGAGCAGCAACGAAAGCTCGGCGCGAGCGCGGGCCGGCCGCAGACGGCGCAGGTCGGCAAGGTTGCGGCCATCCATGGCGACGATATGCTCGAAACGCGCAAAGTCCTCCGCGCGAACCTGGCGCGCCCGCAAATGGCTGATATCGCTGCCGTTGCGCCGGGCCGCGGCCTGGGCTCGCCGGTCCGGGGGCTCGCCCACATGCCAATTCCCCGTCCCGGCGGAGTCGACCTCCACCTCGAGCCCGAGCCGCTCCGCTTCGGCCCGGAACGCCGCCTCGGCGAGCGGCGAGCGGCAGATATTGCCGAGGCAGACGAACAGGACGGCGACCGTCATCGCGAAGCCTTGTTGCCAAAGCGCCGGGCTCTGCTAGCCAGACCGGAACGCGAGCACAACGAGAGGGTGTATGGCGTCGACCACCGAGGAAGCCGCGGCCGCGGCGGCCAGGCCCCGCATCGGCGCTTATGCGTGGTACGCGCTGTTCGTCCTCGTTCTGGTCTACATCGTCAATTTCATCGACCGGCAGATCCTTTCGATCCTCGTCGGCGACGTCAAGCGCGACCTCGACGTCTCGGATGCGCAGATCGGCTTCCTCTACGGCACCGCCTTCGCCGTCTTCTATGCATTGTTCGGCATCCCGCTCGGGCGCCTCGCCGACAGCTGGTATCGCGGCCGGCTGATGGCAATGGGGCTGGCTTTGTGGTCGTCGATGACCGCATTGTCGGGCTTCGCCAACAGCTTCGGCATGCTTGCGGCGGCGCGGATCGGGGTCGGCATCGGCGAGGCGAGCGCGTCACCGGCGGCCTATTCGATGATCTCGGACAGCTTCTCAAAGGAGCGGCGAGCGACCGCGCTCTCAATCTATTCGAGCGGCCTCTATATCGGCGGCGCGCTCAGCCTTCCGATCGGAGGCCTCGTTCTCAGCCGCTGGAACGCCGCTTATCCCGATCCGGCCGCGGCGCCGCTCGGGCTCGCCGGCTGGCAGGCGGCCTTCCTCGCAGTCGGAATTCCGGGGCTGTTGCTGGCATTGTGGGTGCTGACGCTGCGCGAGCCGCAGCGCGGCGCGTCCGACGGGCTGCCGCAGCCGATCGTGCGACCCAACGCGTGGCGCGACTTCGGGCGGGAGCTGATCGCGATCCTCCCGCCCTTGACCCTGTTCAACGTCGCCCGCATTCCCGGGGCGCTGCGCCTCAATCTTCTGGTGCTCGGCCTGGTCGTGCTGGTCGGCTACGGCCTTTACCGCCTCACCGGGGACGGGCCGCAATGGGGCGCATACGGCCTCGGCATCTACGCCATTTTCTCCTGGATCCAGTCGCTCAGGCACCGCGACCTGCCGGCGTACCGGCTGATCTGGGGTTCCCCCGTCGTCGTCATCCTGGCGATCGCGTTCGGGAGCATTTCTTTCGTCACCTACGCGACCAGCTTCTGGATTCCGCCTTATGTCGAAGCCCATTTCTACGCCGGCGGGCAAGCGCCCGCGCGCTATTTCACCGGCCTTTCCGCCAAGGCGGAGGTCGGGCTGATCATCGGCTGGTCGGCCGCCATTTCCGCGGCCGCCGGTGTGATCCTGGGCGGCTACCTGTCGGACTTGTGGCGGCAGCGCGATCCGCGCGGGCGGATCTTCGTCAACATGATCTCGGCGCTCCTTCCCATCCCGTTGGTCGCCTTTCTGCTGAGCACGGACAGCCTCGGCGCTTTCTACTGGGTCAATCCGCTCGCCCACATGTGCGCTTCCGCCTGGGTCGGCGCCGCCGTCGCCACGCTCCAGGACCTTGTTCTGCCCCGGATGCGCGCCACCGCGGGTGCGACCTATATCCTCGGAACGACGATGATCGGCCTCGCGCTCGGCCCTTATTATGCCGGCAAGATGTCGGTCCTCACCGGCAGTCTGCCGACCGGTATCGCCGCGCTTTACCTGATGCCGCCGCTGACCCTGGTCGGCCTGTGGATCGGCGCGCGCAATCTGGAACGCCTCGAAGCCACCAAGGTGGAGCGCGCCCGCGCCGCCGGCGAGCAGATCTGAGCGGCTAGCCTATCACGCCGCAGCCGATCCGCGCACCGCTATTGCCGCTGGGGTCGCTGCGATAGTCGTCGGGCCCGGCGTGGATCACCAGGGCGGCGCCGTCGCCGTCGATCAGCGCCCTTCCGCCGCCGCTGAGCACGGCGCCGGGGATCGTGAACTGGAGGCTCCCCTGACCGTCGGTTCCGACCAGCAGGTTCGGCAGATCGCCGAGATGCTGCCCGTGCGGGTTCTGGCTGCCATGCTGCCGCTCGGTCGGGTTCCAGTGCGGCCCGGCGCTCTCGAAACCGGGCGGATCGCAGCGCCCGACGGCATGAACGTGCGCGCCGTAGCTGCCCGGCGCGAGATCCTCCGCCTCGACCCACACGGTCAGCCCTCCGGTCTCCTGCGTGATCAGCGAGCGGGCGAGCACCCGGCCGCTCGCGTCGACCAGTTCCGCCCGCGCCCGGGCCCCGGGCGTGGCCGGGTCCGCCGCGGGGTGCCCGGCGCAGGCGCCCAAAGCCGCCGTCACGCCGAGGCCGAGCGAAGCGAGAAACGCCTTTTTCATCGTCCTGCCGCACCTCCTGCAGAAACTGAACGAGCGCCCGGCGAAAGCGTTTCAGCTGCGCCAGCCGCATCGGCCGGCGGCCTCGCGGCCTTGCCGACGCCGTGCCAGCGCAGGCCCGCCGCTTCCACCTCTTCGACCGGATAGACGTTGCGCAGGTCCACCAGCACGGGCTCGGCCATTGTGCGCGCGAGCCGCTCGAGATCGAGCGCGCGAAGCACGTCCCACTCGGTCACCAGCACGACGGCATTGGCGCCGGCCGCCGCCTCGTAAGGGTTCGCGAACGCCTCCAGCCCCGGCATCATCGCCTTCGCCTGCTCGATCCCCTCGGGATCGAAGCCGCGGACGTCGACGCCGGCGTCGCGAAGCGCCTGGAAGATGCTGATCGACGGCGCGTCGCGCATGTCGTCGGTGTTCGGCTTGAACGTGAGTCCGAGCAGCGCCACGGTCTTGCCCCGCGGCTCGGCCCCGAGCGCGCGGATCACCTTTCTGCCCATCGCCCGCTTACGCGCGTCGTTTACCTTGACGACGGATTCGACGATCCGCAGCGGCGTCTGGCTGTCTTCGGCCGTCTTCAGCAGGGCGAGCGTGTCCTTGGGAAAGCAGGAACCGCCGTAGCCGGGCCCCGCGTGCAGGAATTTCGGGCCGATCCGCCGGTCGAGGCCGATGCCGCGCGAGACGTCCTGGACGTCGGCGCCCAGCGTCTCGCAAAGGTCGGCGATCTCGTTGATGAACGTGATCTTGGTGGCGAGGAAGGCATTGGCGGCATATTTGATGAGCTCGGCGGTCCGCCGCGACGTGAACAGAAGCGGCGCCTTGTTCAGGTAGAGCGGCCGGTAGATTTCGCGCATCACTTCGGCCGCGTCGGGGTCTTCGGTGCCGATGACGATGCGGTCGGGATGCTTGAAGTCCTCGATCGCCGCCCCTTCGCGCAGGAATTCCGGGTTGGAGACCACCGCCGCGCGAAGCTGCGGCGCCGCCTCGCGGAGGATCCGCTCGACTTCGTCGCCGGTGCCGACCGGAACGGTGGATTTGGTGACGATCACCGCCGGTCCCTTGAGCGCGTCGGCGACTTCGCGGGCCGCGCTGTAGACGTAGCTGAGGTCGGCATGGCCGTCGCCGCGCCGCGAGGGCGTTCCCACGGCGATGAAGATCGCCTCGGCGGCGTCGACTCCGGCGGCGAGGTCGGTCGTGAAGCTCAGCCGGCCGCCTTCGACGTTGCGCGCGACCAGCCGGTCCAGGCCCGGCTCGAAGATCGGCAGCACGCCGCGTTCTAGCGCATCGATCTTCGCTGCATCCTTGTCGACGCAGACGACGTCGTGACCGAAATCCGAAAAGCAGGCGCCGGAGACGAGGCCGACATAGCCGGTCCCGATGATGGCGATTCGCATTGATGCTCCCGAGGAAGGCTGAAACGGCGCCCAGTTAACAAGCTTGGCCTTGGCGCGACAGGTTTATTCGCCGGCCGGCCGGGATACCCTTGCCTAAAAAAAGGGAGCCGGCCCGAAGACCGGCTCCCGATTTTGTCGCAGTACCCGCCGCCGGGGCGGCAGGCGACCGCTTTACCAGCCCGAGCCCGGGCCCATGGTGATTTCCACGCGCCGGTTCTGCGGCTCGCGGACACCGTCGGCGGTCTCGACCAGCGGACGGCTCTCGCCGAACGCTTCGGTGGTCATCGCACTGTCGGGGACGCCGCGGCCAGACAGGTACTGGCGCACATTGTCCGCGCGGCGCTGGGACAGACCGACGTTGTAGTCGGCCGGACCCGAACGGTCGGCGTGACCGGCGAGGACGACCCGCGCCTGGCCGCTCTGCTGATACGAAGCAGCCGCGTTGTCGAGGATCGCCGCAGCCTGCGGAGTGATGTCCGCCCGGTCCCAGTCGAAGAACACGATGAACGGCCCCGGAGTCACCGGCGGAGGCGGCGGCGGCGGCGGAGGCGGAGGCGGAGGCGGCGGCGGAGGCGGCGGCGGGGGCGGCGGCGGAGGCGGCTCCGGAGCGCCGAAGTTGAAGGTGATGCCGCCCAACAGGCTGTGCGACCGGAACCGCGATTCGGATTCGAAGCCGCGGAAGTCGGTCGTCTGCATGTCTTCGGCGTTGAAGAACCGATAGCGCAGCGTCACGTCGATATTGTCGGTGATCGCCTGGCGAACGCCGGCGATGACCTGCCACGCGAAGCGCGTGTCGGAATCGTCGACGAACGCGCCCTGATTCTCGAACGCGCGAACGTTGTTGTAGCTGACGCGGGCGAGACCGACGCCGCCGCCGACGAAGCCGCTGAGGCCGTCGTCGTCACCGAAGTCAAGCATGCCGTTGACCATGAAGCTGAGCGCGGAGGTATTGCCGCCGCCGGCTTCAAAGACGTTGACCTGCGTGAGGCCGAGGCCCGGGGTGTTCTGACCCGGCAGGCGAATGACGGCCTCGATGTCGTCGACCCGGGCGCGCTTGTAGGCGACCTCGGCCTCGAGGCGGAAGCCCCCGAGATCGTAGCCGACGAACAGCGCGGCATCGAAGCCGCAGCAATGATCGAGAACCACCTGCGCGTCGGGCTGGCTGGGCGTCGTAGGCGCCAGTCCAAACTCGAATCCGGTATCCTCAACCAGCAACCCACCGAAATCGCCACCGACATACCAGGCGCCATCGCGCGCAAGTGCCGGGGTAGCGAGCACAGTGGACGACAGCGCCACAACAATGGCGAGCTTCCGCATAAATCTTCCCCTTTCTTCTGCGTCCCGAGCGGGAACGACGCGAACTCCTTACGGTAAGCAGACTTTGCGTGCAAGCAGGCTTGGCCCCTTACCTGTTGCTGAAAAGCCGCACTTCGCCCGGAAGATGAACGGCGGCTCGACAGGCGCTCTGGAAACCGCGCCGGTCCCCCTTGGTTGCACCGCAGCGATCGGGATCGTCATTCAATCAGGCCGTGTGATTTTAATGTCGCAATCACGGCGGCTACGGCGGTCCGGGCCTCCTCGTCGATTACCGTTCCTCCAGAAGGACTTGGCACCGGCGGCAGGCGCGGGCCGACCACCCGCACGCCGCCGATCACCAGCGCGCTGGCCGGCAATGTGCCTTCGCTCCAATCGCTCCCGGTCCACCGCATCCACACGCCCGCCGCCTTGTTCCAGACGAGCATTCCCGAGACCGGCGCGGCGAACCGCCAGCCCCCTTCGGTCCACGTCGCGAGGCGGTCGGCCTGGCCGCTCCAGGCGCCGGTCGCGCCGCTTCCGACGATCCAGCTGGCGCCGGTTTCGGGCGAGGTTGGGGGCGCCGAAGCGGGGCCCCCCTCGGCCGTCGGATGGAGCAGGGAATCGATCGCCGCCAGGGCCTCGTTGTGGAACATCTCCTTCTGCGCCTGCCCGGGCACGAGGAAGGGCAAGGCGAAGCGCGCGCTGGTCTCTGCCATGGTCGATCCTTCGGTTCAGCTAAGGGTGAAGATCAGGGAGGCCGGCCGCGACGCCGCGAAGGTGCCGAGCTGGACGACGGCCACGGTGAGGAGACCGGCCGCGCCGTCGCTCGCCTGGTCGGCGGCCGAGTAGAGGAAGCCCGGCTCCGTCACCGTCGCCGAGCGCTCGAAGCCGCCGCCGCGGATGGTGAGGCGGTAAGCTTCGCGCTCCTCGCCCAGCGGTGTTTCGCTCCCGCTTTGCCAGGTCCAGCCGCTCCGGCTCCTTCGAACCCAGCCGAAGCGCAGGTCGCCGCCAGGAAACCGCTCCGTCCGCAAGTGGGCCGGCGGCGGCGGACGGAAGCATTCGCCGCGGATCGGGCGCGCTGCCGTTGCCGGGCCGGCCGTATCGCCCACTCCGGCTGCACTCAGCCGCGCCTCGGCGCCGACCGCGCCGGCCGGGGCCTCGAGGACGAGAAGCGTCTCCTTGTCGAGAAGCAGGAAGCCTTCGCCCTCCGCGTGGCTCCCTGCCGCCCATTCGCTGCCGCGGCGGCCGCGCCACAGCCGCGACAGCCCGAAGTGCCGGCCGCCGAGATGGTCGGCCCGCGCGAACTGCACCAGCTCGTCGCCCAGCAGCGCCAGGTTCGCGCCCCGGTCGAGCGCATCGTCGTCCGCGTCGTTCAGCCACATGCCGGAATGAACAAGCTCCACCTCCACGGTCGAGCGGGTGTCGATGAGGGTCGACGGTCCCGGTGCGAGCACGGTCGTGGTCGTCCCCATCACCGCCGGCGCCGCCGTGGCGCTGATCTCGTCCCAGGTCGCGCCGCCGTCGAAGCTCGCCAGCAGCGCCGCCCGCCGCCATCCCTCTTCTTCGCCGGCCGCGGCCGCGAAGAGCAGCGGGCGTCCCTCCGCGCCTCCGCCGAGGGGAAGCTCGACGAGGCGAAGGAGCGTCGGCCCGTGCAGCCGGTCCGCCTCCAGAAGAGGGCGCCCGGGAGTGGCCGCGACGCTTGCCGGCAGGCCCCCGGGCGGGAGGCGGACGAGCGCCAGGTCGAGCCCGGTCGAAGCCAGCGTCCATTGCTGGATCCGCCAGCGTCCCCGCTCCCCTTCCAGGGCGATCGCATCGCCGGGCCGAAGGTCCGCCGCGGACCGGCCGATAGCCAGCTTCGCGCTGGCGCGCGCCGCGCGCAGCGTCGTCAACCGATGTTCGGCGAGCCCGCGCGCGGCATCGGCGTCGAGCGCGGCCGCGAGCGCGCGCCGCTCCGCCCCGCGCCCGCCCCCGCTCCCTTCGGCCGAGGCGCGCTGGATGCCGGTCTGGAAGTCGCGGGCCGGATCGTAATGCGCGATCGTCACTTCGTCCGGAACGCTTACCTGGGCCCGCTGGACCAGTTCGCGCCGCCGGCACTCGGCCGCCGCCGCCACCGGTTGGGCCTCGCCGGCCGGGATGGAGAGCCGAAGCCGGCCGTCCCGGTCCGACAGCGACAGCGAGGCGGTTTCCGCCAATGCCTCCAGCGCGCCGCGGACGCTGTCGCCGCTCGCCGCATAGCCGGTCAGCGCCGGCGTCACGCCCGCCGCTATCTCGCCGCCGCTCAGCGCCTCCGCAATCGCGCCGATGCCGAGCGGCGGCGCGTCGGCCTCCACCTCGAAGGTCAGCGAAGGGATGCGGTTGCCATAGTCGGCGAGCTGGAAATTCTCGAACACCGCATAAGCGAGCCCGCGATAGGCCGGCGCCTGCCCGTCCTCGGCCGAGACGATGAGCGGATCGGGCGCCTGGTCCTCGTCGCCCAGATAAAGCCGGTACCCGGTCGGCGTCTTGAAATCCCCCGCGGCGCCGCGAAGCAGCTTGCCGTCGGCCCAGATCCGCCCGACCGACCCGATCGGCCGCCCGGACAGGAGCACCGCGAAGCTCGCCGAATAGCTGTACGAGACGAGCTTCGGCTGCCCTTTGCCGCCGCCGCTCGTCGAACGGCTCTCGATCAGGTCCGTAGACCAGATCACGCAGCCCGCCACCCGCATCCGTCCGAACACCTTGGGTATAGCCGCGCCGTAGGTCGAGGTCTGGACCGAAAGTTCGCCGAGCCGCGGGCCGTGGCGCGGCTTGGGCGCGAACAGAACATTCTGGTCGAAATATTGGCCGACCACGGATCCGATCATCCCGCCGATCGGGCCGGCAACCGCCGTTCCGACGGCCGTCAGGATCAACGTCGCCATTCATTCCTCCTTGCGCCAGATGCCGACGACCGGCCAGGTGGGCGGCCCGGGCCGCTCGACGATCCGCCCCAGGCCCGCATCGGCGTGGACGATCCCGCTCCCGGTCCAGATCCCGAGATGCAGTTGCTCCGGCCCCGGCCGCATCGTCACGACGTCGCCTGCTTCGGCGAGCGCCGCCGGCCGAAGCCCCGCCGCTCTCAGCTCCCGCTCCAATTCGCTCAGCGAGCCGCCTCGCAGCCGATAGTCGCGCCGGGCGCCCTCACGCGCCAGCGCCGCCGACGCCAGTCCGATGCAGTCGAGCCCGCTCTCCTGGCTCCGCCCTTGCGGTCGAAAGCGCACGCCGATCAGCGCCCGCGCGCGGCGGACGATCGCCTCGCCCGACATTTTTTCATCACGCTCCCGGATAGCGCGTGAGCAGGTCGATCCCCGGCAGATGCGGCTCGCCCCTGAAATTCTCGACGTTGGCGAAGCGGCCGGCGCAGGTGGCGACGCTGCGGTCGCACCCTTCGCGGAGCTCGACCAGGTCGCCGACGGCGATCGCATGCTCGGGCGGCTCGCGCAGGATCAGCTGCGTCCCCTCGGAGCGGAGGACGGAACTCGACAGCCCGCTGCTCGGCCCGCTCATCCAGCGCACCAGGCCATAGCCATAAGCGTTGCCCGCCGCTGCCTCGGCCACTTCGATCCTCGCCTCGCCCACGACCTCGACGACCCGGGTCAACCGAATCCGCGGCGCCATGTCGACCCGGCACCTTTTGTCGCCGAGGCTCGCTCGGCAGCCCGGCGACGTCTGCTCGACGACCGGCCGGTCGAGCTGCGCCGTCGGGCCCCTCAGCTCGGCTTCGAAGGCGCGGCCGGCGACGGCGATCTCGCCGAGCTCGCCGCGGGCGATTGCCAGCCGGTCGACTTGCGGCGCTTGCCAGTCCACCATGAACACGGTGAGCGTGGCCCCGTCCCAGCGTCCCGCCTTGAGATCGCCCGAGCGGATCGCATCGGCGCTGAGCGCGCCCTTCACGTCCAGCGTGTCCGGTCCGAAGCCGTCGCTGAGGCTGATCGACGAGGGCAACATTCCGGGCGCGGCACGGTAGCACAGCCCGTCGATCTCCAGGTCGCGGTCATGGGTGGTGAAGCCGAGCGCCACCCCGTCGCGCCGCTCCAGCCGCCAGCAAAGCGCCGTCGTCGTCAGCGGCGGGGTGAGGAAAGCGGCCACGGCCTTACTCCCTGATCTCGATCAGCGGCACCGACGCAATCTCGCCGGCCGCGAAGGTAGCCCGGCTGAGCCCCAGCCGATCCTCCTCGAAGCGCACCGGCACGTCGAAGCGGAAGCCCGCCGTCACTTCCTCGCCCGCGGCCGGCGGCGCGTCGAACAGGATGTTGCCCTTGGCCTCGAGCAGCCAGCCGCCCGCTTGCTCCGCGCCCGCGACCGCCACCCTGACGCTTCCGGATACGGGCCGGGTGATTCGCCGGACCTGGTCGCCGTAGCGCTTCACCAGCGCGAATTCGGTGCGCAGCCCGTCCCCGACCCCCAGCAGCTGGTCGAGCGGCCCCGGCGCTCCGGTCATGCCGTTCGAGCTGTGGTCGAACGGGTCCTCGAAGCGGAAGGCCACCGCCGCCCCGTGCCGAGCGCGGAAGAAGGCGATCAGCGCCTCGAGCTCCGCCTCGCCGCGCACGCCCGGCCCCGCATCGAAGCGGAGCCGGGCGTCGGCCCAGTCGGCATTGCGCTGCTCGGCCCCGCTCGTGGTGGTGACGATCGCCGTCGAGAAGCCCGGCTCCACGCTTGCCTCGCGGCCGACCGCGATCGGGAAGCGCACGTCGTCAAATGCCTCCACGTCACTTTCTCCTTCCCCGAAATGGACGAAGCCGTCGCGCAGCACCTGCGGCAGCGCCCAGACGAACGTCTCCGCCGTGCCGCGCCGCATCGCCGCTTCGGCGGCCCTCGCGATCGGCACCCAGAGCCCCCTGTCCTCAGGTCTGAGCACGAAGCCGGCGAAATAATGCTGGTCGGCGATCGGATAGCCGAGCCGCTCCGTCATCTCCTGGACGGCGCGCGCCGTTCCCCCGCCCCGCGCGCCGGTCACCCAGTCATAATCTTCGAGCTGAAGCACGTCGAAAGCCGGCGCCGCCCATCCCAGCGGCACGTTGGCGCGCCTCGCCTCCGCCCCTTCCAGCACGGTCGGCAGATAGACCAGCAGCAGGCACTCGGCCCCGGGAGCCTCGTCGCGGACGGCCGCGCACAGCGCCGCCGTCGACGCCGCCAGCGCCGCCCCTGCCGCGTCGAGCGTCGCCTTCTGCGCCGCATCGAGCGGCCCGTGCACGTCGGCGATCGGCGCCGGATCGAACGCCGCCGCCGCGGCCGCGTCGTAAAGACAGATCTCGCCGCCCGCTTTCACCCACCACCAGGGCTCGCCGACCTGGAAGCGCACCCTCTGCCCCGCCGCCTCCGCAAGCCCGGCAAAGGCGCGCCCCACCCCCTGGAGCCATGCCATAGCCTCCGCATTGCAGGGCGAGAGCAGCGCCGAGGGCGGCTCCCAGCCGGTCAGCGCCGGGGTGCCGTCCATCGCCCGCTGCTTCCAGCCGTCCGGGCAATGCTGGTCGAGCAGCTCGTAGCTCAGCGACAGGATCACCTCGAAGCCGAGCGCCTTCGCCCGCGCCAGGAAGTCCGAATGCCAGACGGCGCAGGGGCCGTTCAATGCGGGGACGGTTACCGGCAACGGACCTCCCGGCGCGCCGCCGAGCCGGAAATAATGGCTCATCCCGACATAATGGTTGATGACGCCCCGATAGCCGAGCTGAAGCGCGTTCCTCAGCACCCGCGCCGGTGTCAGATTGTAGAGATCGTCATAGCCGGTCGCGATGCGAAGCTCGTGCTCCGGCACCACCGCATCGCCGATCGCCAGCACCGATCCCGACCCCTCGCAGGCGATCTCGCTGAGCTCCGCCCAGCCCTCCGCCGCCGCCGGCAGCATCGCATCGGCGCCCGTATAGCCCGGCGCGACGAGCGAGATGAACATCCGGTCCACATCGCCCGCCCACAACGGATCGTCCGCCTCCCAGCCGCCGGCCATCGCCGCGAACTCGAGCTCGACCGCCGCGTCCTCGGGAGTCCCTTCGGCATAGTTCCACAGCCGCACGAACCAGCTTCGCGCCGCGCCGCTCGCGTCGCGCCCCTCGATCGTCAGCGTCGGCCCGTGCACCGCGTCGAGCGGCACGATCCCGCTTGAGCGCCAGCGGAAGGACAAACGGCAGCGCCGGAAGTCCCGCGCCGTCTCGTAAGCGAGCAGCGGATGGTCCCGCCGGTCCTGCGCCTCCCAGATCAGTCCCGCCAGGTCGTTCGCCTTGTAGAAGACGCACTCCACCCGCAGCGCGTTCGGCCCGACAGTCACCGCCGAAGCCATCATCGGCCGCGGAAAATCCACCGTCCAGTAACGCGCGTCGAAGCGCTTCACCGTCCCCAGCGCCTTCGCGCTGCCGGGCGGGGCCAGCCAATGGGCCATGACAATTGTCCTTGATGCTGGAAATGCTAGTCTAAGCAGCGACGAGGCTGATTGATGTTCTTTCCACCGCCGACCTCAGCGCCGACTCCGCCGACTCCCCCGATCGTGTTGAAGGGGGAGGTTCGCCGGCCATGGCGGCAGATCATTTTCGTGGTTGCCGGAGCGACGGCGTTAAGCCCTGCCATTGCCGGCGCCGCATTCTCGCCATGGAATCCGATCCTGCTCCTCTTGATGCCTTGCATGATCGGCTTTGCGGCCAACAAAGGCATGGCTCGGCTGGTAATGGCCGTTTCATTGCCCGGGCTGTCCATCGTCGCGCTTATCGCCAATGCGGTCGCGTTCGGCTGGGTGGTGGATTAATCCTCCACCCGCATCAGCGCCGCCCTGACGGCGCGCGCCACCTGCCGGCTCGACGCGTGGAGCGCTTGCGGCTCGGTGCCGGGGGGCGCGTTAACGGTGATGCTGAGGCGCACGTCACGCGCGCCGCCGCCGCCGCGCATCGGCTCGATCCGCCCGCTCCCCGTCGGCACGAACAGCTCCGGCCCACGCTCGCCGACCAGATAGGGCCGCGCCGCCGACACCGGCCCGCCGATCGCCTTGCCCGGCGCGCCGAGCGCCGAGGCGAGCAGGCTGCCGAGCGTCGCGCCCGCGCCCTTGCCGCCGCCGCCCAGCATCGCCCCGATCCCGGCCCGGATCGAGGCCGCGGCAATCTCCGCCATCGCCGAAAGCGCGATCCGCTTCAGATCCTCGAAGCCGAGCCCGCCGGTCCTGAGCGCCCGCACGAGCGCGTTTTCCAGCACCCGCCCGGCTCGCTCGACCCCGTCCGCGAACGGTCCGTCCAGCTCGGCCCGCATCGCCGCCACGTCCTTGGCGAACGTCGTCGTATCCGCGCGCACGCTGACAACCAGCCTTTCGATTTCCTCGTCCATAAATCCTCCGTCAAAAGGCGACCGCTCATCCTGAGTAGCCGTCGAGCGAAGTCGAGACGGCGTATTGAAGGGTCGATTTCCTCATTCATCTGGAAACATCTCCATCAGCTGCTCAAGATCGGCGCGCGACCCAGGGACCGCTTCCTCGCCGATCAGCGCTCGAAGCACCGCCGCCAGCTCCGCCGGCGTCGCCCGCCAGAATTCGTCCGGCCGCCAGCCGAGCAGCGCCCCCGCCCATCCGGCGAGGCGCTCCGCCGCGTCACTGAACACGGCCCTGCAATATCTGCTGAAGCAGGACCCGCAGTACGGGAGCCGCGTTCGCCAGCCCCGCCTCGGCGATCGCTTCGCCGATTCGCTCGCGCGGCGCCGCGCCCTGCGCGCAATGGCAGAACAGGGTGGCGATCTCGGCCAGCCCCAGCTTCCCTTCCGCCGCCCGCTCGACGAGTGCGAACAGCGGCCCGAGCTCCGCCTCGGCCGCGACCAGCGCCTCGAAGCTCGGCCGGAGCACGATCCGCTCGCCCGCCACCGTCAGCGCCGCCTCGCCGCGCGCCGCATTGGCCGCGCCGCTCACAGCGTCGCCACCTCGCCGGAGCTTTCCAGCGCCAGCGCGTAGGTGCGCTCGCCATTGTAGTCGCCGGCATAATCGAGCCGGGTGACGAGGAACCGCCCGCGCATCCGCTCGCCGCCTTCAAAGCTCAGCTCGTAATCGTCGAGCAGCCCGGCGATCGCCTTCGCCTTGAGCCGGGTCTCCGCCGCCGAGCCGGTGAAGATCCCGCTCGCCGCCACCGACACCGACCGTACGCCCGCGCCCGACAGCAATTCGCGCCAGCCGCCCGAATCCTTGCTGGTGACGTTCACCGCCTCGCCGTTCACCGACATCTGCGTCGTGCGCATGCCTGCCACGGTGGCGAAGACCGGCGGCGCCGCGCCGTTTCCGATCTTCAGCAAGAAGGCGCTTCCCTTTTCCGCCGCCATGATCTACTCTCCTTTTCTTTCAATCAGTTGGGGGATTGGCTATGATGATCTCGATGTTCGCCATGGCGGCGGCGGCGACGGCCATGCAGTCGGACACGACCCGGGCCGCGCGCGAGGCGTTCACCGGCTGCCTGCGCACCTATGTGAATCGCAGCATCGAAGGCGGCATGGACCAGGCGACCTTCGACCGCGAATATCCGACTCAGTGCACCGCCCAGCAGCAGGCGTTCCGCGACGCGGTCATGGCCCGCGAGACGGCGCTGCGCGCGACTCGGGCCAATGCCGAGGACCAAGCCAATCTCGAGATCGAGGACGCCCGCGTGAACTTCAGCGAGCGCTTCGTCCCGGCCCGCGCCGCCGAGGCCCAGGCGCAGACGCAGCCGGCTGCTCAGCCGGCGGCCCAGCCTGCCGCGCAGCAGGCTTCCGCCCAGAACCCCGCGCCGGCGCAGCCGCAATAAGGCTCATTCGGCGAGCATCCGCGCCCGATAGTCGAGCGCCGCCAGCCACTTCCGCTCGCCCTGCGCGACCGTCCGGCTGCGCACGAACAGTAGGCTGACGATGCGCCAGCCGTCGGCGCTCCCGCCGATCGCGGCGAGGGCGGCCTCGACCTCTTCGGCGATCCGCCGCAGCCGCGCCGGCTGCTCGCCGCGGTCGCGCACCGTGACGGCGAGCCGCACTTCGCGGCCGATCCCGCTCTTGTGGCTCCAGTCGGTCTCCGGGCTCGCCTCGACCGTCGCATAAGGAAAGGCCGCCTGCACCGGCGGGCCCGCATAGCGCCCGTTCAAGGCCGCGACGCCCTCGAGCGCGGCAACCGCTTTGGCGGTCAGCGCTTCGCCGGCGGTCACCGCACCAGCTCCGCCAGCCGCCAGCGCAGCTCCGGATCGCGCGCGTAGCGCTCGCCGAGCGCGCGCCCTGCAATCGCCACGCCGTCCTCGACCTCCTCGACCAGCAGGTCCTCCGGCAGCGCCTGCTCCAGGATGGCGGCGAGCTGCCGCCGCCGCCTCTGGGCGCGCGTCAGCGCCAGGCGCCGTCCGCGCCCGAGCAACCTGTCGAACATGATTCCCTCCTAATGAAGCCGAAGCCGCCGCGACGGCCGCCACAGCGCCGTCACCGCGGCCGGCGGCGCGCCGCCCGCTTCGGAATCGCGGGTGAGATAGAGGTGCCCGGCAAGCCGGATCAGGCCGTGCCGGATGGCCTCGCCAAGGCCGTTCGGATCGGCGGCCAGACCGGCCACATAGGTTACCCGCACCCGTTTGGCCTCGATCGGCGCCAGCAGCCGCACCCAGCCTTCCGCCGCCGCGTCGATGTCGATCGCATAGGCACTTTCGGGAAGCGCCGACGCGCTCCCGTCGGCGGCGAGTGCGGCGACGCCTTCGATCGCCCGCACCGGCGCCGCGCCCAGCCGCGACCAGGTCCGCGACGCCGGCAGCACCTCCTCGACTTGGCGCTCGATCAACAGCCGCCCGAGAAAGGTCTCGCACGTCTCGGCGGCGCTCCGCACCAGCCCGGCGAGGAGCGCATCCTCGTCGCTGGTGGCGATCCGCAAATAGGCCTTCACCTCCGCGAGCGGGACCGGCAACAGCCGCGCCGGCGCCGCGACGATCTCGCCCATCACCGTTGCTCCACGCGCAGGGTGATCGAGCGCTCCTCGCAATGCCCGTCGGTCAGCGTCACCTGGTTGGTGACGGTATAGACCCGCCCGACCTTGCCGCCCGCCAGCGTCGCCGCCGTGCGCGTTCCGGTGAAGTCCGCCGCCTCGACGCCGATCCCTCCCGGTTCCTGCGGGGTCACCGTCCAGACGCTGGCGGCGACCGTCGCTCCGTCCAGGAAGGCGGTCCAGTCGATGCCGTAATCCACCCGCGACTGCGGGTCCTTCAGATAATAGCTCATGCTCTGGTCCTCTATTCAGGGCCGGCGGACGCGGAAGATCCGCGCTTCACCGCCGGCGTCGTCGAATCGTCGCTCGGCGCGCACCCGCGCCAGCCGTTCGCCCGCGACGGCGCCCGGATCGAGGCCCGCGCCGCCCCCGAGCGGCGCCGCGCTACCCGCCAGGGCCGCAGCCGCGATCGCCTCGCCGTTCATCTCAGCTTCCGATCAGGCCATGGGCGCTGAGATCGTCGATCAGCGCCTTCACGCGCTCGGCGAGCTGCGCCGTCGTCACCGTCGAAGTGGCGAAGCTGGTCCGCGTCGCCGTCCCGGTCGGCGCAGCCCAGCCGGTGCGGCGCGCCGAGACGACCTGCGTCCCCGCCACCGACAGCGCCTTGCCCGAGGCGAGGTCCACCCCCCCGGCCTCGACGCGAAGCGTCCGCGACCGCGATACCGAGCCGGGCGCTGTGACTTCGAAATCCATGTGGGTCGGGTGCGAGGCCCCGGCCGTCCACGCCCCCGCGGCATAGCCGACGATCGCCGCCGCATTCCCTACCGTGCCGCCGCCGTTGCGCGACCCGAAGATCAGGTAACCGAGCCGGTGCCCGGCCGCCGACGGCGTCGGCAGCGCCGCGATGATGAAGCCGGCTCCGCCGTTGGCGGCCGAAGCCGCCGTGCCGACGAACAGCGCGTTGCCGGCGCCGGTACCGTGCTCGACATAAAGCGGTGCGTCGGCGCTTGCGCCGCCCACGTCCAGCGAGGCGAACTGCGCGGTCCCGCCGCCGATCGCGACCGCGCCGGCATCCTGCGTCGCGAGGCCGCCGAGGCCGAGCGTCAGCCGCGCCGCGGCCGCATCGACATCGTCGACCAGGCCGCGCCCGAACGGCGAGAAAGCGGTCAGCGCCGCCGTCCCCGTCCCCGTGAAATAGGGCAGCTTGTCGGCCGCGCTGGCGAGGCCGGCGATCGCCGTCAGCTCGGCATCGACCGGCTGCTTGGCGTCGAGCGCCGCCGCCAGCCCGGACACATCCGCCATGGCATGGCCGTGAGCCGCGGCGGCCTTCCCGGCAAGCTCGGCCGCGAGGCCCGCCACGTCCGCGATGGCATGGCCGTGAGCCGCGGCGGCCTTTGCGGCGAGCTCGCCGGCCAGCCCCCCCACGTCCGCGATGGCATGGCCGTGAGCCGCGGCCGCCTTGCCGGCGAGCGCCGTTGCCAGCCCCCCGACGTCCGCCACTTCATGCCCATGTACGGCCGCCGCCTTGGCGGCCAGAGCCGCGCCCAGCCCCGTCACGTCGGCCATCTCATGCGCATGGACCGCGGCGGCCTTGGCGGCGAGCGCCGCTTCCAGCCCGGGCACGTCGCCGACTCCGCTCATCCCGGCTTCCTGGTCCGCGAACCAGGCGGCGGCGACGGTCAGGGTAACGCGCTTCTCGCCGGCCGAAAAGGCGACCGCATCGCCCCCGGCCGACGAAGCGAGCGGCAACCGCACGAGGGTGTGGCCGCTGCCGATCTCACCCTCGCCGGTCTCCCACTCCTCGGGATTGTCGACCCCGGCGATGCAGTAATGGAAGCGCGCTCCGGGGGGCACCGCCGCGGCGAAACCGCGGTGCCCCGGCGGCGGCCCGGCGAGCGGCAGGTCGCCGCTGCCGGTCCCGAAGCTCGCCTCCCGAACCAGGTCGGCAAAATACAGGCTCATGATGGATTCTCTCGAATTCCCCTCCCTGCAAGGGAGGGACTAGGGGCGGGTACGAGCGCGGCGAGTTTGGGAGGCTGGAGCGGGAGCGCCTCTCGGCGCACCCACCCCCGGCCCCTGCCTCGCAGGAGGGGAGTTCGCTTAAGCCGCGAACTTCAGCAGCTTGATCGCTTCGCTGTTCGAGACCTGTCCGCCGACGCGCTTGGTGGCGTAGAAGTGGACGAACGGCTTGTTGGTGAACGGATCCCTCAGGATCTGCGTCTCGGTCCGCTCGGCGATCAGATAGCCGGCGCGGAAATTGCCGAACGCCACGGACAGCGAATCCGCCGCCACGTCGGGCATGTCCTCCGCTTCGACCACCGGGTAGCCGAGCAAGGTGTCGGGCTGCCCCGCCACCAGCCCCGGCTGCCAGACGAACGCTCCGTCCGCGGTCTTGAACTTCCTGATCCGCGCCGCGGTCGCCGAGTTCATCACGAACACCGCCCCCTGCCGGTAGGGCGAGCGAAGCGCCTGGACGAGATCGACGAGGATGTCCTGCGGGTTCGCGGCCGGAAAAGCCCCGGCGGCGCCGGTCTTGATGAACTGCAGCGTCCCGAACGGCCGGATGCTGTCCACCTGCCCCGTGCTCGGCCCGGCGAGGAAGCCCTTCGGCCGGTTGAGCCCCGAGCCGGCGACGAACGCCGCTCCTTCGGCGCGGGCGAACTCGGTCGCGATCTCCTGCGCCAGCCAGCTTTCGACGTCGAACGCGGCATCGTCGAGCATCGCCTGGCTCGCCGCCGGATTGGCGTAGAGCTCGCCGAACGGCGGCGCGATCTCCTGGAATTGCGGCGTGTCCGTCTCCGGCCGCCCCGCCGTCTCCGACACCCAGCCCGAGGGCGTGCCGCCGGTCGTCACCAGCTTGCGGTACCCCGCCGAGCCGACCTTGACGACATTGGCGATGGCCCGGATCGGCGAGATCGCCGTCAGCACCTTGTCGATCCGCTGGTCGAGCTCTTCCGGTACCGCATAGCCGCCAGCGGCGTCGGACGTTCCCGCGAGCGCCTTCAGTTCCACCCCGGCCTCGAGCCCCTTCCTGAGATACCGCTCCACGAACGGCGAGCTCTCCGCCTTGGCGCCGCTCAGCGACGGTCGAGCCCCCGCGACCGCTCCGGCGTCGAGCCGCGCCTTCAGCGCCGCCACCTCCTCCTTGAGCGCCGCGACATCCTCATCGTCGCGCTCCAGCGCCTCGAACGACGCCTCCAGCGCATCCGCCTTCACTTCCAACATCCACCTTCTCCTCTTGGTTGAACCCGACAAAAAAGCCCCCGCCGACCCGGCGAGGGCTCACGAACCTCAGCACTGTCTCGTCAGTCCCCGCGAAACCGGCAATCCGCTTCCGCACGGGCCGCGTCTGAAACCGCTCCTGGCGACGTCCGGCTCTGGGCCACCCCGATCCGCCACGCCTCCCGCGGCGCCGCGGCGCGAACCCGCCGAGTCGTCCAGCTTCTTTGCAGCGCCGACGAATTGCCCGGTTAACTGGGATGGCTAGGAATTTAGGACGAGGGGGCGTTCCGACTCGAGCCGAGTTGGCTGCCCACGGTCGAGCCGCCCCGACGGACTAAGGATTATGATGAAAACTAGCTTGCAGCGGCAACATCCGCGCCTCGGCGCATTGCGGTCAGCTGAGGCTGCGCGCGATCGTGTCGATTGGCAGAAAGAGCGTCCGGCTCCCGGTCGGGAACACCTGAAAGCCATACTGCGTGTAAAAGGTCACTGCTTCGTCATCGATCGCATGCACGATCAACGCGCGCGCGCCAACCTCGCGCGCTGCGATCATCACCCTGCGCATGGCCTCCTGGAGCATGGCGCGTCCGAGCCCTTTTCCTTTATGATTCCTGTCCACGGCCATGCGCCCGAGCACCATCGCCGGGATCGGATTGGGCATGTTCCGGCTCAGCTTTTTTGGAAGCGCGTCGAGTGCGACCGCACCGGCCGCCAAGGTGTAATAGGCGATCACGGACCCGGCATGCTCGCCGATCGTGGCATTAACGACATAGGTACGGGACGCTCGCCCTTCGTTCTTCAGCGCCCGGCGCCGAACGAAGTCGTTCAGCGGCGCCTTGCCGCAGTCGAACACATCCAGCCGGTGATCGCCGTTGATTGGCTCCGGCGGAGTGTAGGGCGCTCGTCCCGTTGGTAGTTGTTCTACCTCTCCCATGGACTGTTACTCTGCATCAATTCTCTCAGTTTTTCGGTGGGCACCGGCGGATGATCCAGCACTCGCGCAAAAGCTTCCGCGTCGCGCGCGGATAGGTTGAACACCGTTTGATCCAGCAGCACATCTACCGCATGCTTGCTTGCGCTCTCTAGAACGAAGGCGCTGAGGGTCTTGTGCAGCAAATGTGCCGCCTTCTCGATAAGCTCCTTCGTCTGCTGGGGCATCCGCATCGTTACCGTTGCGTCGTGCCGCGCCCTCTCTTGGGTTACTGCCATCTCCATGTTCGTTACCTTTCCGGACGGGTATGGGGTGGGGGGAGAATGACCCGGCCGGACGCTGCTCATATCCGTCCTTGTATTAACATTGTCAATACGTTTTGATAATGTGGAATCCGCTGGTTTGTTCCAAAGCCGTTATTCAGCGAGCGCATGCACCCGCGCTTTGGGCTGCATCGGCAGCGTCACCAGGCTGACCTCGACCAGGTCGAGCTCGGTCAGCTCCCGCGGCGCCTCGCCGCTGGCGGCCCGCACGCGATAGCCGAAGCTCAGGCCGCGCACCGCGCCTTCCTTCAGCAGCGCCGCCGCCTCGCGCCCCGCCGCGCCGCCCGAGAGCCGGGCGATCACCCTCAGGCCGCGCCTGTCCTCCTTTAGATATTCGACCCGCCCGATCGGCCGCGACGGCTCGTGCTGCCACAAAAGCGGCACCGCCCCCGCCGCCCGCTTCAGCGACCGCGCGAACGCCCCCGCCCGAACCACGTCCCCGCCGCGGTCCGGCCGGTCGAACACCGCCGCATAGCCCGCGAACCTCATTTCAGCAGCTCCCACAGGCCGAGGCGGATGCTCATTCCCAGGACAAGGAGCGCCAGCATGATCCGGATGGCCCAGGTGACGACCTCCTTCCACGCCGCCTGCTTCGCGTCGCGCCAGGCCTGGAGCAGCTCCCTCAGCTCATCCATGTCCCGCCGCGCATGCTCGTCCCTCAAGCCCAGCGCGGCCAGCGCCCGCTCCGCCCCCACCTCGCTCGCTTCCTCGATCAGCGCCCGCAAGGTCACCAGGTCCGCCCCCTGCCCCTCCGCCTGGGCGACCAGCAAGGCCACCATCGATCCATTTTGTTGAGTCATGAACCACTCTCCGTCATCCTGGCGAAAGCCAGGATCTCATTGCCTTTGCTGAAGCCGTTGAAGAAAAGGGAGATTCCAGCTTTCGCCGGGATGACGATCACGGCTCCGACGCCGGCCCGAACCCCAGCATCTCCCTCTTCTCGGCGTCGCTCAGGAAATCCGCCGCGCTCACCTGCCGCCACAGCCGCTCGCGGTCCTCGGCGAGCGCGCTGATCTGGTCGACGTCGACCGCCAGCCTCGCCCCCGGCCACCAGGCCGCGAGCGCTCCCGAAATCCCGGTCAATATCTTCTCCGCGAGCGGCAGCACGGTCAGCCGCCACAGCGCCCGGTTCGCCTCGCGATAATTCGCATAGGTGCTGTCGCCCGGCAGCCCGAGCAGCATCGGCGGCACCCCGAACGCCAAAGCGATCTCGCGCGCCGCCGCCGCCTTGAGGCCGACGAAGTCCATGTCGGCGGGCGTCAGGCTCATCGCCTGCCATTTCAATCCGCCCTCGAGCAGCAGCGGCCGCCCGGCATTGGCCGTCCCGGCGAACTGCGCCTCGAGCTCGGCCTGCAGCCGCTCGAATTGCTTGGCCGACATCTCGCCGCCGTCCGAGGGCTCGTAGCAGAGCGCGCCCGACGGCCGCGCCGAATTGTCGAGCAGCGCCTTGTTCCACTTCGCCGCCGCATTGTGCACAGCCACCGCCGCGAACGCTGCGCCGAGGCACCCCAGCCCATAATGGTCGTCGAGCGGATGATGCGCCTTCAGGTGGACGAGCGAAGGCCGCCCGAGGCCGTCGTGCGCCGGGAGCCGGGCCTTTGCCTCCCCCACCTTGTAGAGGTAAGCCGCCGGCCACCCGGAAGCGTCCGCCTCCACCGTCACCCGCTCCGGCCGCAATGCGAACAGCTCCGCCGGCATGCCTTGCGCGTCGAGGAGCAGCTGCACGAACGCATTGCCGTGCAGCAGCAACTGCGAAGCCACCGTCTCGAGCAGCAGCGGCGGCACCAGGGACACGTATTTTCCTGTCCCGGGGACAGGAAGGTACGTGTCCCCATCGATAGGGCACCACGCCACGCTCTCCGCGACCAGCCTGACCGCCCGCTGCGCGACCGGATTGGCGAGATACCCCTCCCGCACCTGCGCCTCGTAGCTCCTGGGCCAGGGCTCGCCCGCAAAGACGTGCCTGAACCCCGCAAACAAAAAAGGCCGCCCGGCCTCCCGGGCGGCCTTCCGGCCGAACCATTTCATGTGATGACTCCCTTCGAGACTTTTCCAACCTGACTGACGGTGCTGCTGGCGATGGCCGCTCCGTTCGCGCGGATAACTCGATTGCCGGATTCAAAACGGGGCGACCGCGACGCCGCTCGGCGGCGGGAATTCCGGTGAAACCTCGACCGGCTCTCTTTTGCGCGCATTTCGACTCGGAGCGACCACAGCGACCGCCGCGTCGGCTCAGTCATTCTGGATGTGACACGACGATTAGGGCGAGAGGGTCGAGTCGGCTTTCACCCACGCCAGGACCAGTCTCTCCAGATCCGCAAAGACGAGGCTTTTGTGGTCGAGCTTGGCGGCACCGGCGATCGCCGACAATCCGCTTTGGAAGCGATTATAGCTGTCGAGCACTTGTCTGCCCGTCGGAATGGTTCGGCGCCGAGACGCTGTTGCCAGGAAATCACGCGTGCAGGTCACCATCCGGCGCGGGTCGCCGGCATGGTCGGTCAGATCCATCCCTGCAAGGTCGGAAATGAACTTATGGTACCTGTAGCGCTCGCGATCCAGGACCATTCCGCGCTTGAGCTTCTGTTCATCTGCCCCGAACCTCTTCGCGCCGAGGAAAATCCCAAGCTCCAGAGGCATATTGAACCGGGGAAGCTTGTTCACCGGGTCCAATTCCGTCCTTGAAATATCGTGAATTCCATATCGGCTCTGTTCGATGATCCGGTAGAGCTTTTCGATCCGCGTCTCCGCGGCGTCCTCCATTTCAAGGGCGCATCGCACCCGGAACCCGCAGGCAATGACCGCAAAGACGAGCGCTCGAAAGCCGTCGGTGAAATCGTCATCGAATGGACAATTGATGAAGACGTCTCGCGCCGCGGACGGCATCTGCGATCAGCCCGAGTGGGCCGCTAGATACCACCGGACCGCGCGCTCCGCCTCAGAATCGCTTATAGAACCCCGTTTGGCGACGGGAGCCGGGTAGTTCGAACTGGCTGCAAGCCCTCGCCCGCCCTTACCGGCTTCATTGCGGTCGGCGTCGCGCGCATTGCCGTTCGACCTTGTGGCCGGGTCCTTCGCGGCGTCGGCCGAACGCCCGCCGCGTTCGGCACCCGCTTTGCGGCCGGCGCCCTCTTTCCCGGGGCCGCTCTGGCCCGACCGGTGGCTTCGCGCGCTCTTCGACATCGTTTTGGGCTTCGTCATATCGTCTAGATAGCGGTCCGGGCGGGCTCAACAACCGGCATTTTGCACCATTCCCGATGAATCGCCCTCTGATTCTTTCAGCCGCGCCTCAAGCTTGGCGCCGTCGCCGAAAGCGCGGTCGATGCGCTCGCGCGTCCGCAAAATCCGCTGGACGAGAAGCGAGCCCAGCTCTTCGTCAGTGGCGAGCGGGTAGAGGAGCAGGTTTCTGTTTCCGCTTCCGCCCGCCGACCGCTCTTGGCGCCGATTTCCCATCTCCTTGTCCTCCGCCGCGCGGACCCTGAACCCGGATCCGTTCCATGAACCGTGGATTCAGCTCCTGAGAGAAGTAGTTCTTTCGCTTCACCCAAACGAAACCGTCAGCATCTCAAGCTCGAGCAGCGCATAGCTTTCGGCGATCGCGACGTCCCATTTGGCGCGGAATTCGGGCGAGCGCCGGAGCCGGTAGACGCTTCGTCCGTCGCCGGTGACGCCCGCCGCCCGGAGCGCCGCCGCGACGTTGCACACCGTCGCCAGCTCGGCGAAGAATATCTCCTCCTGCGCCGCCGTCCACGCCGCCGCCTTGCCCGCGGCCGCGGCCTTCTTCGGCTGAACTTTGCCCGTCGCCATTGCACCCTGCTCTCTCCAGCATCGTCGCGCCCGCACCCGGCAGCGGCGCGATCGCAGCGCGGCGGCCGCGACCGTCGCCCCGCCGCGGCTCGGACCCGCACGACAAACAAAAAGCCGGCAAGGCTGCGCACCTCCCCGGCCTGATGAAACTTTAGAAACTCGCCTTGAAGATCGGTCGCCGCCGCTCCGGCGGGCGCCGCGTCTCTTATT
>DASVVV010000023.1:0-15369 GCA_036386375.1 Allosphingosinicella sp. | reverse complement strand
AGCTCCTGGAGCTGCAAGAAGGGGCTGATTTCAGGAGAAAGTGGCTCCCCGGGACGGATTCGAACCATCGACCAACCGGTTAACAGCCGGTTGCTCTACCGCTGAGCTACCGGGGAGCGGCTCTTCGCGAGCGACGGGGGCCTATATCAGGAGGCACGCGAAAATCGCAACCCCGCCGCGGACGGTCAGACGGCGAACTGTTCGGTGGTGATGCGCTCGTCCAGCGCATGCTCGGGGTCGAACAGGAGCGTGAGCGCCTTGCTGCGGTCGACGCAGACTTCGACGGCGGCGACGTCGCGCACCTCAAGCTGGTCGGCGACTGCCGAGACCGGCCTCTTGTCGGGGTCGAGCGCTCGAAAGGCGATGCAATTGTCGTCCGGGATCAGGGCGCCGCGCCAGCGCCGCGGCCGGAACGGGCTGATCGGCGTCAGCGCGACCAGCCGCGAATTGAGCGGCAGGATCGGACCGAGGGCGGACAGGTTGTAGGCGGTCGAGCCGGCGGGCGTCGCCACCAGCACGCCGTCGCAGACCAGCTCCGGCAGCACCACGCGGCCGTTGACGGAAACCTCGATCCAGGCGGTCTGACGGGTCTCGCGTAGCAGCGATACCTCGTTGATCGCCTGATCGCGCACCACCTGGCCGTCCATCGTCGTCGCCGTCATCTCGAGCGGCGGGACAGTGAAAGCCTTCGCGCGCCCGATCCGGTCCAGCAGTCCCTCGACCCGCCAGCTATTCATCAGGAAGCCGACCGTGCCGCGGTTCATCCCGAACACCGGGCAGACCCGCCCGCGCCCGAGCATCTCGTGGAGGATGTGGAGCATGAAGCCGTCGCCGCCGAGCGCGACCACCACCTCCGCCTCCTCGAAGCGGACGAAATCGTGGCGCTCGCGCAGCAGCGCGTCGGCCGCCTGCGCCGACTCGGTGCTGGACGAGACCAGCGCCATCTTCCTGTCCCCCTGCCGAGCCACGCCCGATTGCTAGGGCGCGGGAAGCCGCCGCGTCAATGCGCGAGGCCGCTGACTTTTCCCGGCGACGGGCGACTTTTTCCGGTGCGCGCTGCGGCAAGCCCGGCTACGGTCGTGAACGAACGGGCGGGGGGACCGGGCGACGCGAGCGGCGCCACGACTTCTTTCGGACGCCGTTTTTCCGCTCGACCGGGAGATCGATCACGTGAACGTCCCACCCACGCTGGACCTGAACGGCCCCGATGCCGGCACGAACTCCGAGATCGCCTTCGCGGAGAACGACCCCGCCACCGCGATCGCGCCGGCGGCGACCTTCAACGGCGATTCAACCGATTTTGCCGGGGCGACGCTCACCGTCGCCTTCACGGCCGGCGCCTCAACCGACGATCAGCTGGTGCTGATCGGCTCGCCGGGCGGCGCGGTCAACGACGAGGGCAATCTAAGCATCTACGATCCCGCCGAGGAGACCTGGGTGCTGGCCGCGGCTTATTCCGGCGGCTCCGATCCCGAAACGCCGCTGGTCGTCACCTTCACGGCGCGGGCCACTCTCGAATTCGTCGAGGCGGTGCTCCGGGCGGTCGCCTTCGCCAACGGCTCCGAGACGCTTGCCGCCGGCGAGCGCACGGTCGGCTTCACGCTGACGGACGGCGAGGGCGCGAGCAGCACGCAGCAGTTCGGGGTGGTCGAGGTAACGGCGGATTCGGACCCCCCGGTCGCGGCCGACGATTCCATCGCCGCCGACGAGGACAAGATCCTCCTGGGATCGGTTCTGGACGACAACGGCAACGGCGGCGACTACGACCCGGAAGGGGGGCCGCCGCCCCAAGTGCTGGAAGTCAACGACGATCACGCGCTGGTGGGCCTGCCGATCCTGCTCGCGTCCGGGGCCGTGCTCCAGATCAACGCCGACGGCACCTTCAGCTACGACCCCAACGGCCGATTCGGCTATCTGATTTCCCCCGACAAGGCGCTCGCGACCGGCGCCGTTTTCGAAACGCCGGTCGAAACCGTCACTTATACGATCACCGGCGGGGCCACGGCGACGCTGACCATCACCGTCGGCGGCGTCGATTCGATCGACGACGAGCTGCGCGGGACCGACGACCACGACGTCATCGTCGGGACCGCCGGCCCGGACCTCTTCATCCTGTCGCAGGGCGGCGACGAGCGCGCGACCGGGGCGGGCGGGAACGACCGGTTCGACTTCGGCGGCACGTTCGACAACGGCGACCGAGTCGACGGCGGCGCTGGCGACGACGAGCTGCGGCTGAGCGGCGGCCTGAAGCTCCTCCTGGGAGCGCAGACCCTCCTCGACGTCGAGCGGATCGTGCTTGGGCCGGGCGGATCCTATGCGCTCACGACCGATGCGGCGACGGTCGCGGACGGCGCGACGCTTCAGGTCGACGGCGCTGAACTCCACAGCGGCGACGGCCTGAATTTCGACGGCAGCGCGCAAACGCTCGGCGCCTTCATCGTCACGGGCGGGGCCGGTGACGACGATATCGTCACCGGCGGGGGCGACGACATCCTCGCCGGCGGGGGCGGCTCCAACCGGCTCGACGGCGGCGACGGCACCGATGTCGCGGCCTATTCCGCTTCCGCCGGCCCGGTCACCGCCGATCTGTCCGCGCAGGCCGCGTCCGACAACGGCGCCGGGGGCGCGGACATCCTCCTGAACCTCGAAGGCCTGATCGGCTCCGCCCAGGCCGACAGCCTGACCGGCGACGACGGCGACAATCTGCTCGACGGCGGCGGCGGCGCGGACGTCATGATCGGCGGGCTCGGCAACGACAGCTATCGCGTCGACGATGCCGGCGACTCGATCACCGAAAACGATGAGGGCGGCACCGAGCGCGTCTTCAGCTCGATCAGCTACCGGCTGGGGGAGAATCTCGAGAATCTGACCCTTACCGGCAGCGAGGCGATCGGCGGCACCGGCAATAGCGGCGCCAACGAAATCGTCGGCAACGACGCCGCCAACCGGCTCGACGGCGACGGCGGTAGCGACCTGATGATCGGCGGCGGCGGCGACGATATTTACATCGTCGAGCATGCCGGCGACCGCGCGCGCGAGCAGCGCGACGGCGGCACCGACACGGTGAGGGCGTCGGTCGATTTCACCCTCGGCGCCCATGTCGAGAAGCTGGTGCTGATCGCCGGCGCCGTTGCCGGTACGGGGAATAATGCCGACAACGCCATCAAGGGCTCGCGCATCGCCAACATCCTGAAGGGCGGAGGGGGTAGCGATACGATCCTCGGCATGGCCGGCAAGGACGTGATCTACGGCGACGCGGGCAAGGACCATCTCGACGGCGGCGCGTCCAGCGACATCATCTACGGGGGCGTTTCGAGCGACACGATCATCGGCGGCGCCGGCGACGACTGGCTCTACGGCCAGACCGGCAACGACACGCTGTTGGGCGGCATCGGCAGGGACGTCTTCTTCTTCGACACCGCGCCCAACCGTTCGACCAATGTCGACCGGCTCCCGGACTTCTCGCCTGTCGACGACACGATCGCGCTCGACCGCAACGCGTTCGCCGGCATCGCCGCGAGCGGCCGCCTCGCCGCGGATTCCTTCCACATCGGCGCCATGGCCGGCGATTCGAGCGACCGCATCGTCTACGACAGCGCCACCGGACAGCTTTTCTACGATGCCGACGGCGTCGGCGGCGCGGACCAGGTGCTGATCGCCCGCATGGCCACCGGGCTCGCCCTCACCAACGCCGACTTCGTCGGCTATATCTGACCTGAGGCTCGGCCCCTCCCGCTCCAAGCCGGAAGGGCCGGCAAGGGGGCGATGGCGGCGCCGGGCCGGGGGTCGAGACCGGGCCACGACCGCACCCTTGTAAATCGTGCCAGGCGCCATCGCGGGCATTCGCGAACGTCCCAGCCGCCCCCGTGCGTAAGATCCGCGCGCAAGTGGCGTGATCGATGAGTGTTCGAAGACGTCAGCGCGAGCGAGACGACTCGAACCGATAGAATACGATTATCGCCTGGAAAACTCAGTCGAGCCGCGCTTGCGGATTTCGCGCTATCTGCTAACTTCGGGCGGTTAGGAGGCGCATTATGCTGAGCAAGGACCAGGCTGCTTATCGGAAACTCCTCTCCGGCGATCTTGGTTTCGGCGGGGATGTCCGCGAGATCGCCCATCCGCCGCTGCAGGGTGGCACAGCCGACGATGTCAGGATGGATCAGACCCAGCGGCCCGATCATTGCGGCACCGTCAAGACCAACGACTGCACCTGCTACCCGCAATGTCCACGCGAGCATCAGATGGAGCGCGTCGACCGCCTGGCTTAGACCGCGCGGATGGCGTTGAGCCCTGCGCGAGACGCTAACCGGTTCGTTCGCGAGACCGCGGCTCTGTTGCTCGCGAAGGGGATCGTGCGCCCGGATTGGTTCGCCTCGGGAGGAGCGCTCCAGCTACAGTCCGACCTCAAGGGGGCGATCCTCGCGACCCATGCCGACGACCGTAATTACGTCGTCAAGCGGCGTGCCGACGATTCCAAGGCAGCCGCCTTGGATTCTCGCCTTCGGCGGGAAGCCGTCTTGCTGGAAATCTTCAGCGACGGCGAGATCGAGGCTGTCGAGCGCGATTTCTTTCCCCGGCTTGTGCATTATGACGAGTCCGTGCCGCTCCTGGTGACGCAATTCGTCGCTGGCCAGGATCTCTTCAGCCACCATCGGGAAGTCTGGGCGTGCCCGCCCGACGTCGCCCGCGATTCGGCGGCTTCGCTCGCCAAGCTGCACCTTCTGAGCCACCCGTTCAGCGGTGGGGATGAGGATGGTCTGTGCCGGGGAAAACCGCCGTGGGTGCTAGACATCGCTCTTGACCGGTTTGACGATCGAGGTCCCTTCAATGCTGCCGTCACCACACTTTTGCATGCGATCCGCGACGAGCCCCGATTTGCATTCCACTTGGCCAAAATGAAGGATGAATGGACGAACCGAGCTCTCATCCACGGCGATTTGAAATGGCCGAACATCATCAGGAAGGCGGACGGATCGACCCGCCTGATCGACTGGGAACATTGCGACATCGGAGATCCGGCGTGGGATGTCGGCTCCTTCCTGCACAGCTACCTTGAATTCTGGATCCTTGCGCTGCCGCTGGATGCGACCGAGGATGCCCTCGAAGCCGCGGATCGAGCCGCGTGGGATTTTGACGGAGCGCAGCAGGCGATGCGGGCCTTTTGGCAGGTCTACGAACAGCAGGCTGGGCCCCTTGCCGATGATTTTCCAACGCGGTCGGCAAAAGCGGCCGGGGCGAGGTTGCTCCAGACTGCCTATGAACAGGCTCACGCATCGGATCAGATCAGTTCGCAGATCCGCGTGATGCTGCAGGTTGGACTGAACTTGTTGGAGGATCCCGAAGGCTCGCCGGCCTTGCTTGGATTAGAATGACCGAGGACTTCGAAGCCAAGCTGAGGGGCTTTCTAGACAAGGTCCGCATATCGCCCGCGGGGCTCGCCTGGCACACTTCAGCCGGCATCTATTCCTACTCCGCAAGCCAGATGCCGCCGCAGAGCGTCATCAGCCCCGTCGAAGCCAGATTGGCAACGTTACTTTACTGGCGCTTTTACTGCTATTTACCGCGCGAGGCGCAGGCCGACCAGCGGCCGGGCGGCGAGCCTCTCGCTTATGCCTCCTTCCTGCCGGAGAGCTATGCGCCGGAAACGGGCTGGACCGTGGAAGCGGTGGACGAACCCTTTCGCAGGGTGGCCAAGGGCGACCGGTGCCGGAAGGTCGTCCTCGATGAGATATCCCCGGCAAGCGGCCAGCCGGGGGAGACTGTCTCGCTGCGGCGGCGGGCATATTCCGAAACTCAGCAGCCCGGCTTCTTCTATTACTTCGGCAAGAACCTTGCCGGCGATTTCGACCGTGAGCACGTCGTTCGCATCTATCTCAATACCGATGCCGACCACGCGGTCGGAAACTGCGCGGCCATCATCGAATGGATGAACCGGTTTCAGGTGCCGTTTCTGCTCAAGTCGCTCAAACAGGCGACGGCCTTCCAGCGAACCGACCCGGCCGTGCTTTACCTGCCGCGACGCTACTTCACGGTGGCCTGGCACGGCTTGCAGGCCTTGAAACTGTGTCTTCGTACCGACACGCCGCAGTTCACTCGTCGGCTGGCGCCGGGGATTGCCTGTGCAGATGACCCCAGGGACGGCATAAGCTTCGGTCAGCACCGCTGCCTGATCGTCGCGCGCGGCTTCCTCGAACACGCCCTCGACCCGGATCACGATCCGCTGGCCCGCGTGAAGCGCTGCTTCGAGCGAGCCGGCATCGATTGGAACCGGCCCTGGCTCAATCCGGGGAACGCGGATTGGGATATCCTGTGACCCCGGACTCGATTTTCGTCGACGCTGAGTGGATCGAAGTGGCCGATGCCATCGGTGCACGGCTCTGCCGCGATGCCTTGTGGTGCGAGGACGGATGTTTTTGGCTTGGGTCGATTCCCGTTCCGGGCGGCCACCGCCGCCTGGCTAGCCTGGGTTCGACGCTTTACTCGGGAACCGCGGGCATCGGCTTGTTTCTCGCGGCGCTTGCTGACGCCACATCAGACCCGACCTACGCCCGTTATGCCGACGGCGCCCTGCGGTTCGCGCATCGGGATCCCAGCCGCGAGGCGGTGGGACCAGGCTTTTACCAAGGGGCGACCGGCCTTGCTTACGCCTTCATTGTCGGCGGCCGCCTCCTCGGGGCGGACTTATGGACGGATCGAGGGTTGCAGGCGTTGAGGGCCTTGCCGCCGAAGCCTGGCCCGGGAACCCGCGCGGACGTGATGGAAGGGTCGGCAGGCGCGATCCTCGCGCTCCACTATGCATATGAGGCTTGCGGCCTCGCCTGCGCCGACCTGGTCGACAGCTATGCCCGGGCCCTGATCGAAGAGGGGCGTACCTCAGCCGAGGGTGTCTCATGGTCGCCCGGCAGGCAGGGAATGATGCACCTTCTCGGCTACTCTCATGGCACGGCGGGAATCGCCGACGCTCTCAATCGCGCGGCGACGATGCTCAACGACAGGAGCATCGCCGCTGCCGCTGCCGCGGCGATGCGCTATGAGAATGCGTTTTTCGATCCAGCACGAAATAATTGGCCGGACTTCCGCCTCGCCAGTCGTCCCGAGGACGGCGAGTTCATGACCGCATGGTGCCATGGCGCCCCCGGAATCGCGGTCTCGCGGATGCTGCTCACCCCGCCCTCTCCAGACCTGGCTCCGGCCTTGCTGACGACCCTGCAGTCGCTCAGCCGCCTCGAGAACCAACAGGATTTCTGCCTTTGCCATGGCGTCTGCGGAAATGCCGATGTGCTCCTCTCCGCCTGGCGCATGAGCGGAGAAAAGCCGTTGCTCGACGCCGTCCTATCGGTTGCCGCATACGGCCGCGAGGTCTTTCACCGCGCCGAATCGGATTGGCCGCTGGGCGGCAGCATCGAGTACCGGCAGCTGATGACCGGAGTGGCGGGCATCGGCTATTTTTATCTGCGCCTTGCATCGAGAGGCCGCCTGGAATCCGTTCTCTTTCCGTCGATCAGCCCGGATCTTCCGCTTGCCCCGGAGTCCGCCCGCTCACAGGATGTTGCTAGCGGGCGACTTCCAGACCCAGTTTCAAAAGCTTGATGACGCGTGCTGCTCGAGCCTATGCCCGGTTCGGGCGCAGGCTCGAATGTGCCACGACGGGAAGACGCGGCGAAGGGCGATTGGCGGCGTCGTCCGCGGCGGCTAGACCGGGCCATGTCCGCGCCGCTCTTCATCCTCTCCTTCCGTCACCGCGACGAGCTGACGCGGCTCGCGGAGAGCGCCGGCTGGCAGCCGATCGCGGCGCGGCGGGCCGACAATGCCGAGGCGCGCTTCCTTGCCTGCGGAGCGGCGGTGGCCGTCGTCGACGCGCGCGGCGCGCTCACCGAGGGCGAGGAAGCGGTGCGGACGATCGCCGACGCCGCCGAGGCCAATGCCGCCGCTTTGCTGGTTCTTCTATCGCGCACCGACGGCGGCGCGCTGGACCGGATGCACGAGCTCGGCGCGACCCATTTTCTGGTGAGCCCGTTCAGTGAAGGGCAGCTGTTGCAGGCGTTCCACTTCGCGCTTCGCCACGCCGAGCGCGTCGGCGGCGGCGGCGGGCGGCGCGGGGGCGAGGAGACGCCGTCCTGGCGCTGGCAGCCGGGCTCGCGAACCGTCGAGCTCAGCCCGGCGCTGGCGCGCAAGGCGGGGCTGGGCGAGGAGGAAGGGCGGCGCATCGGCCTGATCGAGCTGTTCCGCAAGCTCGATCCGGAAGGCCGCCGGGCGGCGCGCGGCGCCGTCGGCCGGGCGATGGCGACCGGCGAGGCGACCGCCTTCGCCCATGCCGACGCCGAGGCGGCCGGGACGCGCATCGCCCATCATCTGCGCGTCCAGGAGGAAGGAAGCATCGTCGGGCGGACCGAGACGATCGCGCCCGCCGGTCCTTCGCCGCCGGCGAGCCGCGATCCGCTCACCGGCCTCGCCGACGCGCGCGGCGCCCGCGCCTGGCTGGCGCAGCGGCTCGCCGCCGGGCCGGTTCTGATGCTGCTGCTTTCGGTCAGCCGCTACGACGCGATCAACGCCGCCTTCGGCCGGACGGTGGGCGATTCGGTGCTTCAGGCGGCGGCGCGCCGGATCGAGCGGCAGGCCGCGCCCGACGGTCGGACCATCCTGGTCGCGCGGATGGCCGGTGCCGAATTCGCGGTGCTCGTCGCCGGCGAACCGACGATCGCCGACGGCCGCTTCCTCGCCGACCGGCTGGTCGAGGCGATCGGCCGGCCGTTCATGTCGGGCGATCATGTGATCGCGCTCGCCAGCCGCGTCGGCGTCGCACTGTCGCACCCCGGCGACGATGCCGCCGCGTTGCTCCGTCGCGCCAGCGTCGCTCTGGCCGAAGCGAAGGGGTTCGAAGGGCCGCCCGTGCGGGTGCTCGAGGAGGGAGCCGAAAGCGAGACCGCGCGGCACGGGCGCCTCGAGGTCGACTTGAGACGCGCCCTCGACCAGGACGAGATCGAGATCCGCTTCCAGCCGCAAGTGTCGGTGGCGAGCGGCGAGATCGTCGGCGTCGAGGCGCTCGCCCGCTGGCTTCACCCCGACCATGGCGAGCTTTCCGCCGCCACTTTGTTCGGGGTGGCGGAAGGATCCGATTATCTCGTCCAGCTTTCCGACCACGTGCAGCGGCGGGCGGTGGCGGCGGCGGCGGCCTGGCCGGAGGCGCTCGAGCGGCTGCGCCTGTCGGTCAACGTCACCGCCGCCGATCTGGTTCGGCCCGGCTTCGCGGCGCAGTTCCTGGCGCTGGTGCGGGAGAGCGGCTTTCCGGTCGAGCGGCTGACCGTCGAGGTGACCGAGAGCGGGCTGATCGACGATCTCGCCGGCGCGGCGGCGCTACTGGCCGAGCTTCGCGGCGGCGGGCTTCGAGTCGCGATCGACGATTTCGGCACCGGCTACTCAAGCCTCGCCTATCTCAAGGCGCTGCCGCTCGATTACCTCAAGATCGACAAGAGGCTGTCGCAGGACATTGCCGGTTCGACCCGCGACCGGATCGTCGTCCGCGGCGTCATCGACATGGCCCGCTCCCTCGGCCTCGACGTGATCGCCGAGGGCGTGGAGACGCAGGAGCAATTGGGCCTGCTCGCCCAGGAAGGCTGCACCCTCTACCAGGGCTTCCTCTGCGCTCCGCCGGTGACGGCCGACGCGCTGGCGGGGCTGGTCGCCGAGGCAGGTTGCAAGCCGGTTCGCGGCCGCGCGGTGGAAAGCTGAGACCGGCAATCCTCGCACGTTACCCCAGCCAAGGCTGGGGTCCGTTCGGAAGCCGCGACGGGCGTCATCGCCGCATGGATGGCAGCCTGCGCTGGCATGACGTGAAGGGCCGATCCGGGGGTCAGGGAAGGATCTTGGCCAGGCCCTTGCTGAGCTGGAGGGCGCCGTTGAGGCGGGCGGGGGCGTCGGGCCAGGCGCGGGTGATGACGAGCTTGTTGTCGGGGCGGAGCTTCGCCGTGCCCTTCAGCGCCTCGACATAAGCCAGCAGGCCGGCGAGGTCGGGGAAGCTGTCATTGTGGAAATGGACGAGCGCGCCCTTGGCGCCGACGTCGAGCTTGGCGACCTGCGCCTTGCGGCAGTTCAATTTGATCTCGATCACCTTGAGCAGGTTCTCGGTCTCCGGGGGCAGCCTGCCGAATCGGTCGATCAGCTCGGCGGCGAAGCCTTCTATCTCCTCCGGCCCGTCGAGCTCGTTCATCCGGCGGTAGAGGCCCATGCGAAGGTCGAGATCGGGGACATATTCGTCGGGGAGGAGGATCGGCGCGTCGACGGTGATCTGCGGCGAGAACTGGTCGGGGCGCGGCTCGAGGCCGCCGGATTTCGCCTCCAGGATAGCTTCTTCCAGCATCGACTGATAGAGCTCGAAGCCGACCTCCTTGATGTGGCCCGACTGCTCGTCGCCGAGCAAATTGCCGGCCCCGCGGATATCGAGATCGTGGGTCGCCAGCTCGAATCCCGCGCCCAGGCTTTCGAGGCTGGCCAGCACCTTCAGACGCTTGTCGGCGGTCTCGGTGACCAGGCGGTCGGGAGGCGTCGTGAAATAAGCGTAAGCGCGGGTCTTGGCGCGGCCGACGCGGCCCCGGAGCTGGTAGAGCTGGGCGAGGCCGAAGCGGTCGGCGCGGTGGACGATCAGGGTGTTGGCGCTGGGAATGTCGAGGCCGCTTTCGATGATCGTCGTCGAGAGGAGCACTTCGTAGCGGCCGTCGTAAAAGGCGCTCATTCGCTCCTCGACCTCGGTCGGCGCCATCTGACCGTGGGCGACGACGAAGCG
This sequence comes from Allosphingosinicella sp., assembly GCA_036386375.1. Lineage (GTDB taxonomy): Bacteria > Pseudomonadota > Alphaproteobacteria > Sphingomonadales > Sphingomonadaceae > Allosphingosinicella. The sequence continues at coordinate 4,589 of DASVVV010000023.1, read as the reverse complement.
CACCTCCGGCACCTCCTCGCGAAGGAACTGTTCGATCTCCGGCAGGTCGGCGATGCGGGGCACGACGAAGAAGCTCTGGCCGCCGCGATAATGTTCGCGCAGCAGCGCCTCGCGCACCACGACCGGGTCCCATGGCATGACGTAGGTGCGAACGGCGAGGCGGTCGACCGGGGGCGTCTGGATTACCGACAGCTCGCGAAGGCCCGACATCGCCATCTGCAAGGTGCGCGGGATCGGCGTCGCGGTCAGCGTCAGCACGTGGACGTCGGCGCGGAGCGCCTTCAGCCGCTCCTTGTGACTGACGCCGAAGCGCTGCTCCTCGTCGACGACGACCAAACCGAGCTTTTTGAACTCGATCCCCTTGGCGAGCAGCGCGTGGGTGCCGATGACGATGTCGATCTTGCCCGACTTGAGTCCTGCCTTGGTCTCCTTCGCCTCCCTGGCGGGGACGAGGCGCGAGAGGCGGCCGATCTCGATCGGAAAGCCCTGGAAGCGCTCCTTGAAGTTATGATAATGCTGGCGGGCGAGGAGGGTGGTCGGCGCGATCAGCGCCACCTGAAGCCCCGACATGGCGGCGATGAAGGCCGCCCGCAGCGCCACCTCGGTCTTGCCGAAGCCGACATCGCCGCAGACCAGCCGGTCCATCGGCTTGCCTTGGGCGAGATCGGAGACGACGTCGGCGATGGCGCGGTCCTGGTCCTCGGTCTCCTCGAACGGGAAGCGATCGGCGAAAGCGGCATAGCCGGTGTCGGGCTCGGCCACGGCGCCGGGGCGGAGCGCGCGCTGGGCGGCGGTCTTGATGAGCTCGCCGGCAATCTCGCGGATGCGCTCCTTCATCCGCGACTTGCGCCGCTGCCACGCCTCGCCGCCGAGCTTGTCGAGGGAAACGCCGTCGCTCTCGCTGCCGTAGCGCGACAAGATGTCGATATTCTCGACCGGCACGTAGAGCTTGTCGCCGCCGGCATATTCGAGCGCCACGCAATCGTGCGGCGCCTGCTGGACCGGTATCTGGGTCAGGCCTTCGTAACGGCCGATGCCGTGATCGGCATGGACGACGAGGTCCCCGGGCGTCAGCGTGGCCAGCTCGCTCAAGAAGGCGTCCTGGCTCTTGCGCCGCTTGCGCCGCCGCACGAGCCGGTCGCCGAGCATGTCCTGCTCGGTCAGCAGAGCGAGGTCGGGCGTGCTGAAGCCATGGTCGAGCTGGACGACCGTGAGGGCCGCCTGGCCCTTGGCAGCGGCGCCGAGCGCCTCCTGCCAGTCGTCGGCTTCGACGGCCTTGGCGAGGCCGTGGTCCTTGAGCAGGCCCTTGAGTCGCTCGCGGGCGCCGGCGGAATAGCTGGCCAGCACGACCTTGAGCTTGCGGCGGCGGAGCTCGGCGACGTGCGCCACCACCGCTTCATAGACGTTGGCGCCCTGCGCGCGCTCCGGCGCGAAGTCGCGCGCCGCCTCGACGGCGAAGTCGAGCACGGTCGCGCTCTCCGGCTCGCGGAACGGCGTGACCAGATGCATCGGCCGCTCGCGCGCGATCCGGTCCCATTCCTCGCGGGTGAGATAAAGCGATTCGGGCGGCAGCGGCCGGTAGCTCCCCGGCTCCTTCGTCTGGGCGCGCCGGCGGTTGTCGTAATAATCGGCGACCGCCTCGAAGCGCGCCTCGGCGGCGCCGCTGTCGCCGGGATCGCGCACGACGAGGTCGCCCTCGGCGAGATGGTCGAACAGGCTGGCGAGCCGGTCCTCGAACAGGGGCAGCCAATGGTCGATGCCGGCGATGCGGCGGCCGTCGGACACCGCCTGGTAGAGCGGGTCGCCGGTGGCGTTGGCGCCGAACCGCTCGCGATAGCCGGAGCGGAAGCGCTTGACGCTGCCCTCGTCGAGCAAGGTCTCGGAAGCGGGCAGCAAAGTGAAGGCTTCGGAAGGCCCCACGCTGCGCTGCGTACCGGGATCGAAGCGGCGCACGCTCTCCACCTCGTCGCCGAAGAAGTCGAGCCGCAGCGCCTCGGTCTGGCCCGCCGGATAAAGGTCGACGAGGCCGCCGCGCACGGCGAACTCGCCGGGGTCGCGCACCGTCTCGGTGCGGCCATAACCGTGCGACTGGAGCAAGGCGGCCAGCCGGTCGAGGCCGATCCGCTCGCCCGGCGCGAGGCGCGCGACCAGCTGGCGGATACGGAACGGCGTCAGCGTCCGCTGGAGCGCCGCGTTGACGGTGGTGATCAGGAGCTGCGGCCTGGTCGCCGGCTGCTGCAGCGCATGGAGCGTCGCCAGCCGCTCGGACGTGGCGCGAAGCGAGGGCGAGCTGCGATCGTAGGGCAGGCAGTCCCAGGCGGGGTAGGTGAGCACCTCGAGCTCGGGCGCGAAATAGCCGGCGGCGTCGGCGAGCGCGCGCATCCCCCCTTCGTCGGGGGCGATGAAGACGGCGCGGCCCTTCGCCGCGCGCGCGAGGTCCGCGGCGAGCCAGGGCTGGAAGCCCGACGGGACGCCGGCCAGCGTCATCGGCCGCGTCGCCGAGAGGATCTTCTGAAGGTCGGTCAAGAAGCTATTCCGGGTGCTTGATGTAGTTCAGCTGGCGCAGGCGGAGCATCGTGGTCCCCGCCAAGCGCTGCGGCGGCTCGGCGGTTCCGATCGCCCAGGCGAGGATATCGACATCCTGCTCCTCCATCAGCGCCTCGAACCAGTCGAGGTCGGCGTCGGACCAGCCTGCATGACAGGTATCGAAGAAGCCGCCGACGAGCAGGTCCGCCTCGCGCGTGCCGCGGTGCCAGGCACGAAATCGCAGGCGTCTCAGGCGGGCGTCGCGGTCCATCTTGCTCCCATGCAGGATTGGCCGACGGGCTTGTGAGAGCCAGTCGGCAGCGGTTACGAGGCCGATCTAGTCATGCGCCCCGACATCCTCAACCCGCTGTTCGCCGAAGTGGAGGCGCTGAAAGGGGTCGGGCCGCAGCTTGCCAAGCCGCTGCGCCGGCTCGGGCTCGAGCGGGTCGTCGACCTCCTGTTCCACCTGCCCGAGCGATGGATCGACCGGAGGCGCGTCGAGCGAGTCGACGAGGCGGATGTCGGACGGACGATCACGGTCGCGCTGACGGCGCGCGATTACCGGCAGGGCGGAGCGCGCAGCCCGATGCGGGTCTATGCGGAGGATGCGGGCGGCGATTACGTCACGCTCGTCTATTTCAACAATCCGGGCTGGGCGAAGAAGCAGCTGCCGCTCGGCAAGACGCGGATCGTGTCGGGGCGGCTCGACCGCTACGGCCAGGACCTCCAGATCGTCCATCCCGATTATGTGCTTCACCCCGACGAGGCGGCCGAGATACCGGAGCGCGAGCCGGTCTATCCGCTCGCCGAGGGGCTGACGAGCCGGCGGCTCGCCGACCTGGTCGAGCAGGCGCTGGCGCGGCGGCCGGCGCTCGGCGAGTGGATCGAGCCGAGCCTGAGGGCGCAGCGCGGCTGGCCGGCCTGGTGCGAGGCGCTCGAGAAGGCGCATCGCGAGCCGGCCGCCGCGTCCGCGCGGGACCGGCTGGCCTATGACGAGGTGCTCGCCAACCAGCTGGCCCTGATGCTGGTGCGCGCCTCGTCCCGCAAACGCAGGGGCACGCCGCTCAACGGCGACGGCAGCCTGCGCGAGCGACTGAAGCTTCCGTACGTCCCGACCGGCGCGCAGCAGCGGGCGGTGCGCGAGATCGAGGGCGACCTTCAGCAGGATGTGCCGATGCTTCGCCTGCTCCAGGGCGACGTCGGCTCCGGCAAGACCCTGGTCGCGCTGATGGCGATCCTCGCCGCGGTCGAGGCGGGGGCGCAGGCGGCCCTGCTGGCGCCGACCGAGATCCTCGCCCGGCAGCATTACGAAACGCTGTCGCGCCAGCTGGCCGGGCTTCCGGTCAACGTCGCCATCCTCACCGGGCGCGAGAAGGGGCGGGCGCGCGAATCCTGCCTGATGGGCCTCGCCGACGGCTCGATCCACATCCTCGTCGGCACCCATGCCATCTTCCAGCAGAAGGTGACGTATCGCCGCCTCGGCCTCGCCGTCGTCGACGAGCAGCACCGCTTCGGCGTCGCGCAGCGCATGCTGCTCGCGCAAAAGGCTGAGCGGCCGCCGCACCTGCTGGTGATGACGGCGACGCCGATCCCGCGCACGCTCACGCTAACCCATTATGGCGAGATGGACGTCAGCCGGCTGGACGAGATGCCGCCGGGCCGCCAGCCGATCGAGACTCGGGTGCTCAGCGAGGAGCGCTTGCCGGAGGTGGTCGATGCGCTCGGTCGCCACATCGCAGCGGGCAAGCAGGCTTATTGGGTGTGCCCCTTGGTCGAGGAAAGCGAGACCACGGACCTCGCCGCGGCCGAGGAGCGCGCGGCGGTGCTGGGGCTGCGTTTCGGCGACAAGGTCGGCGTCGTCCACGGGCGGATGAAGGGGCCGGAGAAGGACGCGGTGATGGCGGCGTTCCAGCGCGGCGACATCGCGGTGCTGGTCGCCACGACGGTGATCGAGGTCGGCGTCGATGTGCCCAACGCGTCGCTGATGATCGTCGAACATGCCGACCGCTTCGGCCTCGCGCAACTGCACCAGTTGCGGGGCCGGGTCGGGCGCGGCGAGGCGC
>DASVVV010000022.1:0-20172 GCA_036386375.1 Allosphingosinicella sp. | reverse complement strand
CTCGGTGATCCACGCCATGCATCACGAGCAGGACATGCGCTTCTACGGCGCGCTTCGCCGTGAGATCCCGCTGACTTTCTGGGCTATGCTGATCGGGACCCTGTCGATCACCGGCGTCGGCATCATCCAGGTTTACGGCCTTCCCAGCTTCGGCCTGGCGGGCTTCTTCTCGAAGGACGCGATCATCGAAAGCGCCTTCGCCAGCGGGACGACGGTCGGCGGCCTCGCTTTCTTCGTCGGTGTGTTCGCCGCCTTGCTGACCAGTTTCTATTCGTGGCGGCTCGTCTTCCTCACCTTCTTCGGCCGGCCGCGCTGGGCCCGGTCCGAGCATATTCAGCACGCGCTCCACGACGCGCACGGCCATCATGACGATCCCGCGCATGAGGATGCCGGCCACGACACGCGGCCGCACGAAGCGGGCGCTCAGCAGGTTCCCGAAGGGACGGGCGGCTACCGCCCCCACGAGAGCCCGTGGACGATGCTCGTCCCGCTCGCCTTGCTCTCGCTGGGCGCCATCGCCGCCGGCATCGTCTTCCACCATGCCTTCATCGACGTCGAGGAGGGCGCGCATTTCTGGGGCGGCAGCATCGCCTTCGACACGCATCTGATGCACGCGATCCACGAAGTGCCGTTGTGGGTGAAGCTCGCGCCGGCCCTGGTGATGCTGCTCGGCCTGTTCCTCGCCTGGAACGCCTATATCCGCAACCCGACCATTCCCGGCCGCTTCACGAGCCAGTTCGGGCTGCTCCACAGCTTCCTCTACAACAAATGGTTCTTCGACGAGGTTTACGACACGATCTTCGTCCGCCCGTCGGTCGCGCTCGGCCGGATCTTGTGGAAGAAGGGCGATGAGGGCACGATCGACCGCTTCGGCCCGGACGGCGCGGCGGCCGCGGTGGTCGCCGGCACCCGCCTGACGGCCCGCCTCCAGACCGGCTATCTCTACACCTATGCGCTCGTCATGCTGCTCGGCCTCGCCGCGGCGACAACCTGGGCGATGGCACAGTGACAAGCGGCCCCTTTCCGATCCTCTCCGCCATCCTGGCGCTGCCGCTGCTCGGCGCGGCGGCCTGCCTGCTGACCGGGGCGGCGCTGGCGCGATGGATCGCGCTCGGCACGACGCTGGCGACGCTGGCGCTCAGCATCGGGCTGTGGGCGACCTACAAAGTGGGCGGGCCGCAATGGCAGTTCGCCGAGAACGTCAACCTGTTCGGCGACTTCGCTTGGGCGCTCGGCATCGACGGCATCGCGCTGATGCTGATCGTTCTCACCGCCTTTCTGATGCCGATCTGCATCACCGCATCCTGGGACGCGATCGGTGAGCGGGTTCAGGAATATATGGCGTCGTTCCTTTTCATGGAGACGCTGATGCTCGGCGTCTTCATGGCGCAGGACATCTTCCTCTTCTACATCTTCTTCGAGGCCGGCCTCATCCCGATGTACCTGATCATCGGCATCTGGGGCGGCAAGGAACGGATCTACGCCGCCTACAAATTCTTCCTCTACACCCTGCTCGGCTCGGTGCTGATGCTGATCGCCATGCTGTGGATGGTGAACTACGCCGGCACCACCTTCATCCCGGAGCTGCTCGTCACCGATTTCCCGGCCTGGGCGCAGACCTGGCTATGGCTCGCTTTCTTCGCCAGCTTCGCGGTCAAGATGCCGATGTGGCCGGTCCACACCTGGCTTCCCGACGCCCACGTCCAGGCGCCGACGGCCGGGTCGGTGATCCTCGCCGGGGTGCTCCTCAAGATGGGCGGCTACGGCTTCGTGCGCTTCTCGCTACCGATGTTCCCGGAAGCCTCGGCGCAGCTGATCTGGGTCGTCTTCGGCCTGTCGATGGTCGCGGTGGTCTACACGTCGCTGGTCGCTCTGGTGCAGCAGGACATGAAGAAGCTGATCGCTTATTCCTCGGTCGCGCACATGGCGTTCGTGACGATCGGCCTGTTCGCCTTCAACCGCCAGGGAATCGAGGGCGGCCTCATCGTGATGCTGAGCCACGGCCTGGTCTCCGGCGCGCTCTTCCTGTGCGTCGGTGTGGTCTACGACCGGCTCCATACCCGCGACATCGATCGCTATGGCGGTCTTTCCAACAACATGCCCGCCTACGCACTTTTCTTCATGGTCTTCACCATGGCCTCGGTGGCGCTGCCGGGCACGAGCGGCTTCGTCGGCGAGTTCCTCGCTCTGGTCGGCGCCTATGAGGCGAACAGCTGGGTGGCGTTGGTGGCGACAACCGGCATCATCCTCGGCGCCGCCTACATGCTGTGGCTCTACTGGCGGATCGCTTTCGGCACGGCGCGGACGACCGAAGCGGCGGCTTTGCCGGACCTCACCAAGCGGGAACTGGCGATGCTTGCCCCGATCGCAGTCGCCGTATTCTGGATGGGCATCTATCCGGAAAGCTTCATGGCACCGATGAGGAACGACGTGTCGATCCTGCTCGCCCGGGTCGAGCGGGCGGCGCCGGAGGGCGATGCTCGCCTGGCGATGGGCGCGCCGCGGGCCGCCGCCGAGTCGCATGCGCCGGAAGGGGCGCACCACTGATGGTCCACGATTTCCTGCTCGTCCTGCCGGAGGAGATAATCAGCATCGGCGCGCTGGTGCTGATGCTGGCCGCTGCGTGGGCGGGAGATCGCTCGGCGCCGATCCTGACCTGGCTGGCCGTGCTCGTGCTCGCCGCCGCGGCCTTCGCGGTTCCGGGCATCAGGGACGTCGGCGGCAGCGCCTTCGGCGGCCTGTTCGTCGCCGACCGCTTCGCCGCCTTCGCCAAGATCGTCATCTTCATCGCCGCCGCCGTCTCGCTCCTGATGGCGATGAGCTGGTTCGGCCGCGACCGCGATTACCGTGCCGAATATCCCGTGCTGATCCTGTTCTCGGCGCTTGGCATGGGCATCATGGTCTCCGCGTCGGACCTGCTCACCCTTTATGTCGGGCTGGAGCTGCAGAGTCTCGCCGCCTATGTGCTCGCGTCTTTCCAGCGTACCGACACGCGCTCCGCCGAAGCGGGACTCAAATATTTCGTGCTGGGCGCGCTCGCGTCGGGGATCCTGCTCTACGGGATCTCGCTGCTCTACGGCTTCACGGGCACGACCCAGTTCGGCGGCATCGCCGCCGCGCTCGAGGGGGGAGGGGTCTCGCAAGGGGAGCTGTTCGGCCTCGTCTTCGTCTTTGCTGGGATCGCCTTCAAGGTCTCGGCGGTGCCGTTCCACATGTGGACGCCCGACGTCTATGAAGGCGCGCCGACCCCGGTCACCGCCTTCTTCGCCTCGGCGCCGAAAGTAGCGGCGATGGCGATGCTGGTGAGGGTCGCGGTCGAGGCGATGGGCCCGGCCACCGACGCGTGGCGGCAGATCGTCATCTTCATGGCGCTCGCCTCGACCATTCTCGGCGGCGTCGCGGCAATCGGCCAGCGCAACATCAAGCGCCTGCTCGCCTACAGCTCGATCAATAATGTCGGCTTCGCGCTGGTCGGCCTTGCCGCCGGCACGCCGGAGGGGGTGGCGTCGGTCTTGTTCTATATGGGCGTGTATATCGTCATGACGCTGGGGGCGTTCCTGGTGGTGGTGAGGATGCGCGGCGCGGACGACCAGCCCGTCGAGACCATCGCGTCGCTCTCCGGCCTGTCGCGCAGCCGGCCCGGGCTTGCGCTGGCGATGGCGGTGTTCATGTTCAGCCTGGCCGGCATCCCGCCCTTGTTCGGCTTCTGGCCGAAGTGGATCGTGTTCAACGCCGCCGTCGCCGCCGACCTGACCTGGCTGGCGGCCGCGGCGATCGCCACCTCGGTGATCAGCGCCTTTTACTACATCATGATCGTCAAGGTGATGTACATGGACGAGCCCGCGCCGGAATTCGCCAGGACGCGCGAGCCGGTCGGCACCGCCTTGATCTTCGCCGCGGCTTTGTTCGTGTCGCCGCTCGGCTATCTTGCCATCCCGGCGCTCGACCGGGCGACCAACCTCGCCGCCGGAGCCCTGTTCTGATCCGCACGGTCGCCGAAACCGGCTCCACCAACGACGACCTCGCCGTTCTCGCCCGCGAGGGGGCGGAGGAGGGAATTTGGCTTCGGGCGGAGCGCCAGACCGCCGGCAAGGGGCGGCAGGGGCGCAGCTGGGAGTCGCCGCCCGGCGGCAATCTCTACGCGAGCACGCTGGTGCGCGTTCGACCCACCGATCCTCCGGCCGCGACGCTCGCCCTCGTCGCAGGCGTGGCCCTGCACGAGGCGGTGGCGCGGTTCGCGCCCGGCGTCCGGATCAAATGGCCTAATGATCTCGTCGTCGACGGCGCCAAACTGGCGGGCATCCTGCTCGAGCGCGAAGGCGAGGCGGTGATCATCGGAATCGGCGTCAATCTGGCCGCCCATCCCGCTTTCCTCGAGCGGCCGGCTACCAGCCTTGCGGCCCTCGGCGGTCCGGCTCCGGCGGCACAATTCCTCGAGCGGCTGGCGGGGATATTCGTGCGCGAGATCGAGCGCTGGCGCTCGGAGCCCCTCGATGTCCTCTGCCGCCGCTGGCTCGACGCCGCCCACCCCGTCGGCACCGCGCTCGTGACGCCGGAGGGGGCAGGGCTTTTCGACGGCCTGGACGCGAGCGGCGCCCTTCGCCTCCGCCTCGAAGACGGCACCACCCGGCTCGTCCATGCCGGTGACGTGTTCCTGCTTTAGGGCGGCGCCGCGCTCGAATCGGCGTGCAAAGGCGGCGTCGGGTTGATAACCCGATCCGCCGGAGGACCCCGTCGAATGCGTCTGTTGCCGCCGGCGCTCTTATTGTCCGCGCTGCTCGCCGGCTGTGCCGGAAACGTGGCCGATTATGTCGGCCCGCGCTCGACCATCGTCGCGCCGCAGCTCGCGCGCTACGGTCTCGACCCGTCGCAGACCCAGTGCGTGGGGGAAAAGCTCGCCGCCGCCCTGAGCCCGCTTCAGCTGCGCCGCTTCACCCGCTTGGCCGGCGCCGTCGAACAGGGCTTCTTCGAGCCCGGGCGCCTCACCATTCGCGACCTGATGCATGTCGCCGGGTCGATGCCGAATGCCGAAGTGAGGACGGCGCTCGAGACTGCTGCGGGAGAGTGCGGCGTCCAGGTCTTTCCACGCGAGGCGGGCGCGCCGTCGCCCACCGTGACCGAGTCCGCAACCGCACGCTCGCCGGTGTGGCTCAATCTGGGAGCGGCGCCGACCGGACAGGCGATCGCGGTCGAGGCCTCATCGCTCGAGTCGCAGGGCACGGTGCGCAAGGCGTGGTTTCGCCTCACCAACCCCAATGAACAGCAATCGACGGGCGTATCCTATCTCCTCCAGATCGACTGCGAGGGCCGCAGGATCGAGGCGCTCGCGCATCGGGTCCAGGACGCTTCCGGCGCCGTCACCGACTTCCGGGAATATGCGCGCGACCCGCAAGGGCCGCTGCCGATCGAAGGCGGAACGGTGATGGAGATCGCCTACCTTTCGCTCTGCACCTGATCCTCGCGCCCGACAGTGAGGCCAAGCCCGGTTCGGTCAGGAGGAAAGCCGCCGGGCCAGCGTCGCGAGCTGGTCGCGGGCACTCGATCCTGCATAAGCTGTCAGCGCCGTGCTTCGTGGCTTGGGCACGAGCGCGGTGGCCGCGCTTACGTCGAGCCCGGCCCGGGGCGCCAGCAAGGCGGCTTCGGCCAGGCTCTTCACCTCGAGCTTTGCCATCGTATGCGCGCGGTGCATTTCGACGGTGCGCACGCTGATGCCGAAATCGTGGGCGATGGCCTTGTTCGAGCGGCCTCCGAGAAGCGCCATCAGCACGTCCATCTCGCGCGCCGTCAGCCGGGCGAGCCGTTCCTGCGCGGCGCGGCGGGCGTCCGCAGCGGCGACTACCCGCTCGAGCGCTTCCCACGCCGGGGCCAGCGCCAGCGCCAGAATCTCGCGGCTGAGCGGAAGGCGAAGGAAATCGATCGCGCCGAGCTTCATCGCCTCGATCGCGAGCTGGAATTCCTCGCGCCCGCTGATGGCGATCACCGGCCAGGCGATCTCGCGAGCGACGATCTCGGTCAGGACCTCGATGCCCGGTACGTCGCCGTCATCCATGTCGAGCAGGATGCAGGCCGGCGCCAGATGCTCGAGGATGCCGAGAAAATCGGCTCCGCTGGCGAAAGGCCACGCCTCCGCCCCCGCTGCGCTGATATGCCGGGAAAGAAGCCGGCGTACTTCCAAATTGGGGCCTACGACGTAGACCTTTCGCTGGTGCGACATAAGCCCGCTCCCCGCTGCGGCCGAACACAAGGCCAGTCCCTCAAATGTCTGAGTCGCTAGGCAGTTGTGCAACCTAGAAAAATTACGGTTAACGATTGCTGAGACTTTGGTTCAGGAAAGGAGCGCCCGTGCAGGAGGGCGGAGCCGGAACGCATCCGTCACGGTGTCCCCGCCCGCATAACCTGAGTTAAATTCTGGTCCCAGACCCGCTGCTGGACCTTCCCCGTACTTGCCCCACCTCACGGCAACGGAGTCGTTCCGCGCGATCGCTGGTCGCGGCGCGACGAATCGCGAATCCGTGACCGAAGAGCGCGGCGGTAGAACTCCTATCGTGCGCAGCGGTGCTCCAGCGCGTTAACTATTTACCTGGCGCCGGGTGGTTTGGCGGCGCCCTGTCGGGGGCTTCGGGACATGAGCGCAGGGATGTTGTTCAGCGGCAATGCGCTCCAGCCGGTCGACGCCAACGGGCGCACCGTCCTTCCGCCCTTCGTCGTCAAAGCGCTGGAGAGCCGCTGTGGTGGGAGCCGGCTGGTGTTCGGTCCGCACGAAAACGACCCCTGCATCAGCAGCTATGATGAAGCCCATGAAGCGCAGCTTCTGGAGGATGTCCAGCGGCGGCGCCTTCGCGACGAGCAGCAGGGCATGCCGGCGCGCGGCCATCACGCCCGCGCCCGTCGCGTCTTCGGCGCCGCGGAGCGGAGCGCTTTCGACGAACGGGGGCGGGTGACGCTGCCGCCGATGTCCCGCCGCCGGGCCCGCATCGGCGCGCGCGCGCTGTTCGTCGGCGCCGGCGACAGCTTCGAAATCTGGGATCCGGATACCGCGCGGCAGGTGGGCGACGACGCGCTGCGCGAGCTCGCCGAGTTCGCGCTGGGAGCCGCTCAAGCAAGGGAAAGCGAGGTGGAGCGATGAACGTTGCATGCCTTATCGGCGGGCACGGCCCGCGTGCCGGCGAGATGTACAATTCGGGCTATTGGTTCAGCGACTGCCGCCGTTGCGGCCGGGCGCTGATCCGGACGGCGCGGAGCGACTGGGCGCCGGTCCCTGCGGGATATCGGGTGATCTGGGCCGGCGGCCGGCGCAGCCACGCACTGGAGGCCGATTATTCGGGCGTCCTGCCGATCGTGCAGGCGCGGGAGGAAGCGGCGGTGCCGGCACTGCCGAGCCCGTTCGTCTCCTGGAGCCGGGCGCTGACCCGGCTGCGGGTTGCGGGCGCCGCGCCGACCGGCGCGCGAACCAACCAGGCGGTCGAGGAGGGCGGCGATTACGATTATCCGCGGCTGCTTCTCGTCGCCGTGCTGGTGGGCGCGGGGATCAGGATGTTGCTCGAATTCGCCGGAGGCCGGTGATCAGGAGGAGGATGAGATGATCGAGCTGGAGCCGGAACTGGAGGAGCTTCGCCCTCGGATCAGCGTGATCGGCGTCGGGGGTGCCGGCGGGAATGCGGTGGCGAGTATGATGCGAAGCGCCGTCGCGGGCGTCGAGTTCATCGTCGCCAACACCGACGCCCAGGCGCTCGCCGCCTCGCCGGCGCCGCGAATCGTTCAGCTCGGGCGGCAGACGACGCAGGGGCTCGGTGCCGGCTCGAGCGCCGATCTGGGCCGGGCGGCGGCGGAAGAGTCGATTGCTGAGGTCGAGCGGGCGCTTGCAGGAGCGGACATGTGCTTCATCGCGGCGGGCCTCGGCGGCGGCACCGGCACCGGCGCCGCACCGGTTATCGCCCGGGCCGCCCGGGCCAGAGGCATCCTCACCGTCGGCGTCGTCACCCGTCCGTTCGGCTTCGAGGGCGGGCGCCGCGCCCGCATCGCCGAAGCCGGGCTCGAGGCGCTGCAGCAGGAGGTGGACACGCTGATCGTGATCCCCAACCAGAATCTGTTCCGGGTGGCCCAGCCCGAGACGACGTTCAAGCAGGCGTTCGACCTTGCCGACGAGGTGCTTCAGCAGGGCGTGCGCGGAATTACCGACCTGATGGTGATGCCCGGCCTCATCAACCTCGATTTCGCCGACTTGCGCACCATCATGGCCGGCATGGGCAAGGCGATGATGGGCACCGGCGAGGCGGCTGGCGAGGGGAGGGCGGCGCGCGCCGCGCAGGCTGCGATCGCCAATCCTTTGCTCGACGATCCGATCGAGGGCGCGCGCGGCCTCGTCATCTCGATCAGCGGCGGCGATGACATGACGCTTATGGAGGTCGACGAAGCCGCGGGACTGATCAAGGCGATGGTCGACCCCGAGGCCGACATCATCTGGGGCACCGCCTTCGATCCGTCGCTGACGGGCCGACTCCGCGTCTCCGTCGTCGCCACCGGCCTCGACCCGCAGGAGCAGACGGTCGCCGCTCCGGCCCCCGTGCCGGTAGTCGACGCCCGGCAAGCAGCACCGGCACCGGAGCCGGAGGCAGCCGTCGTCGAGGAGGAGCCGGAGGCCGTGCTAGTGCTCGTTGAGCCTGCGCCGCCGCGCCCTTTGTCTCGGCCAATCCGGCCCGCTCTCCAGCCGTCTGGTCCAGCCTATCCGATTGCGGGCCCAAGCCTGTTCGACCGGATGGCCGGGGCCGCCCGCGGCGCGGTGGCGCGGCGCAAGGCCGAGCCGGTCGAGACGCTACTCGCCGCCGAATAGCGCCGCTCTCGCCAAGCTGGCGATCGCCCCCTAAGGGACGCCGATGCTGCTCGCCATCGACGCCGGCAACACCAACCTCGTCTTCGCCCTGGTCGAGGACGGGGTCATACGCGCCCGCTGGCGCATTGCGACCGACGCCCGCCGCACTGCCGATCAATATGCCGTCTGGCTTCACCAGCTGCTCGAGCTGGAGGGCTTCTCGCGCGCGGACGTGAAGGCGGTGATCATCGGCACGGTCGTTCCGCGCGCGCTCCATAATCTCGAAGTGCTGGCTTCGAAATATTTCGGGGTCGAGCCGCTGATCGCGGGCCGCCCGCCTGTCGAATGGGAGATCGAGCTCGACGTCGCCGATCCCGCCACCGTCGGCGCCGACCGCGTCCTCAACAGCATAGCCGCTCACGCCATTCATCCCGGCGACCTCATCGTCATCGACTTCGGAACGGCGACCACCTTCGACCTGGTCGATGCGGACGGCGCCTATAAAGGCGGCATCATCGCACCCGGCATCAACCTTTCGCTCGACGCTTTGGTCGCGGCGGCGGCAAAGCTGCCCCGGATCGCGATCGAGGCCCCGAAGGGGGAGCTCTCCGTTATCGGCCGCACCACCGAGGAGCAGATGCAGATCGGCATCTATTGGGGTTATGTCGCGATGATGGAGGGCCTGGTCGAGCGGATGCGCGCGGAGATAGGCCGCCGCGTGACCGTGGTCGCGACGGGCGGCCTCGCTACCCTGTTCGACCAGCATACCGCCCTGTTCGATGCGATCGAAGGCGACCTCACCATCCAGGGCCTGTCGCTGCTCTACAAGCGGACGCAGAGCGTATGAGCGTGCGGCGTCATTTCAGCTCAAGCTGGAATCTCCTTTCTCGCGTCGCTGCCGCACAAGCAAGGTGCGATTCCAGCTTTCGCTGGAATGACGATAGGGCGTTGGCGTGAAACCCGGCGACGAGCTCCTCTTCCTCGCGCTCGGCGGCTCCGGCGAGATCGGCATGAACGTCAATCTCTACGGCTGCCGCGGCAAGTGGATCATGGTCGATCTCGGCATGACCTTTGCCGATCCGGCCTATCCCGGCGTCGAGCTGGTCCTCCCTGATCTCGGCTTCATCGAGGAGCGGCGCGAGGATCTGCTCGGCATCGTCCTCACCCACGGTCATGAGGACCATATCGGCGCCATCCCCTATCTCGCCCACGATCTCGGCGTTCCCCTCTACGCGACGCCGTTCACCGCCGGCCTGATCGCCGGGAAGCTCGAGGAAGAGGGGCTGACCCGCGAGGTCGAGCTGAACACCGTCGAGATGGAGGGCGATTTCCGGCTCGGGCCGTTCGGCCTTCGCTACGTCCCGCTCGCCCATTCGATCCCCGAGGGCAATGCGCTGCTGATCGACACCCCTTACGGGCGCATCTTCCACACCGGCGACTGGAAGCTGGACGACACCCCGCAACTCGGCGACCCCAGCACCGAGGCCGAGCTTCGCGCCATCGGCGACGAAGGCGTGCTCGCCCTGGTCTGCGATTCGACCAACGTGTTCCAGGAGCTGGCGTCGGGCTCGGAAGCGGGCGTGCGCGAGGGACTCGACGACGTCGTCGCCGGCGTCGAGGGAAGGGTGCTCGTCACAACCTTCGCCTCCAACGCAGCGCGGCTGAAGACGCTCGGCCATGTCGCCCAAGATACCGGCCGGCGGGTGTGCGTGGCCGGCCGGAGCCTCGACCGAATCCTTCGCGTGTCGCAGAGCGTCGGCTATCTCACCGATTTTCCAGAGACGGTCGACTTCGAGACGGCGATGCGGCTGCCGCCGCGGGAAGTGATGATCATCGCCACCGGCGGCCAGGGCGAGCAGCGGGCGGCACTGGCGCGGATCGCGTTCGACCAGCACAAATTGAAGCTCGACCGCGGCGACCTGGTCATTTTCTCGTCGAAGCAGATACCGGGCAACGAGATCGCCATCGGCCGCATCCAGAACGAGCTGGCGGCCAAGGGCATCGAGATGATCACCGACCGCCAGGCGCCGGTCCACGTCTCGGGCCATCCGGGGCGACCCGAGCTCGCCGCCATGTACGACTGGATTCGTCCGCAGATCATCGTGCCGGTCCATGGCGAGATGCGTCACATGATGGAGCATGCCCGCTTCGCTCGCTCGCGCGGCATTCCCCACGGGATCGTCCAGAAGAATGGCGACCTGGTGCGGCTTGCGCCGGATGGGCCGGAGAAGCTTTCGGAGGAAAAAGTGGGCCGCTTCGTCCTCGACGGCGACGTCATCCTGCCCGCCGACGGCGAGACGATGAATCAGCGCCGAAGGCTCGCTTTTGCCGGCCTCATCTCGGTCGCCGTCGCGCTCGACGGGGACGACCGCCGCAAAGGGGATGTCGAAATGGACCTTCAGGGCATTCCGGTCGAAGAGGATAAAGCGGCGTTTCTGGAGGAAGCCTGTGCCGCCGCCGCCGGAGCCGTAGAGCGCAGCCGCGGGAGCGAGGACAAGCTGCGCGACGAGGTACGGCTCGCCGTCCGCCGAGTCGCCACCGAATGGACTGGCAAGAAGCCGGTGGTGACCGTGCTGTTCGTGCGAACCTGAAGTCAGTGCGCTGGACCTCGATCGCGGCCATCTACGTCCTGTTCTGGACGCTGAGCCTGTTCCTCGTCCTCCCCTGGGGCGTGCGCACCGGCGAAGAGGCGGGCGTGACGCGCGAGCCGGGACATGCCGAGAGCGCGCCCCACGATTTCCGCTTCGCCCGGGTCGCTTTGCGGACGACGCTGGTGGCGAGCGCCCTGTTCGGCTTGTTCTACGCCAATTACGTCTTCGGCTGGGTCGGCGTCGAGGACGTCGACTGGGTCAACTAGCCCGCCGGACCCAGCGCGCCATCTTCCTTTTCACTCTCGTCGCCAGGCTCGACGGGGACGGCGAGGGGAAGGGATTATCAAGGAAATCCAGATCCGCCGCTTCGGCAAGGAGCCGCGCCCGCCATTCCTCGCTTAGACAATCCCGCTGCACGCGGGTGCGAATCTGGCCGGGGTCGACAATCGTCGGCTGCTTCACCCCGACGAGGCGGGCGACGGCGTCTACCGCCTTTTGCGGATCGGCGACGATTTCCTCATATTCCAGGTGCAGGGGCATCAATCCGCAACGGGCGAAGAAGACCGCCCAGCGCGTCTGGCCCGCCGCCAGCCTGTGGAGCTCGGAAATGATGAGCGCGCGATCGTAGACCGGCACCTTGGAGGCTCCCACGATAGAGGCATATTGACCGGTTTGCGCGGACCTTGCCGCCGAAATCGCCTGCCCGAGCAGATCGCGTCGCGTCAGCGATACGAAGCGCAGGTTCGGCAGACGCCGCGCCCAGCCGATCCGGCCAATCCGGTCGAAGTCCGCGCTGAATATCTTCAGGCCATAGACTCCGTTCGGGGTCGTGCCTCTTTCCGTGACCTGGCGTAACTGTCCCTCAGGATCCTGAGGGTATCCCGGGAAATAGGTCGCCATGCCCGGCCCGCTGAAATATTCGATCGGCCGGCCGAGAAGGCCGGTCGACGTCAGCATCTGGCACAGATAGCTGCTGCCGCTGCGCTGCTCTCCACAAATGACATAGCCGCGCAGGCCGTCACTCGGCACATCGCCGGAATCCTGGGTACGATCCGAATCCAACGCCGCTGCCGACCCTTAGGATCTGATCCGCTCGATCGCCTGGGCCAGCGCGACGTAGAGCTTGCCCATGTCCGACGAAAGGAGGGTGACGCCGAGCGTCGTCCCTTCGCGGTCCGCGAGGACCCGCCGAAGCATCGATTCGAAGTCGTGGACGTAGCGGTTCACCTGCTCGCGGAAATCGGGTTCGTCGGCATAATGCCGCTGGATCTCGCGAGCCTCGCCGGAATCGAGCAGCCGCACGGCGCGGCGGGTGAAGACGCCGCGATCACCCTTCAGGTAGGAGGTCCAGGCCGTGTCGGCGACTTCATTCGACAGGATCTTGTTGACGTCGATGGCGGTCGAATTGAGCGCCTCGATGAGCAGCGAGACACGACGCGTGAGGTTCTCGGCCGCTTTCTCCTCGCGCTGGGCGCGGTCCTCGGCGATCCGGTCCTCGACCGCCTGCGCGGTCTCGCTCATCACCAGCAGCTGACGGGTCAGCCGCTCGCTGGCGTGCCGCGCGACCACCATCGCCCGCTGGGCGGCCCCGGCAATCTCGGCAAGCTGGTCCGAGACCGGCTCCCCCGCCGCTTCAGCGATCGCTTCGCGCGTCGCTTCGGTGAGCGCGGCGACGGAGTCGGGGATGACCTGGATGATCGCCTCGCGGGCATGGCTGGCGGCCTGGTTAGCGGTTTCGCGGACGCGGATCAGCGCCTCGATCAGCTGCGGCCCCGTATCCTGGACCAGGCGGGTGGCACTGGCATCGGCCTCGCCGATCCCGCCGCCCAACGCGCGCAGCTGCTCCTCGGCTTCGGCCGCGCCTGAGCGTACCCGCTCCAGCAGCGCCTCCAGCGCCTCGCGCTGCCGGACGACGCTGGCTTCGCTCGCGGCCAGCGACTCGGCGCCTTCGGCGGCGGCGGCCTTCAGCGCTTCGACGGACGGCACCGCCGCCTGCGCGGCCGACCCGGTCCTTGCCGCCTGCGCCTCGACATCGGCGAGCGCCCGCGGCAGCTCGTCGCGCAGCTGCACCGTCACGCCGGCCACAGCCCCGGAAAGCTCCTGGGTGCGCGCGATCAGCTCCGCCGACGCGGCGCCGCCGTCGGCGACTTCGCGCTGCAGCTCGGCGGCGACGCTTCTCAGCGTGGCGATCGACTGGCCGAGCCGTTCATTCTCCTCGTCGCCCGAGCGGCCGAGCGCAGCGAGCTGCTCAGCCACTTCCGAAAGCCGAGACGAAAGGCCGGCGACCAGCGCCTGGCTTGCCGTCTCGTGCGCCGCCAGCTGTCCAGCCACCCACTCGAGCTTGCGCCCGACGACATCGAGCCGCTCGGCAATGCGTGCGCTCGCTTCGGCGCCCGCTTGCTCGAACGCCGCCCTGCTTTCGTCGAGCAGCGCAAGCATCGCACGGCCCTGTTCTTCCATGCCGGCACGGGCCGAAGCGAGCCGCTCCGATGTGCGCGTTTCGGCCTCGCGATTGGCTTGCTCGAAGGTGGCGCGGCCATGTTCGATCGTCGCCAGCATCCTCTGCGCCAGCCCCTCGAGGCCGGAGCGCGCCTGCTCGAGCCGTTCGGCGACACCGCGGCTCGATTCCGCTCCCGCGTGGTCGAAGGCCGCCCGGCTCTGCTCGATCATCGCCAGCATCGTCCGGCCTTGCGTCTCAAGTGTGGCCCGCGCCTGCTCGACCGAATCGGCCGCCCGAGCCATCGCTCCGTCGACGGCGGCATTCATCTGAGCGGCCGCCTGATCCATCCGCTCGGAGGCGGCGCCCGTGCTGCTCTCGATGCGCGCAATGTGGGCGCCGAGGCGCTGCGCGGCGCTGCCCACGGTTTCGTCGGTTTCGCGGCTGCGCGCGGTTAGCGCTGCCAGCTGACCCTCCAGCGCCGCGGCCTGCTCGTGCGCGTTGAGGCCCGCGGCCTTCATCGCTTCGGCCGCCGAGCGGGCATGGGCCTCGGCGCGCGGGAGGTCGGCCATCAGGACGCCGATGTCGATCCGGGCCGTCGCCGCCGCCGCGTCGAGCGCCTGCGACTTGCGGTCCAGCTCGGCCGTCTCGCGCGCGAGATAATGGGTGACCCGGCCGAGCCGGTCGGACGCCTCGTCGCCGAGCGCCATAAGCCGCGCCGCCTCTTCGGTCAGCCCGCTGCGATTCTCCTGGAGACGGTGCGCGACGATCGCGAGCACGCTTTCGAGCGCCTGGCTTTCCCGCCGCATCGCCGCCACGGCGGTGGTGAAGCGCTCCGTCTCGCGCCGCATCGTGCGCCCGAACAGGAGCCAGATCAAAGCGAGCAGGATCAGGGGCGCGCTGATCGTCCCGATCCACGTCGCCCAGGCGGCCAGGTCGCCGCCGGGCCGGGCAAGCCTCACCGCATAGCCGGCGACGCCGAGCCAGCCCAGCGCCAGCAGAATAAGCAGCGCCGCCAGGATCTTCTTGCCGGTCGATCGCGCCGCGGGTTCCTCTTCCGCGACGGCCTCGAACTGAAAAGCCTCGGAAAGGGCGGAGCCTTGCGCCTCCTGCCCGGTCCATTCCTCGCCGTCGCGCGGCTGCGTTGCCCCTGTGATCATGCCGGGAGTGTATCAGTTCGACGCGGCGATGAAACGGGGCGTTAACACGGTTGGGCGTAGTTTCTGTGGATATGGCCTACGATCCCGGAGCTTTGAACGCCTCGCTCGCCGCCGCCGTCGGCAGCGACGGCGACCTGATGGCCGAGCTTCGCGCCGCCTTCATCGAAAGCGCGGGGCGCCAGCTCGACCTGATGGGCCGCGCACGCTGCGACGCTAACTGGATGATCGCCGCCTCGCGCCTCAAGAGCCTCGCGGCGAGCTTCAGCGCGACGGGCCTCGCCGCGCTGGCCGACGAGGCGCTGGAGGGCGCGCCGGGCGACCCGGTCGTGCTTCGGAAGATTGCCGAAGCCGT
This sequence comes from Allosphingosinicella sp., assembly GCA_036386375.1. Classification (GTDB taxonomy): domain Bacteria; phylum Pseudomonadota; class Alphaproteobacteria; order Sphingomonadales; family Sphingomonadaceae; genus Allosphingosinicella. The sequence continues at coordinate 4,823 of DASVVV010000022.1, read as the reverse complement.
CGACGACTTCGCCCAGAACTGAGCCGAAGCGCTTTGCAACCCTCAGGCGGCGGCCCTAGGCTTGCCGCATCGGAGGGGTTTCGCGTGGCGTTGACGGCCTTGATCGCCGCCTATCACGAGTCCGGAGAAGCGGGCGTGCTTCGCGCCTGCCTGCCGCTCGCCGGGCGGACCCTGCTCGAGCGCCAGGTGCGGCTCGCGGCGGCCGCCGGCGCCTCGCCGGTCGTCGTCGTCGTCGAGCGCATGCCGGTGGCTTTGGCGGCGGCCATCGAGCGGCTTCGGCGCGAGCGGCTCCCAATCGAGGTGGCGCGCTCGGTCGACGAGGCGGCCCTGGCAATCGACAGCAACGACCGGGTGCTCATCATCGCCGACGGCGCGGTCGGCGACGCGAGCGAGCTGGAGCGGCTCGCCCGCTCCGACGCTCCGGCGGTTCTGACCGTCCCCGACAAGAATCACGGAGAGCTCTACGAGCGGATCGACGCCGCCTCGCGCTGGGCCGGGCTCGCGGCCATCGAGGGCGCCCTGCTCGCTGAAACCGCCGCCATGCTGCGCGACTGGGATCTGCAGTCGACCCTGCTTCGCCGGGCGCTTCAGGCTGGCGCCCGCCACGTCGCCGCGGCGGCGCCGGTCGCAATCATCGATTCGACCGGCGATCTTGCCGGGCTGGAGCGCCAGATCATGGTCAGCGCCGACGGGGCGCCCGGCGGCTGGGCTTCGCATCTGCTCGGCCCGCTGGAGCGCGCGGCCACGCGATTGCTGATGCACGGCCCGGCGGCCCCCGCCATGATCGGGTCGGCCGCCGCGCTCTTGGTCACTCTCGCCGCCGGCGCTTTCGCCTCGAACTGGCTGGTGTCGGGCATGGCCGCGATGCTGCTGGCGACGCCGCTCGAGGGCATCGGCCAGCGCCTCGCGCGGCTCAGGATGCAGGACGATATCGGCCGCAGCTGGTGGTCCTATCTGCTCCCGGCGCTGGCCGGCACGGCCCTGATCGGGCTCGCCTACACGCTGGCGCCGGCGCACGGCTGGGGGATGATCCTGCTTGCTTTCACCACCCTCGCCTTCATGGTCGCGGCGGGAATCGAAGGCGAGGGCCGCAAGCTGCGCGGCGCCGGCTTCCTCGCGGAGTGGAAGGGCATGGCGTGGGTGATGCTGCCCTTTGCCCTGGCCGGTGCCTGGCACATCGGGCTCTCGGGCTTGTTCGTCTATGCCGCCGCTTCCTTCTTCTGGGCGCAGCACGAGGCCCATCGCCCTGCCGCCAAAGGTCAGGATTAGCGACAGTTTAACCCTGTCGCCGCTAAGAGACGGCGATGGCCGAGACGGGATCAAGCCGCCGGGAGAGGAGCGATGCCGCGCGGCTGCTGCTGGCCGCGGCGCGCGAGCGCTTTGCCGTGGCGGCCACAGATCTGCTCCTGCCCGACCAGTCGCGGCTTTCCGAATGGCAGCGGGTGACGGCGGCCAAGCTGCTCGTGCGGCTGGTCCGCTCCGTCGAGGACGAGCTTCGCGCGCGGCTGGCCACGGCCTTCGAGACCCATGAGGCGCTTCACGCCGCTTTCGCCTCGGCGCATGTCCCGATCGCCGTTCCGATCCTTGAGCGCGCCCAGGCGCTGCGCGATCCGCAGCTGACGGCCGTGCTGGTCCGGCGGGTCGAGGAGCATCGCTTCTGGAAAGCGCGATCGACCGAGGGCAGCGACGCCTTCCTGTTCGAGCTGGTCCGCGATCGCGACGAGGGGATCGCTTCGGAAGCGATGGCGGTGGTGATCGCCCGCAGCCGCCGTTTCGACCGTTTCGACGAGCCCAGCTTCGGCCAGGTCGAGCTCCCCGCCGAGCTTCAGCACAAGCTGGTCTGGCTCGTGGCCGCGGCGCTTCGCCATTACATCGTCCAGCAGCATCATCTGGCGCCGGTCGACGCGGCCGTGATCGACGCCGCGAGTGCGCTGATCGCGGGCTATGACGAGGGCGACAGCCTCGACGCGCGCACGATGCGCCTCGCCCAGCGGCTGCACCGCGCCGGCCGGCTCGACGGGACGGCGCTGGTACGCATCATCGGCGAGGGCGTGCTCCCATTCTTCCTCAGCGGGCTCGGCCTGCTCTGCGGCCTCGACCAGAATGCCGCCTGGGAAGTGCTGTCCGACCCCGAAGGGCGGGGGCCGGCACTGCTGCTCCGCGCCGCCGGGATCGGCCGCGAGGAAGCGGCGACGATTCTGTTCGCCCTCAACGCCCGCGGCCCGCTTTACTCCGAGACGGAGGGCGACGCGGCCGCCGCTCAGCTCGAGCTTTACGACACGCTCGATGCCGGCTCGGCGCGCGAAGTTCTTCGCCTGTGGCAGGCGGACCCCGCCTACCGCTCCTGCATCGCCCGCCTTTCGACCCGTGCCCGCTCGGCGGCGGCGGAGGCGGCATGAGCCGGGCGGGGGCAGCGGAGCGCGCCGTGAACGGCCGCGTCGACGCCGATGGCCGGCTGGTGGCCGCCGACCCGCCGCTGGCCGAGCTCAATGCCCGCGCCGGCGGCGGCGAGGCGAATATCCTTTCGGTGCCCCAGATCGCGTCGCTGGCGCGGCTGGCGAGGCGGCTCGGCATCACCATCTCGCGCGCCGCCATTGCCGCCGACGGCGAGCGCGACCTGGACCTGTGGGTGCGCGCCGAGCCTGCGGGCGACGAAGTGGCGCTGTCGATCACCGGCTGGGAGGAGCGTCCGCCAGGCGATGGCGCGGCATGGGCGGGTGCCGAGCGCGACTCCGATTTCCTGCGCGCCGCCGCCGACTGGACCTGGGAAACGGATGACAGCCTGCAGATCACCGCCGTGTCGAGTGCGGCCGCGGCGTCGCTCGCACGCATGGCTTCCGAGCTGATCGGCGAGCCCCTGACGCGCTTGTTCCGCTTTCGCGAGGGCGAGAACGGCCAGTTGCCTATCCTCGGCGCGCTCGCCGAGCATGAGCGGTTCGACGGCCAAGTGGCGGAGCTTAACGATGGGGGCGGCCGCTATCTTCTTTCCGGCGTGCCGCTGATCGACGGTATGGGCCGCTTCGCCGGCTTTCGCGGCGCCGCCGTCAGCCTGAAGGCGGACACGGCGACGGGGGCGGCGCCGAGGCGGGGCCCCGAACAACCCTCGGCGTTCGGCGAACGGCTCGACCAGGCGCTTCGGGCGCCGCTCGCCTATATCGTCGAGCATGCCGAACAGCTGCGCGCGCAGTCGGAGGGCCCACTGCGCAGCGATTATGCCGGATACGCTTCCGACATCGCCGCCGCCGGCCGACACCTGCTCTCGCTGATCGACGACCTCGTGGATTTACAGGCGATCGAGCGATCCGACTTCGCCCCGGAGCGCGAGCCGGTCGACCTTGCCGATATCGCCCGGCGCGCCGCTGGCCTCCTGGCCGTGCGCGCTTCCGACCGCGGCGTCAGGATCGATGCGCCGGGGGCCGAGGAATCGCTTCCCGCGAGCGGTGACTTTACCCGGTCGCTGCAGGTTCTGATGAACCTCATCACCAACGCGATCCGCTATTCGCCCGAAGGCGGGCAGGTCTGGATCCGGCTCGAGCGCGAGGACGACCTGGCCTGCGTCATCGTCGCCGACCAGGGCAAGGGCATAGCCGCCGAGGACCAGCATCGCATCTTCGACAAGTTCGAACGCGTCGACCCGGACGAGCCGGGCGGCACCGGCCTCGGCCTCTACATCGCTCGCCGGCTTGCCCGCGCGATGGGCGGCGACGTCGCCGTCGACAGCGCTCCCGGCCAGGGCGCCCGCTTCACCTTCACATTGCCGCTCAGGAGCGGTCGCTAACCCGTCACCATCTCTGGACAAGGCGCACACGAATCGTCAGTCTCCACGGCGGAGGGGCCAGACGATGCACGAATATACCGCGCGCCATTTCGACGACCTTTGCCGCGATCCTTCGATCGCCGGCGAAATCCAGGCGAACGAGGAGAAGCGGCGCAAGGCGGCGGGCCGCTTCTGGCTGCTGCTCGTCGGCGGAATCGTCATCGGCCTGCTCGTCATCGTCTCGCTGGTCGGATCCGGCTGGCCGGTCATCGGCATGATCGCAGGCATCGGAGTCATCATCGTTGCAATCATCGCAGGGGTGAAGCCGCTCACCGCGGCGAAGGAGGATCTCAAGCATCCGGTCCTGGAGTCGCTGGCCCGCGCCGGCGGCATGGAATACATACCAAGCGGCTTCGATCCGCCGGTCTTCCCATCCGCAAGCCGGATCCTTTTCGGCGGCATCTCCAGCTACGCTTTCACCGACCTCTTCCACGGCACCGACGCCGACGGACGCCGCTTCGCCGTCTATGAAGGCACGCTCACCAAGCGCGCCGGCAAGAACACGGTGACCGTCTTCACCGGCCAGCTCTACGCCTTCCAGCGCCGCGCCACCGGGACCGGCGAGACCGCGATCGTCCCCGACAAGGGGCTGTTCAACTTCATCAAGCCGAGCGGGATGGAGCGGGTCAAGTTCGAGGATCCCGATTTCGAGCGCAAGTTCGAGGTCTATTCGAACCAGCCTCCGTCGGCGACGATGCTCGTCGGCAGCGACGTCCGGCGCAAGCTGCTCGAGCTTCGCCAGGCGGGGCGGGTGTTCGTCTATATCGGGCCGGAGGATGTGCTGGTCGCGATTTGGGGCGGCAACCGTTTCGAGCCGGGCAGCATGTTCCGCTCGCGCGCGGGCCAGGAGCGGGTCAAGCTGATGTTCGACGACGTCTGTGCTGCGATGGGCACGCTGCGCCAGCTGAAGACCGCGTTCGACTGACCCGCCTCATTCGGTGAACATGAAGGTGCCGCCGACATGGGCGACCGGCCCGGCCGGGTCGCCGTCATGGGCGGTGCCGCG
>DASVVV010000021.1:0-17642 GCA_036386375.1 Allosphingosinicella sp. | reverse complement strand
GACACGTTCGACTATGGCGGCGAGCGCATCCGCATCGCCGACATCGACACGCCCGAGCTGCGCGGCCGCTGCGCCTACGAGATCGCGCTGGCCGGGCAGGCGACCGAGCGGATGCGCGCGCTGCTGGCGGCTGGGCCGTTCGAGCTCCACCGCACGCCCGACGGTCGTGACGAGGACGGTTATGGGCGCAAGCTCAGGATCGTCACCCGCAACGGGCGCTCGCTCGGCGACGCTTTGGTGGCGGAAGGGCTCGCGCGCACCTGGAGCGGCCGCCGCGAGCCCTGGTGCACTTAGGGCCAGAGAAAGGCGATCAGGAAGGCCGCCACCGCGGCGAGCGCCAGCAGGGTCCGAAGCGCGTGCAGGCGGCCCCACCGGCCGAGCAAAACCCGTCCCTCGCCGGCGTCGGCGTCGCTGCCGAGCGCCTGCAGCCGCCGGTTGGTCGGCATGATGGCGATCAGGGTCAGCGGCAGGTTCAGGCCGATCAGAATAGCGGCGGCGAGCACCCAATCATCCTCGGTCCGGGTCCAGGCCCAGATCCCGAGCAGCATTGCCAGCAGCGCGAGCCCGGCCTGCATCGGCACGGCCCGGGCATAGCTGCGCCGCCACTGGGCGAGGGCCGCCGACCCTTCGAGCTGCATCCGCGCGGGATGCTCGGCAACGCTGATGTAGAGCGCGGCTCCGGCGAACAGGGTGGTTGCGACGATGGCGAACAAGGCGACCAGCATCTTCGTCTCCGTCAGAGGATCCGCTTCATGCTATGCGGCGGCTCGGCGGCGCTGACAAGCGGCTGGCCGCGTCCTTGACCGCTCACCCCTGAGCGGCCAGTGGACCGGCGATGCGTCGCCTGCCCACCGTCGCGATCGTCGGCCGGCCCAATGTCGGCAAGTCGACTTTGTTCAACCGGCTGGTGGGCAAGAGGCTGGCGCTGGTCGACGACCGCCCCGGCGTCACCCGCGACCGGCGGGAGGGCGAAGCCCATCTGCTCGGGCTCGAATTCCGGGTCATCGACACCGCCGGCTATGAGGATGAGGATCCGGTGACGCTTCCCGGCCGGATGCGGGCGCAGACGGTGGCGGCCGTGCGCGAGGCGGACGCGGCGCTGTTCCTGATCGACGCCCGCGCCGGCACGACTCCCCTCGACGAGGAGATCGCCCGCTGGCTTCGCTCGGAGGCGACGCCGGTGATCCTCGCCGCCAACAAGGCCGAGGGCCGGTCCGGCGAAGCTGGGATTCTCGAAGCCTGGTCGCTCGGGCTTGGCGAGCCGCTCGCGATCAGCGCCGAGCATGGCGAGGGCGTGGTCGACCTTTTCGACCATTTGCGCCCGATCGTCGAGGGAGCGGAAGACCAGGACGGCGAGGGTGAAGAGGAATCGCAAGCGGGGCCGCTCAAGCTCGCCGTCGTCGGCCGTCCCAATGCGGGCAAGTCGACCTTGATCAACCGCATCCTCGACCAGGAGCGGCTGATCACGGGGCCGGAAGCCGGCATCACCCGGGATTCGATCGCCATCGACTGGGAATGGCGCTCGCCGGACGGGGAGGTTCGGCCGGTGCGGCTGATCGACACCGCCGGCATGCGCCGCAAGTCGAAGGTCGAGGACAAACTGGAGAAGCTCTCCGTTGCCGATGCCCGCCGCGCCGTCGACTTCGCCGAAGTGGTCGTGCTGCTGCTCGACGCCACGCGCGGCCTCGAGGCGCAAGACCTGAGGATCGCCGACAATGTCCTCGAGGAAGGACGGGCGCTGATCGTCGCCGTCAACAAATGGGATGTGGCGGAAGAAACGAGCCAGCTGTTCAACGGCGTGCGCGCGGCGCTCGACGAAGGTCTGGCTCAGGCGCGCGGGGTCCCGCTGCTGACCGTGTCGGGCATGACCGGCAAGGGCATCGACACGTTGCTCAAGGCGGCCTTCGAGCTGCGCGACGCCTGGTCGCGGCGGGTGACCACCGGCGAGCTCAACCGCTGGTTCGAGGCGGCGCTGGAACGCAATCCCCCGCCCGCGCCGGGAGGCAAGCGCATCAAGCTTAGGTACATCACGCAGGTCGGCACCCGCCCGCCCAGCTTCGTCGTGTTCGGGAACCGCACCGACGAGCTGCCTGAAAGCTACCGCCGCTTCCTCGTCAACGGCATCCGCAAGGAGCTCGGCTTCGGCGCGGTACCGGTCCGGCTGGCGCTTCGCGGCGGGCGTAATCCGTTCGCCGGCGCGCCCCGCTCGTAAAGCGGCTGTTTACCGGTCGCGCCTAATCTCGCCTGTGACTGAGAGGGACGAGCATATGGGCGAGCCTGCGCAAGGCGTGGTGGATTGGGCCGCGTTCGCCGCCATGCGCGCCGAGCTCGGCCCGGATTTCATCCGCATCCTCGGCTATTTCCGCGAGGACGGGGAGAAAGCGGTCGCCCGCATCGAGGAGGCGATGCACCGCGGCGACGCCGCTGCGATGGTCATCCCCGCCCATACAATGAAGACCGAGGCGCGCCAGTTCGGGGCCGAGCCGCTTGGCGAGCTTGCCGAGGAGATCGAGTTCGCGGCGCGCCGCGGCGTGGAATCGCGGCTCTTTCCCGACGAAATCCTGCCCTACGTGGCGCAGCTTCGCCCGCTCTACGAGGAAACCATGGCCCAGTTCGAGCACGAGACTAACCCGCTCGTCGCCCGCCGCCCGTCCGCGGACCGGGCCGCTTCCAACCAGGAATTCGGACGGCTCTAGCCGGCGGCGCCCGCGGTGGCCTGCGGAAGGGCGCGGCGCATCGGCTCGATCCGGCCACGCGCGAGCGAGCGCCACAGCCATTCGAGCGGGCCATAGCGGTACCGGTCCAGCCACGGCTTGGACCAGAGGAGCATCAGCGCCCACATCGGCACCACGACCAGCCACAGCTCGACCCGGCTCAGCTCGCCGAACAGGCCCAGGCCGTAGCCGTAAAACAGCGTCGTCATCAGGAGGCTGGTGCCGAGATAGTTGGTGAAGGCGGCGCGCCCGGCGGCGCCGATGCGCTGGACCAGCGGCCCCCGCCCACGCGCGATCAGGATGAAGAGCGCCGCATAGGCCACCACCATCAGCGGCCGGAACAGGCCGGTCGCACCGATGACGATGGCGAAGATCATCGGGATGCTGAATCCCTCGTCCGCCACGACCCAGGCGAGCAACGCATAAGCCGGAACGGTGACCGCGAGGCCGACCGCCACGACCTTGAAATAGTCGATCGCGCGCCACTGGCCGCGAAAGAAGCCGGTCTTCAGCGCCGCCATGCCGAACAGCATGTAAGCCAGCGTCTCCCAGCCGAAATAGAGCAAGGCGGCGAAAGGCTCGCTCCACCGCTCGAGCAAACGGTCGTGGACGAGCCCGAGCCATGGCCCGTGGAACATCGCCATCTTCTCCGCGAGCACGGCCTGCGAAGGGACGCCGAACTGCTTCTCCAGCTCCAGCCACTCGCGCGCGGCGGCGGCATCGGCGCCGGGCGCCCAGGCGGCGTCGCGCAGCTGATCGATGTGGAAGGCGAAGCAGACGACGACCAGCAGCTCGACAAGGATGAACACGCTGCCCCACACGGCCAGCTTCTTCGGCGGCAGGCCGCGGAAGAAAAAGGCGATCATGCCGATCAGCGCGTAGCCGCTGAGGATGTCGCCGTACCAGATGAAGTAGAAATGGATCAGGCCGAAGACGAGCAGCCAGACCATGCGGCTGTAATGGACCCGCGCCGGCGACTGACCCGCCGCCTCCGCGCGCTCCATCACCAGCAGCATGCTGGCGCCGAACAGCAAGGAGAAGAGGCCGCGCATCTTGCCGTCGATGAAGATGAAACTGAACACCCAGGACGCCATGTCGGCCCAGCTCTCCATGCCGAAAGCGAGCGGGTTCATGTAGGCGGCAAACGGCATGGCGAAGGCGACGATGTTCATCGCCAATATGCCCATCACGGCGACGCCGCGGACGACGTCGAGCGCCGCGATACGCCCCTGCTGGGCCATGGCGTTCATGGCGGCTCCCTTCCCTGCGACCGAACCAGGCCCCTATAGCAAGGGCGCGGCGGCGATCAGAAGCCTTCCGGCAGATTGGCCGGGCCCACCAGCTCGTCGTGGCGGCGGATCGCGTACCGGTCGGTCATGCCGGCGATGAAGTCGCCGGTGGCGCGGAGCTTCGCTACATGCCCCGGCTGCGACGGCCGCCACTCGGCGGGCAGCCGCGACGGATCCTCCTCATAGGCCGCGAACAAGGCGGCGAGCGTGCGCTGCGCCTGGTCCTTCACGGCCAGGACCGGAGGCGCATCGTACATCCGCGCGTGCAGGAACGCCTTCAGGCGACGCTCCGCCTCGACCATGGCGTCGGAGAAAGCCGCCACCGGCGCGCCGGCGCTGCGAACGGAGTCCGGGGAGCTGAACCTGGCGGCCCGGCGGCGCGTCTCGGCGAGAAGGTCATTGACCATCTGTCCGATCTGCTCGCGCACCAGCTCAGGTACGAGCCGCTCGGGCGCGACCTCCGGATAGCGACAGCGGACGGCGTCCCAGGTGCGCGCCACCGGCTCGACGTCGAGCAGCTCCTCCAGAGTGAAAAGGCCGGCGCGAAGGCCGTCGTCGATATCATGATTGTCGTACGCGATGTCGTCCGCGAGCGCGGCGACCTGCGCCTCGAGGCTCGGCCAGCTGTCGAGCTCGAGCGCGAATTGCGCATCCGCCTCCGCCAGCGCCCAAGGAATTTCGGCGACCGGGCCGTTGTGCTTGGCGAGGCCCTCCAGCGTCTCCCAGCTGAGGTTGAGGCCGGGGAAGGTCGGATAGGGGCATTCGAGGCGGGTGAGCACCCTGAGCGTGTGGGCATTGTGGTCGAAGCCGCCGGCCTGCGCCATGGTCCCCCGGAGCACCTCCTCGCCGGCATGGCCGAAGGGTGGATGGCCGATATCGTGAGCGAGGCAGAGCGCCTCGGTGAGGTCCTCGTTCAGACCGAGCGCGCGCGCGACCGTCCGCCCGATCTGCGCGACTTCGAGGCTGTGGGTGAGACGAACCCGGAAATGATCGCCGTCGGGGGCGACGAAAACCTGGGTCTTGTGGCGCAGCCGCCGGAACGGGACCGAGTGAATGATGCGGTCGCGGTCGCGCTGGAAGGCGTCGCGCGGCCCGCGCGTCGCCTGCGCCGCCTCGCGGTGAAGCCGGCCGCGGGACGCGGCCGGGTCGGACGCGTAAGGCGCAAGGCTCATCGCCCGGTCAGGCGATGGATCTCCTGCCCAGGCGCGCTGGTCCAGGCGAAGGAGGCGACGTCTCGGGCGGCGAGAAGGTTCACGAACGCCTGCGCTTCGCGCTCGCTGCCGAAGGGGCCGACGAGCAGGCGGTTGGTCGCGTTGAGCGGCGTCGTCCAGGCGGTGCGGCCGACGAGCTCCGGGGCGCGGGCGCGAAGCCGGGCGAATTCGGACGGAAGCCGCGCGCGATCGGCGCTTCCCGCGATCTGAACCCAATGACGGCGAGGATGCGCGGCGGCGGCCGGCTGGGCCGGGGCGGGCCGGGCCGGTGCCGGTTCCCGCGCCGCGGGCGCGGGCGACTCCTCGGCCGGGAGCGCATTGACGATCGACGCGATGTCGGCAAGCGAGCCGGCCGGAGCGAAGGTCGCCGCAGTCGAACCTTCCTGCTCGAGGCTGAAGCCCGGAGCAACTTCGGCAGCGCTCGCGGCCGGCGCCGACGGCGGCGGTTCGCGCGCCGGCACGGCCGGCGGCGAGTCGGCGACGGTCATGGGCGCGACGGCCTCGGTCGGTTGCGCCGCCGGCTCGGCCGCTTCGATCGGCGCGTCCAGACCCGGCTCGGGGGCGGGAACTTGCGTGACGGCCGGAGCGGGGACGTCCGTGACCTGCACCCCCGGTTGCGGCCGTTGCGGCTCCGGCTGCTGCGCGATGGGATCCGGGGGAGGGGGCGACGGGGCGGGCTGCGGCGCGGCCTCGGGCGGGGCCGGCGTCGGCGTGATGACCGGCGCCCCGGCCCAGCGGGTGCTGACCTGCGCCACCTCGGCCGGACGCCGCTCGACCGGGGGCGCCACCTCCTCCTCGCGGCGCGGACGGCGCGAGCCGCGCGCGCGCAGCCGGAAAGGATCGCTCGAATCGACCACTTCCGGGGCGCGGCGCCGCTCTGCGCGGGTCTCGGGCGGACGGGGCCGGCCAGGACGGCGGCGGCTGGCGGTGCGGACGGGTTCCTCGCCCGCCTCCGCCGGGCGCATCGCGGCCGGAGCGCCGCCCATGGCGAGAGCCAGCGCGCCCGGATCGGCCGGAGCCTGGGCGTGACCGCCGTGGGATTGGCCGCGCGCGGGGAAGTAGCCGAGATGGACCGCCAGCGCCTTTTGCCCCGGGCTGAGCGCCGGCAGGCGGGCGAGGAAGGGGGCGATGGCCTGGGCCGCGCCCGCCGGCATCGAGCCCTGGGCGGTTCGGGCGGCCCCGGCGGCGTCGCCGGTCAGCGCCAGCACGAAAGCCTGCGTCCGCCAGGCGGCGCGGTCGTTGCGGCGCAGCTGCGGTTCGAGAATTCTGAGCGCCGCCTCGCGCTCGCCGCTGATCGCAAGCGACAGCGCCAGCCGGCGGCGCACTTCCGGATCGTCGCGATAGCGAAGCGCCGCCGTATAATCCTGCTGCGCCCGCCGTGGGTCGCCGAGCATGTCGAAGGCGAGGCCGCGGTCGCCGGCAATCTCGGCCTGCGGAGCGCCGAGCGACACCGCCTGCTGGAACATGCCGAGCGCGGGCTGGGGACGGCCGAGCTGGACCATGGCCGAGCCGATCCCGGCCTTGATACGCGCATTGCCCGGCGAAATTTCGTCGGCGCGGCCGAAGAAGCTCAAAGCGGCCTCGGCGTCACCGCTCCTTAGCGCGGCGCGGCCGGCGCCGATCAGCGCGTCGACGCTCCTCGGATTGTCGGCCAGCGTGGTGAGATGGCGGCGCAGCTCCGCGCCGTCGTCGCGCCCCATCGGCTGGACGACCGGCCCCGGCGGCAGGCGCGCGGGTTGCTGCGCCGAAGCGGCGCTCGCCACGATGGTCCCCGTCGCCAGCAGCACCAGGCCGCGGCGCACCCCCCGCCTCGTCGATGAATCCATAAGCCGGCGATAGCAGCAGCCGCAGCTGTACCGGCAATGACCGTGACTAGGATGTGCGGCGAGGCGGTACGCGGCGGCGGTGAACCGGGCGGGGACACGTACTCGTCCGTGTCCCCCCTTTTGCCGTGACCGCCGGCTTACTGGTTGTTCTGGCGGTTGAGGAAGCGCGGTATGTCGAGCGGGTCGCGGCCGCGGCCGAGGCTCGGCTGTTCCTCGTCGACCTGTGCCTTGGAGGCGCCGCGGGCGATGTTCGACATGCGCTCGAACAAGGTGCCGCCGGCCGCGGGCTTGGCCGCCGGCGCGTCCGGCGCCTCGTCCTGGGTCAGCCAGGAGCGGCGGCCGCCGGCGGTGGCGCCGCCCTCGTCCTCCGCCGCGGCCTGCTCCTCGGCCTCATAGTCGACCGTGTCGAGCAGCAGCTCGTCGCCTTCGTCGGCGCCTTCGTCGGCCGGCGGGTCGAGCGCGAGCTCGGCGGGCGCGGCGGTCGGCTCGTCGATGAAGCTCACGGGCTCCTCAGGTTCAGGCGCGGGAGCGGGCTCGGCCGCGGTCTCGGGCGGCGTTAGCGTGATCGGCGCGGGCGCCGGCGCGGCGGGCGCTTCGGCCCTCGGCTCGCCGGGGGCCGCGGCCGCGCCGCGCGTGGCCGGGAAGGCGAACACCTTTGCCTGCAGCGGCGGCGCCTGGGTGGCTTCCTCGACGTCGATACCGGTCGCGACGACGGAGACGCGGATCTTGCCATCGAGGTCGTTGTTGAAGGCCGAACCCCAGATGATGTTGGCGTCGACGTCGACCAGGTCCTTGATGTGGTTGGCGGCCTCGTCGACCTCCATCAGGCGCATGTCCTCGCCGCCGGTGATCGAGATGATGACGCCCTTGGCGCCTTTCATGCTGACGCCGTCGAGCAGCGGATTGGCGATCGCCTGCTCGGCGGCCTCGATCGCGCGATTGTCGCCGCCCGCCTCGCCGGTGCCCATCATCGCCTTGCCCATCTCGCTCATCACCGAGCGGACGTCGGCGAAATCGAGGTTGATGAGGCCGGGCATGACCATCAGGTCGGTGATGCCGCGAACCCCCTGCTGAAGCACCTCGTCGGCCATCATGAACGCTTCCTTGAAGGTCGTGTTCGGATTGGCGATGCGGAAGAGGTTCTGGTTGGGGATGACGATCAAGGTGTCGACGTGCTGCTGGAGCTCGTCGATGCCGGCTTCGGCGGAACGCGCGCGGCGCGCCCCTTCGAAGCTGAACGGCTTGGTGACGACGCCCACGGTGAGAATGCCGCGGTCGCGCGCGGCCTTGGCGATGACCGGGGCGGCGCCGGTGCCGGTGCCGCCGCCCATGCCGGCGGCGATGAAGCACATATGGGCGCCGTCGAGCGCCTGCTCGATCTCCTGGATCGCCTCTTCGGCCGCGGCCTTGCCGATCTCCGGCCGGGAGCCGGCGCCCAGGCCCTGGGTGATCTTCGGACCGAGCTGGATCTTGCGGTCGGCGAGGCTGTGGTTGAGCGCCTGCGCGTCGGTGTTGGCGACGATGAAGTCGACGCCCTGGACGTCCGACTGGATCATGTTGGCGATGGCGTTGCCACCGGCCCCGCCGACGCCGATCACGCTGATGCGCGGCCGCAATTCCTCAACCTCGGGGCGGATGAAATCGATGCTCATTGCAGGCCTCCCTCTGCTCCAGCGCCGTGCCATGCGCTCCCTCGTAAATCCTTTTGCCCGAAGCGATTCTTGCGGGCGAGAAAAAAGTTAACGCGATCCACAGCTTTTCCTCAATACTGAGTCCGAAATGTCGCAATCAGGCGCTGGAGGAGGTTGCCCGAAGGCTTTTCCTCCCCCGCCACCGGGGTCGCGAAGCCCGAACGAAGGTCGAGCTCGTCCGAAGCGGCGAATTGAACCAGCCCGGCCAGCGTCGAGAAAGCGGGGCCGCTATGGGCGTCGGGCAGCCCCGGCATGTTCGGGCGGCCGACCCTGACGGCGCGGCCGAGCACGCCCTGCGCGTAATCGGCGATGCCCTTCAGTTCGGCGCCGCCGCCGGTCAGCACCACCTGCCGGCCGAAGGGCCCGGCGAAGCCAAGCTGCTTCAGCGCATCCTCGACCTGCGAGATCAGGTGCTCGAGCCGCTGGCGGATCACCGAGACGAGCTGGGCGCGGGTGATGCGCGCGGCCTCGATGCCTTCCTGGCCGCCTGCGATCGGCGCGATCTCGATCATGTCGTGATTGTCGCGCGGGGACGTCATCGCCGAGCCGTAAAAGCATTTCAGCCGTTCGGCGGCGGCGCGGCGGGTGCCGAAGGCGGCGGCGATGTCGTCGGTGATGTCGTTCCCGCCGACGGGGAGCGACTTGAGGCCGACCAGCATGCCGCCGGCGAACAGCGAGACGTTGGTGACGCCGGCACCCAACTCGACCAACGCAACGCCCAACTCGCGCTCCTCGTCGCTCAGACAGGCCTTTCCGGCCGCAACCGGAGAGGCGACGATCGCTTCAACGCCCAAATGGGCGGAACGGACGCACAAATCGAGGTTCTTCACCGGAGCGGCGTCGGCGGCGACGACGTGGATGTCGACGGCGAGCTTGTCGGCATGGAGCCCGTTGGGCTTCTTGACGCCGGTGACGCCGTCGATCGTGTAGAGCGCCGGAAGCGCGTGAAGGATCATCCGACCCTGCGGGTCGATCGAATCCCGGCCGGCCCCGAGCAGGGCTTCGATATCCTGCTTTTCGATGCGCCGGCCGCCGACCGCCACTTCGACGCTGGCGACGTCGCTGACGAGGCCCCCCGCCGAGAAACCGACGAACACCTGGTCGATATTGGTGCCGGCGATCCGTTCGGCCTGTTCGACCGCTTCGCGGATCGCGAGCTCGCTTTTCTCCATGTCGGCAATGAAGCCGCGCTTGACGCCGCGGCTCTCGCGCTGGCCGGTGCCGAGGATTCTCAAGCGCCCGTCCTCCTCCGGCTCGGCGATCATCGCCGAAACCTTGGACGAGCCGACGTCGAGCCCGGCAACGAGGTTGCGAGCCGGGGTTGGAGCCGGGCGCCGCACTCAGATCGTCCTGGACAGGTCTTGCGGCGGCTGCCCCGGATCGGGCGGCGACAGCGCCGGCACGGTCGCGCCCGGCTCGCGCGAGACGCGCACGATGAAGCGGCCCGGGATGCGCATGTCGAAGCGCGCAAAGCCGCGTCCGAGCAGCTGGGTCTGCTGGTCCATCCGAGCGAAATTGGCGATTGCGCGCGCCGCGGCCTCATCGCCCTCCGGGAGCGCGAGCACCTCCCCCGTCTGGAACCGCACGTCCCAGCGCCGGCCGCCGACCCAGCTCGCCCCCGAGACTTGCGGGCGAAGGTGCGGCGCCGAGCGGAGCAGGGTCTGGAGGATGGCGAGGTTGCGATTGGCGCCGGGACCGATGACGAGCGGCAGGTCGGGCATCGCCTCGATCCGCACCGGCTCCAGCACCACGCCTTCCGCATCGACGAGGCTCAATCGGCCCCCATTCTGCCAGATCGCGGCGGGGCGGCGCTCGACGATGTCGACGACGAGCGTGTCGGGGAGGCGGCGGTGGACGCGCGCTTCCTTGATCCAGCCGAAGCGAAGCAGGCGCTGGCGCGTCGCGTCGAGGTCGATCAGCGGCATCGCCATCGAGCGCTGGTCGAAGGCGACATTGTAAATGTCGAGCCGGGAGACGCGGTTGGCGCCCTTGATCTCGACGCGCCGCATCGTGAAGCCCGCGCTCCCGACGCCTTCGCCGATGGCGATGCCGAGCATTTGCGGGACCTGGAAGGCGACGATGCCGGCGATGACGATCGCCATCGCCATGCCGGCCGCGATCCAGCCGCCGAGGCGCCGCCCCGCGCCCGCCGTCAGCCCAAACTCCTCGAGCATCGTCGACTTTTTCGGTCGGCGGGTGTTGACGGCCCGCGAGGTGCGCTGCTTGGCGCGGGCCCGCGCGGACGAGCCGCCGCGGGGGGAGGCGCCGCCGCGGGCGATCCGGGCCGTCACAGCGCCGCCTCCACGATCCGCTCGACCAGCTCGGCATAATCGATGCCGCGCACCCGGGCCTGCTCGGGCACCAGGCTCAACGGCGTCATTCCGGGCTGAGTGTTCACTTCCAACAAATAGAGGCCGTCGAGACCCTTCCCGTCGTCCCAGCGGAAATCGGATCGCGAGGCGCCCCGGCAACCGAGGATGCGGTGGGCGCGCAACGCCGTGTCGAGCGCGGCGTCGCGGACGGCCTCGGGGATCTCGGCCGGGCAGACATGCTCGGTCAGGCCGTCCGTATACTTGGCGTCATAATCGTAGAAGCCCTGGGTGGGCTTCAATTCGGTGACCGCGAGCGCCTCGTCGCCGAGCACGGCGACGGTGAGCTCGTGGCCGCGCACGAACGGCTCCGCCAGCAGCCGGTCGAAATGGCGCCACGGTCCCTCGCAGTCGCGGCCGATCGGGTCGCCGTAATTGCCTTGCGCGGAGACGATGGCGACGCCGACGGACGAGCCTTCGTTGACGGGCTTCAGCACATAGGGTCGCGGCATCGGATCGGCGGCGTAAAGGCTTTCGCTGGCGACGATCTTCCCCTCCGGCATGCGGATGCCGTGCGGGACGAGCACCATCTTGGTGAGCTCCTTGTCGATCGCGATGACCGACGTTTCAAGTCCGCTATGGGTGTATCTGACCCCCATCAGGTCGAGGAGACCCTGGACGGTGCCGTCCTCGCCCGGCGTGCCGTGGAGCGCGTTGAAGACGACATCGGGGCGGAGCGAATCGAGCGCGATGGCCAGGTTGCGGTCCATGTCGATGCGGGTGACGCGGTGGCCGCGGCTCTCGAGCGCCTTCGCCACGCCCTCGCCCGAGCTGAGCGACACTTCGCGCTCGGCCGACCACCCGCCCATCAGCACGGCGATGTGGAGCGGCGTCAGAGCCACGCAGGCACCTCCGTCATTCCAGCGAAAGCTGGAATCTCTTTTTCTTTGACAGCCGCTTCGAAGGCGAAGGGAGATCCCGGCTTTCGCCGGGACGACGGGTAGGCGGTTGGGTTCATCGGCCGACCCCCACGCGCTGTATCTCCCATTCGAGATCGACGCCGCAATGCGCGTTCACCCGCCGGCGCACTTCCTCGCCGAGCGCCTCGATGTCCGCGGCACTGGCGTCGCCGAGGTTCAGGAGGAAGTTGCAATGCTTCTCCGACACCTGCGCTCCGCCGAGGGTTAGGCCGCGACAGCCCGCGGCGTCGATCAGCTTCCAGGCCTTCGTCCCGGGCGGGTTCTTGAAGGTCGAGCCGCCGGTGCGCGAGCGCAGCGGCTGCGAGGCTTCGCGCTCCTCAGCGATGCGGTCCATCTCAGCGCCGATCGCCGCGGGATCGCCGGGCGCGCCCTGGAACAGGGCCTCGACCACCACCGCGCCGGCCGGAACGTCGCTGTGGCGGTAGGTATAGCCGAGCCGATCGATCGGCCAGGTCTCGATCCGCCCGTCGCGGAGCACGAGCGTCGCCTCGACGAGGATGTCGCAGGCTTCGCGGCCATAGGCGCCGGCGTTCATCCTGACGGCGCCGCCGACAGTGCCGGGAATTCCGCGAAGGAATTCGAGTCCTGCGATGCCGGCGTCGCGCGCCTTCGAGGCGACGGTGATGCCCATGGCGCCGCCACCGGCGCGGACGCGGTTGTCGGGCTCGGCGGCAACCTTGGCGAAGCTCTTCGGCAGGCGGACCACCACCCCCTCCACGCCGCCGTCGCGGACGATCAGGTTCGAGCCCACGCCGACCGGGAGGACCGGCACCGCGGGGTCGAGCTCGCCCAGGAAGCGCGAAAGGTCCTCGACGTCCTTCGGCTTGACCAGCCATTCCGCCGGCCCGCCGGTGCGGAACCAGATGAAGTCGGCAAGACTGCCGTGGCGCTCGGCCGTGCCGCACAGCGCGGGGACAGTTATTTTCCCCCGCCCCCGTAACCGGTCTGCCGCCGCCTCGGGGGCAAGTAACTGTCCCCTGGCATTCATTCCGCCGCCCTCGATATTCGCGACGCCCGCGCCTGCCGGATGCCGTCGGCGAGGGTGGCGGCCCATTTGGTGATGTCGCCGGCGCCGAGGCAGATCACCATGTCGCCGGGCGCGGCGATGTCGCGCAGCTGACGGCAGGCGTCCTGGACATGGTCGACGGTGCAGACGGCGCGGTGGCCGCGCGCCTTCAGCCCCTCGACCAAGGCATGGTTGTCGACGCCCTTGATCGGCTCCTCGCCGGCCGCATAGACCGGCGCCACCATCACGATATCGGCGTCGTTGAAGGCGATCTGGAAGTCGTCCATCAAGTCGCGAAGCCGGGTGAAACGGTGCGGCTGGACGACCGCGATCACCCGCCCTTGCGCGCCTTCGCGAGCGGCGGACAGGACCGCGCGGATCTCGACCGGATGGTGGCCGTAATCGTCGATGATCGAGACGCCGTCGATCTCCCCGACCTTGGTGAAGCGGCGCTTGACCCCGTCGAACTTCTCGAAGCCGCGTTGCAGAATTTCGTCCGCGATACCGAGCTCGGCCGCCACGCCGATCGCGGCGAGCGCGTTCTGGACGTTGTGCCGGCCCGGCATCGGCAGCTCGACCCCGGCGATCGTGCGGACCTCGCCGGCGCGGTTGCGGATCGAGACGTCGAAGCGGTTGCCGCCCGGCACGGACACGACATTCTCGCCGCGGACGTCGGCCTGGGCGGCAAAGCCGTAAGTGATGATGCGCCGGTCCCTGAGGCGCGGAATGATCGACTGAACGTCGGGATGGTCGACGCACAGCAGAGCGGCACCGTAGAAGGGCACGTTCTCGACGAATTCGACGAACGCGTCCTTGACGGCGTCGAACGAGCCGTAATGGTTGAGATGCTCCGGATCGATGTTGGTGACGACCGCGATCGTCCCGTCGAGCCGGAGGAAGCTGCCGTCGCTCTCGTCGGCCTCGACCACCATCCAGTCGGATTTGCCGAGCCGGGCGTTGGAGCCGTAGGCATTGATGATGCCGCCGTTGATGACGGTGGGATCGATCCCGCCGGCGTCGAGCAACGCCGCGACCATCGAGGTGGTCGTCGTCTTGCCGTGGGTGCCGGCGACGGTGACGGTCGCCTTGAGGCGCATCAGCTCGGCCAGCATCTCGGCGCGGCGGACGACCGGGATGCGGCGCTCATAAGCGGTGACGACTTCGGGATTGTCCTTCTTGACCGCGGTCGAGACGACCACGACGGCGGCATCGCCGAGATTTTCCGGGCGATGACCGATCGCCACCGGGATGCCCCGCTGGCGCAGGCCCTCGACGACATAGGAATCAGCGACGTCGGAGCCCTGCACCTTGTAGCCGAGGATGTGCATGACCTCGGCGATGCCGGACATGCCGATGCCGCCGATGCCGACGAAGTGGATGGTGCCGATGTCGGTGCCGACCCCCTTCATGCCGGAACGCCGTTGGGGATCGGCTGGAGGATGTTGTCGCGCACAAACAGCGGGTCGGCCCCGGGATGCCTGGCGATCCGCTCGACCAGGTCGGCGAGCGCTCGGGCCGCGTCGGGCTTGCCCACCGCGCGGGCGCGGGCGGCGGCATTGGCCAGCGCGCCTGGGTCCAGGGCGAGCTTCTGCATCTGCTTGGCGAGCTCGACGGGCGTGAACTTCGCCTGCGCGATCATGCGCGCGCCGCCGGCGCGAGCCATTTCGCGGGCATTGGCGGTCTGGTGATCGTCGGTGGCCGAAGGGAGCGGAATGAGGATGGCGGGGCGGCCGGCGGCGGTCAGCTCGGCGATGGTCGAAGCGCCGGCCCGGGCGATGACGAGATGCGCCCAGGCGAGCCGGTCCGGCAGGTCTGGCATATAGGTGGCGAGGTCGGCGGGGATGCCGAGCTCGGCATAGCGGCCGCGGACCCGGTCGATATCCTCCTCGCGGCATTGCTGCGTGACCTGGAGCCGGCGGCGGAAATGCTCGGGCAGCAGCGCCAGCCCCCCGGGCACCACGTCGGAGAGGATGGTGGCGCCCTGGCTGCCGCCGGTGACGAGCAGGCGGAAGATGCCGTCCTCGGTGAGCGGCGGGAACGGGCGCTCGCGCAGCGCAAGCACCTCGTCGCGGACGGGATTGCCGACGAACTCGACCCGCTCCTGCGCGCCGCGCGGCAGCCGCTCGACCCGCGGATAAGCGGTGGCGACGGCGTCGACCTTCGAGGCGACGAGGCGGTTGACGCGGCCGAGCACCGCATTCTGCTCGTGAATGGCGGTGGGGATACGGTCCCGCCGTGCAGCCAGCAACGCGGGAAAGGCGGGATAGCCGCCGAAGCCGATCACCGCCGACGGCTTGAACGTCTCGTAGAGCCGCAATGCCATCGCCCGCCCGGTGACGATCGACCGCACGGCGCGGATCCAGCCGGCGGGGCCGCCCGCGAGTCGGCCGGCGGGAAGGATATGGACCTGGACCTGCCCGAACAGGCCGGGGATGCGCGCGCCGCGATCGTCGGTCACCAGTGCGACGCGGTGGCCGCGCAGCATCAGCTCCTCGGCCAAAGCGTGGGCCGGCATCATGTGCCCGCCGGTGCCGCCGGCGGCGAGCACATAGTGGCGCGACATGGTCATTTCAGGCCGCTCCGCTTCACGACATAAGGCGAGCG
Source organism: Allosphingosinicella sp. (assembly GCA_036386375.1). Taxonomy (GTDB): domain Bacteria; phylum Pseudomonadota; class Alphaproteobacteria; order Sphingomonadales; family Sphingomonadaceae; genus Allosphingosinicella. The sequence goes on along the minus strand of DASVVV010000021.1, from coordinate 2,012 downwards.
GTGAAGGAAGGGATTGCGCCGGCTGAAGGCGAGCAGCAGCCCGAATCCGAGCGCCAGCGCTATCATCGACGAGCCGCCATAGGAGATGAAGGGGAGGGTCATCCCCTTCGACGGCGCTATATGGACGTTGACGGCCATGTTGATCAGCGCCTGAAGCCCGAACTGGCAGACGAGGCCGGCGGCGGCGAGAACGAGGAACTTGTCCTCCTCATGAAGCAGCCGGATCAGGACGCGCGCGACGATCGTCATGTAGAGGATGGCAATGGCGAGACAGGCGATGATTCCGAACTCCTCGCCGATCACCGAAGAGATGTAGTCGGTGTGCGGCTCGGGCAGGTGGAACTTGCGCATCCCCGCGCCCGGCCCGGCGCCGAACAGGCCGCCGGCGGTCAGTGTGCGAAGCGCCGATTCCACCTGGTAATTGTCGCCTTCCGCGAACAGGAAGCCGTCGATCCGTGCCGTCGCGACCGGATAGAAGAGATAGGCGAGCACGATCGCGGCGACGCCGCCGGCACCGAGCATGTAGAGATATTTCATCGGCGCGCCCGACAAAGCGAGCAGCAGCACCCACGCGGAGACAAAGATGATCGTCTCGCCGAAATTGGGCTGCTGCATCAGCAGCAAGGCGATGATGCCGGTGATGACCGCCGTCAGCGGCACCATCGGCAGCGACGGGTCCTTCTCCTTCAGCGACAAGAGCCAGGCGATCGACACGATGAAGAGCGGCTTCAGGAATTCGGACGGCTGGAACTGGGTGAAACCGACGCCGATCCAGCGCCGGGCGCCGTTTACCTCTTGGCCGATGACGGGCACGAGGAACAGCAGCACGGTGAACAGGATCGCGCCGAGGATCGACAGCCGCCGGGCCAGCGCCTTGGGCAGCATGGACACGGCGATCAGCACCGGCACCGACACCATGATCCAGATCAGCTGCCGGTAGAAATAATAAAGCGGCGGGAAACTGACGCCGCCGCCGGAATAGCGCGTGGCTGCGGCTGGCGAGGCGGCGGCGACGGCGATCAGTCCGATTGAAATAAGGACGGCGACCAGGATCAGGAGGAGCTTGTCGATCTCCCAGAACCAGCGCCCGACCGCGCTCATGTCGGAGCGGCCGAGCCTTGCCGACTTCGACGCCGCCGCCCCTGCCCGGTTCACGCTCGCGCTCCCGACGCTCATGCCCCGACCCTTTCGTCCAATGCTTCAACGGCGGCGCGGAACGCGTCCCCGCGTGCCTCATAGTCCCTGAACTGATCAAACGACGCGCAGGCCGGGGAGAGCAGGACCACCTCGCCCGGAGCCGCCGCCTCGGCCGCGCTGCGAACCGCTTCGACCAACAATTCGCATGGCCTTACAGTTACTTTGCCGTCGAGCAAGCGCGCAAACATCGGCCCCGCTTCGCCGATCGTGTAGGCGGCGCGGACATGGCCGAGCTGGTCCTCGCAGGGTCCGAGATCGTCGGACTTGGCGAGGCCGCCGACGATCCAGTGAACCGCCGGATATGCGGCCAGCGCCGGCGCCGTCGAAGCGGGATTGGTGGCCTTGCTGTCGTTGACGAACAGCACCCCCTCCCGCTCCGCCACCCGCTCCATCCTGTGCGGAAGGCCGGGATAGGTACGCAGGGCAATATCGGCGGCGGCTTCGGGAAGGCGGAGCGCCCTGCAGACCGCGACTGCAGCCGCGGCGTTTTCGGCATTATGGGGCCCTTGGAGCGCCGGCCACGAGGACTGATCGGCTATTTCGTCTGCGCCTATGCCGAAGACGCGGTCATGGTCCTCGAACCAGCGCCTCTCATATTCAGCATAGCTCGCCGTGCTGTCGCGCGAGATGACCTGAGGATGGCGGTCAGTCTGCATGTCCAGCAGGCGCACCTTGGCCGCGACGTAAGCCTCGAACCTGTCATAGCGATCGAGATGGTCGGGGGTCACGTTGAGGAGCACGGCGACGTCGCAGTCGAGGCTGTAGGTGAGGTCGATCTGGTAGGAGCTGAGCTCGAGCACGTACACGCCGCCGGC
>DASVVV010000020.1:0-21674 GCA_036386375.1 Allosphingosinicella sp. | reverse complement strand
GACGTCGACAACCTGATCGTCTCGCAGCCGGACACCGGCGAGCAGGCGCTCGAGATCACCGACACCCTGGTCCGCTCCAATGCCGTCGATATCCTGGTCGTCGATTCGGTCGCCGCTTTGGTGCCGCGCGCCGAGATCGAGGGGGAGATGGGCGACAGCCATGTCGGCCTCCAGGCGCGGCTGATGAGCCAGTCGCTGAGGAAGCTCACCGGCTCGATCTCCAAATCGAAATGCCTGGTCATCTTCATCAACCAGCTGCGGATGAAGATCGGCGTCATGTACGGCAATCCGGAGACCACCACCGGCGGCAACGCGCTCAAATTCTACGCGTCGGTGCGTCTCGACATCCGCCGCACCGGCCAGATCAAGGATCGCGACGAAATCATCGGCAACACGACGCGGGTGAAGGTCGTCAAGAACAAGCTCGCGCCGCCTTTCAAGCAGGTCGAGTTCGACATCATGTACGGCGAGGGCGTATCCAAATTGGGCGAGATCCTCGATCTCGGCGCCAAGGCCGGCATCGTCGAGAAATCGGGCTCCTGGTTCAGCTACGACTCGATCCGCATCGGCCAGGGCCGCGAGAACGCCAAGGCCTATCTCAAGGAAAATCCCGACGTGGCGGCCCGGATCGAACGGGCGATTCGCGGCAAGACCGACGCCGTCGGCGAAGCGCTGATGGCCGGTCCCGCGGCGGAGGACGACGTCTGAGCGCGCCTGTCCTTGGCGATTCACCTGGTTCAGGCGTCCATTTCGTCCACTTTGCCGCTGATCGACCGCTTCAGGCGTCCACTTCGTCCACTTTGCTGGCCGATCGACCGCCTCAGGCGTCAATTTCGTCCACTTTGCGGACGGGCGGCGGATGGCGATCGGCTGGGTTGGCCCATAGCGCCGTCAGCAGCGCGAGGGCGCCGCACACGGCGAAGCCGGCGACCATCGGCACCGTCGTGCCGTCGAACTGCTGGCCGATCGCGAAGCCGATCAGCGCGCCGCCGATGGTCGTGATCAGGCCCTGGAGCGAGGAGGCGGTGCCGGCGATGTGGCCCAAGGGCGCCATCGCCAGCGCGCCGGCATTGGCGCCGATCAGTCCGAAGCAGGCCATGGTCAGCGCCTGCAGGAGGACGAAGCTCCAGATCGTCTCGCCGAAGCCGAGCGCCAGCGCGAGGTGAAGCGCCGCCGTCCCCGTGAAGGCGGCGAGCGCGCCGAGCAGCAGCCGGCGCGAGCCGAGCCGCATCACCAGCCGCGAATTGGCGTAGGAGCTGCCCGCCATCGGCCCGGCGATGCAGGCGAAGGCCAGGCCGAGCAGCTCGGGCCGCTGGAACACGTCGAACACGATCTGCTGGATCGAGCCGATGAAGGCGAACAGCCCGCCGAACGTGAGGGTCGCCGCCACCGTGTTGCCGAACGATGCCCGGTTGCGCAGGGTCTCGCTCGTCGCGAGCCGGATCTGCCGGAAGGAGAGCGGCTGCCGGTCGGCTTCGGCCAGCGTCTCCGGCATCCTGAGCGCGCTCCACAGCGCCAAAGCGAGCCCGTAGACGGCAAGGCCGATGAAGATGTGCCGCCAGGTGCCGACCGCCAGCACCGCCTGGCCGAAGCTCGGCGCAAGCACCGGCACGACCATGAAGATGATCATCACCAGCGACATCACCCGTGCCATCGCCGCGCCCTCGAAGCGGTCGCGCACGATCGCCACCACCAGCACCCGCGTGCCGGCCGCCGCGACGCCCTGCATCGCGCGGGCGCCGAGCAGCAGCGCGAAGCTTCCGGCCATCCCGGCCAGCGCGCCGAACAGAGCGTAGAAGAACATGCTTCCGATCAGGAGCCGCTTGCGCCCGAACCGGTCGGCGAGCGGCCCGTAGGCGATCTGCGCCGCGCCGAAGCCGAGCAGATAGGCGGTAATGACGAGCTGGCGCCGATTCTCCTCGGCCACCCGAAGCGCCTCGCCGATCGACGGCAATGCCGGCAGCATCGCGTCGATGGCGAGCGCGTTCGAGGCCATCAGGGCCGCCATCAGCACGACGAACTCGACCATGCCGGGGCGCGTCACGGGGGCGGTGGCAGGCGGCGGGTTCATCGGTCTTCCGGTGCAGCTTCGGAGCAAGGCGGGCTTGCCTGCGCCACGGCGAACGGCAAGACAGGCGCGGCGATGCACTGCCCGAGCGTCCAAGGCAACGGCCGATGAGCGGCGATCCCGACCGGCGTCCGCGCGTGCGCCTGATCGGTCTTCCCACCGACAGCCATTCTTCCTTTCTGCGCGGCGCCGCCGCCGCGCCCGCCGCGATCCGCGCCGCGCTCCATTCCGACCACGGCAACCTCACCTCGGAGAAGGGCGTCGAGCTCGGCCTCGACGTGGCGCTGGAGGATGCCGGCGATCTGCCGCTCACCGAAAGCGGGAGCGATACCGCGGTGATTCGCGCCGCCGCCGAGGAGGCGGCCAGGGCAGGGGCGATCCCGATCCTGCTCGGCGGCGACCATATGGTGACCTCGCCGATCGTCGCCGGCCTCGCCGCGGTGCACGGTCCGCTCAACATCCTCCATTTCGACGCCCACCCCGACCTCTATGACGATTTCGACGGCGACCCCTGGTCCCACGCCTCGCCCTTCGCGCGGATCATGGAGGCGGGTCACGCGCGGCGCCTCGTCCAGTTCGGCATCCGCACCCTCAACGGTCACTGCCGCGCGCAGGCGGAGCGCTTCGGCGTCGAGGTGGTCGAGATGCGCGACTTCGTGCCCGAGCGCGTCCCGGTCCCGCAGGGGCCGCTTTATGTCAGCATCGACCTTGACGGCTTCGACCCCGCTTTCGCGCCGGGCGTCTCGCACCACGAGCCCGGCGGCGCCAGCGTTCGCGAATTCCTGTCGGTGCTCCACCGCATCGACACGCCGATCGTCGGCGCCGACATCGTCGAGCTCAATCCGTCGCGCGACGTCAATGGCGTCACCGCCACCCTCGCCGCCAAGCTCGTCAAGGAGCTGGCCGCGCTCGCCCCGGAGCAGCCGACATGATCAAGGTCCACCATCTCGAAAACTCCCGGTCGCAGCGCATCCTGTGGCTGCTCGAGGAGCTCGAGATGGATTACGAGGTGGTGCGCTACGCGCGCGACCCCAAAACGATGCTGGCGCCGCCGGCGCTGAGGAAGGTCCACCCGCTCGGCAAGTCGCCGGTGATCGAGGATCAGGGGCGGGCGATCGCCGAGACCGGAGCGGTGGTCGAATATCTGGTCGAGAAAGCGGAAGGCAAGCTCGGGCCGCCCGGCAATCGCGACGCGGTGCTGCGCTGGCGGCATTTCCTCCATTATGCCGAAGGTTCGATGATGCCGCCTTTGTTCGCTCTGCTCGTCGTCAACCGTCTCGGCCTGCTCGGTCGTCCGGCGCGCGCCCCGATCCAGAGGATGCTCGATCAGCATCTCGATTGGCTGGAGAGCGAGCTGGCGAGCCGCGACTGGTTCGCCGGCGACGAGTTCACCGCGGCCGACGTGATGATGAGCTTTCCGCTCGAGGCCGCCCGCTCCCGAGCCGGCCTCGACGAGTCCCGCCCGAACCTCGTCGACTGGCTCGAACGCATCCATGCGCGCCCCGCTTATGCCGCCGCGCTTCAGAAAGGCGGCCCTTACGCCTACGCCTAGCGGCGGCCGCTGAGCGCCAGCTGCACCGCCAGCCCGGCCATCGCCGTCGCCGCCACCCAGCGCGCGGCGCGGCCGACCCAGGCAATGTCGCGGACCCGGGCCGCCGTCCCCGCCGCGGCCAGCGCGACAGCGATGTTGACCAGCGTGCCCGCCAAGTCGAACCACAGGCCGAGGCAGAGGATCTGAAGCGCCGGCACGGCCGCCTCGGGATCGACGAATTGCGGCAGGAAGGCGAGGAAGAACAAGCCGACCTTCGGGTTGAGCACGTTGACCAGCACCGCCGCCCGGAACAGCCGCAAGCCGGACGAGGAAGGCCGCGGCGCCTCGTCGTCCGCCGCCCGCCTTTCGCCGCGCACCACCGAGACGGCGATCCAGAGCAGATAGGCGGCGCCGATCCACTTGATGATGTCGAACGCCGTCTGCGAGGAGGCGAGGATCGCCGACAGTCCCAGCACCGCCGCAAGGATGTGGAACAGCGTGCCGGCGCCGATGCCGAGGGCCGCGACGATGCCGTCGCGGCGCCCGCCGCGCGCCGCGCTCGCGATGATGAAGGTCATGTCGGCGCCGGGCACGATGTTGAGCGCGAGGCCCGCGACGACGAAGCTCACGAACAGCGGCCAGTCGGGCAGCAGCTCCATTCCGGCGATCTCGATCATGGCGACCTCCCGACCCCGGATTAGCAGAACGGCCGCCCCCGCGCACCCGATTGGAGTTGACTTTTCCCCGGCGCCGCGCCCGGATGGAGGCGAAGCAGGAGGGGCGCAGAATGGAGCAGACGGGGCGTCGCGGCATGTCGCTGCAGATGAAGATGCTGATCGGCTTCCTGGTCGGCCTGATCGCCGGCCTCACCGTCAACATGACCCAGACCGATGCACCCTGGGTCGAGTGGGTGACCAGCTATGTCACCGGCCCGATCGGGCAGATCTTCCTGCGCCTCCTGTTCATGCTCGTCATCCCGTTGCTCTTCTCGGCGCTGGTGATCGGCATCGCCGAGATGGGCGACATTCGCGCGCTGAGGCGAGTGGGGGTGAAGACGCTGGTCTATACGGTCCTCTTGTCCGGGATCGCCGTCCTGCTCGCGCTGACGGTGGCGAACGTGTTCGTGCCCGGCGCCGGCGTCGATCAGGCGCTGGCCCAGCAGCTTCTCGCGGACAGCCGCGAAAATGCGGGCGCCATCCTGACCGCCAATGCCGAGCGGCCGTCGGGAGTCGCGGCGTTCCTCAACATCATCCCCAACAACGTCGTAGCCGCCGCTTCCGCCAACGACATTCTCGCCGTCATGTTCTTCGCGCTCGTCTTCGGAATCGGTCTGCTATTGGTGCACACGCCGCAGTCGCAGCGGCTTCAGGAGGCGATCGAGGGTCTGTTCCATGTCATGATGAGGCTGATCGGCCTCGTCATCCGGCTGGCGCCGGTCGCCGTCGCCTGCTTCATGTTCAACCTCGCCGCCTTGTTCGGCTGGGACCTGCTGGTCCGGCTCGGCGCCTTCGCCGGCGTCGTGCTGCTCGCGCTCGGCGTCCACATGTTCGTAACCTACCCGCTCGCTCTGTGGCTGCTGGCGGGCAAGTCGCCATTGATCTTCTTCCGCCAGATCCAGGAGGCGATGGTCGTCGCCTTCTCGACCTCGTCGTCCAACGCGACGCTGCCGACGGCGCTCAAGGTCGCCGAGGAAAACCTACTGTTGCCGCCGCGCGTGTCGCGCTTCGTCCTCACCATCGGCGCCACCGCCAACCAGAACGGCACCGCCATCTTCGAGGGCGTCACGGTGCTGTTCCTCGCCCAGTTCTTCGGCGTCGACCTCGATCTGTGGCAGCAGGTCACGGTGCTGTTGGTCTGCATCCTCGGCGGCATCGGGACGGCGGGCGTCCCGTCCGGCTCGCTGCCGGTGATCGCCATCATCCTCGGCATGGTCGGTGTGCCGCCCGAAGGGATCGGCATCGTGCTCGGCGTCGATCGCTTCCTCGACATGTGCAGGACGACGCTGAACGTCGCCGGCGACCTCACCATTGCGACGATCGTCTCGCGCGGCGAGGAGGCGGTGCCGGCGCCGATCCTCGCGCCGACCGGCGCTGGCGCGGCGGAGGCGCACCCCTCCTGACCGGCATCGGTGTCAGATCACCGCGACAAAGTCGGCGCTGGTCAGATAGCGCCCTGCCGCCACCGTCGCGAACAGCACCTGCGCGGCGCCGCCGATCCCGTCCGGGTCGTAATAGATCGAACCCGACGACTGGTCGTAGATGATGCGGTCGCTCGCATCCCGAGCGCCCGTGCCGGCGCGGAATTCGCCGCTGCTCAACGCGCCCGTTGCGGCGAGCCCCTTGAACACGTCGCAATCGAGGAAGATGGTGTCGTCGGCCCGCGAGAAATCGAGGATGCGGTCGACGTTCGAGGAGCCGTTGAGCGGCGTCTCGAAATAGAATCCGTCCTTCCCGGCATCGCCTCTCAGGACGTCGTTGCCGGTTCCGCCATGGATGCGGTCGTCGCCCGCGCCCCCGGCCAGGGTGTCGGCACCGGCGCCGCCCTGGATGAGGTTGGCCGCGTCATTTCCGACGATATTGTTCGCCAGGCCGTTGCCGAGGCCGCGAAGGGAGGAAGTGCCGATGAGCGTCAGGTTCTCGACGTTCGCCCCCAGCGCATAGCTGATCGAGCTGAAGACCTGATCGACGCCGTAGGCCCCGGCGCCCTCGACCACGACATCGCCCGCCGAGTCGACATAATAGGTGTCGTTCCCGCGGCCGCCGGACATCGTGTCGTTGCCGCCCGCCCCGTTCAGGACATTGGCCGCGGCATTGCCGCCGATGCGGTTGGTGGCGCCGTTGCCGGTGCCGTTAATGGCTCCGGTGCCGTCGAGAACCAGATTCTCCACGCCGGAGCCGAGGGTGAAGCTGACTCGGCTGCGCACGAGGTCGATGCCGCCGCCCGCCGCTTCGACGATCCGGTCCGCGCCGGAATCGACGATGTAGACGTCGTCGCCGGCGCCGCCGATCATGACATCGGCGCCTCCGCCGCCGTCGAGCCGGTTCGCCCCACCGTTGCCGCTGATCCGGTTGGCGAGGGCGTTGCCCGACCCGCCAATGCCCGCGCTGCCGGCGAGGATGAGGTTTTCCACCTCCGCTCCGAGCGTGAAGGTTATCAGGCTGTGGACGACGTCGATGCCGCCGCCCGCCGTTTCCCCGATCAGGTCGCCGGCATTGTCGACCAGGTAAATGTCCGCGTCGCCGCCGCCCGCCATCAGGTCGGCGCCCGCGCCGCCGTCGAGGCGGTTTGCCGCTCCATTGCCGGTGATGCTGTTCGCTGCGGCATTGCCCGTCCCGCTAATGGCTGCGGCCCCTTCGAGGATGAGGTTTTCGACTTCGGCGTCGAGGGTGAAGCTCACCACGCTGCGCACCAGGTCGATGCCGCCGGCGCTCTCTTCCACGACAGCGTCGGAACCCTGGTCGACTATGTAGACGTCGTCCCCGCTGCCGCCGACCATTTCGTCGGCGCCCGCGCCGCCGTCGAGCCGGTTCGCCGCCCCGTTGCCCGTGATCCGGTTGGCGAGGGCGTTCCCCGTGCCGTCGATCGCCGCAGCGCCTTCGAGGACGAGATTTTCGACCTCGGGTCCGAGCGTGAAGCTGACCCGACTTCGCACGACGTCGATGCCGCCGCCTGGGGCTTCCGCAACCGCATCGGCGGCATGGTCGACGATATAGGTGTCGTCGCCGCCGCCCCCGCTCATGGCGTCGGCGCCCGCGCCACCGTCGAGCCGGTTCGCCGCTCCGTTGCCGATCAGCTCGTCGCTTCCGGCTCCTCCCACGGCGTCCTCGATCGTCGCGCCGAAGGCGATCGCGACGTTCGCCGTCAGGCCTCCACCGCTGCTGAAAGCGCCGGGGTTGAGGTCGATCAGCGAGACGCCGGCCCAGCCGGAAAAGTCCAGGACGTCCCGGCCGCCGCCGTCCCAGATCGCGATCACCGGGGCCGCATTGACGGCGAAGTTGAACGGCGAGCTGCCGGTGTTCGAGTTGAAGCCGTAGACCGTGTCCCCGGAGCGGGTCGCCATGTTCGCACCGTAGAGCTTCTGCAGCGCGAGGATGTCGTAGAGCAGCGGCGTCTGCGCGACATATTGGGTCGAACCGATGATGTGGTCGGCCCCGGCCTCGGCCGCGTCCCAGTAGGACATGACGGTATATTGCCGCGTATCCTGCCGGAACAGTGCATCGTCGTCATAATTGAAGCCGGCGCCGTCATAGTCGCCCGCGTGCGAGAGGCCGATCGAATGGAGGATCTCGTGCAGCGTCACGTAGAAGGGCCAGTAGAAATAGCCTCCGAGCTCGACCCGACGGTCCATGCCGTCATGATTGAGTATGACGTCCGACCCGTAAATGTCGGGGGAGCTGCCATATTGATAGGTCGAGGCGGAGCCCGAATAGAAGGGCTGTTCCACTGACAGCGTCCTGAACGTGATGCGCTGATTCGACGGCCCAGGCTCCTGCCCATTATCGGCGACCTGGACGAAGCTGAGGTTGGCGACCTCCGCGATCAGCGCGAACGCCTTGGCGGCGTCGGCGCGCTCGCTCGCCGAGAAAGGTGCGAAGCTGCTCTCATAGGGCAGATAGCCAGGCCGCTGCTCGAGGAAGGTGTAGGCGATCGGCACGCCGGGCGCGTTCCAGACGCCCAGCCGGGTAATCTGGGCAACGATCTGGTCATCCGAAAAAACAGGCTTGTCAGGCATTTACCACCTCGTGCCTCACCATCGCACAACGGCGGGAGCCGTCAAGCAGTTAGTCAGCCTCGTACCAGCCGTCGGGCTGCGAGCGTGGCTCGTCAGGCCGGCTCGAGCTCGCGCTGGACCACCTTGTCGGCGAGCGTGCCGTTGAGCTCGGCGAGATGATCGAACACCGCCTCAAAGGTGGCGAGGCCCTGACTCAGCGAGCGCAGCTCGGCGTCGAAGCCTTGCATCTCCGCCTCGGGGATCAGCGCCTCGACCTGATCCCAGCGCGACCAGCCCTCGCGCGGGCCCATGCCGAGCATCTGGCCGCGCCGGCTCGCGATCGCCGAGGTGACTCGCGACGTCGCCCCGCTCGGCGCCACCACCGTCACCTTCATGACGGGCTCGAGAAGGTGCGGCTGCGCCTGGGCAAGCGCTTCCGACATGCCGATCCGGCCCGCCGTCCGGAACGCGATCTCGGAGCTGTCGACGCTGTGGTAAGAGCCGTCGACCAGGGTCACCGCCACGTCGACGACCGGGAAACCGAGCGGCCCCTTCATCGTCGCGTCGCGAACGCCCGCTTCGACCGCCGGGATCCATTGCTTCGGCACCACGCCGCCGGTGATCTTTTCATCGAACCTGAAGCCTTCGCCGCGCGGCAGCGGCTTCACTTCGATGACGACGTCGCCGAACTGGCCGTGGCCGCCGGACTGCTTCTTGTGGCGGCCGCGCTGGGTGACAGTGCGGCGGATTGATTCCTTGTAGCCGATGGCGGGCGCGCGCGAGTCCACGGCCACGCCGTAGCGTCGCTTCAGCCGCTCGAGCGTCACCTTCAGATGCTCGTCATTGACGCCCTTGAGGCGAGTTTCGTGAAGCGCTTCGTCCTGCTCCCAGACGAGCGCCCGGTCTTCCTCGGTCAGCTTGTGGAGCGCGGTGGAGAGGCGAACGTCGTCCTTGCGGTCCTTGGTGGCGATCGCCAGCGCATAGTTCCGGGTCGGCTGGCCGAGGTCGAGCGAGGGGGGCGATTTACCGGTGCTGAGCCATTCGCCGGCATGGACGCCCTCGAGCTTGGCGACGGCGACGACGTCGCCGGTCCTGGCCTCGGGAAGCTTGGCGGTCTTCTCGCCCTGGACGGCGAACAAGGTGCCGATGCGCACGTGGCCCGCGGACGCGCTGAGCTCGGCGCCTTCCTTGAGCGCGCCACCGAAGACGCGGGCATAAGTGAGGCGCCCCATCGCGCCGCTGTTCGACACCTTGAAGACGAAGGCGCAGCCGTTCGCGGCGCCGAGCCGCTGGGCGGCGGCGGAGGGATCCGGCACCTCATGGCGGAGCGCTTTCAGGAGACGGCGGACGCCGAAGCCGTTCAGCGCCGATCCGAACAGGACCGGCACGATCTGGGCGGCGCCGGTCTCCTTCGCGAGGTCCTGGAAGACCGTTTCGCGGTCCGGCACTTCGTCCATCAGCAGCTGCTCGAGTAAGGCGTCGTCATGGTCGGCGAGCTGCTCCAGCATGTGGCCGCGCTCGAGCGCCTCGCGGTCGACCAGCTCCGGCGGGATTTCCTTCTGCTCGGACTCCTTGCCCGGACGGTAATAATAAGCGCGCTCGAGGGCGATATCGACAAAGCCGGCGATGCGCTCGCCGTCCCGGATCGGGATCCAGCGCGCGATCAGCGGCGAGGCGCTCATCGGCTGGAACGCCTCCAGCAGCGTCTGGATCGAGCCGCGGGCCTGGTCGATCTTGTTGACGAAGATCATGTGGGGGATGCCGAGCGTCTCGAGCTGTCGAAGCGTCGGCTCAGCCAGCAGCGCCCGGTCGGGATCGGGATCGACCACGACGAGGGCGAGGTCGGCGACCGCGGTGCCGAGCGCGCCGTCGGCGGCAAAGCCCACCGAGCCGGGCGCATCGATCAGCGCGTAGCGGTCGTCGAGATAATCGAGGTGCATCAGGTTCAGTTCGGTCGAGCCGCCGCGGGCGCGCGCTTCCGGGCTGGCGTCGCCGACGCTGGTGCCGTCGCCGACCGAGCCCTGCCGGCCGATCGCGCCGGCGGCGAAAAGAAGGGCCTCGGCAAGGCTGGTCTTTCCCGCCCCGCCGGGCCCGACGAGCGCAATGGTCCTCGTGCCTGCAGCTCTACCGGGCATGAACGTCTCCTTCGTGTGCCTGCGGCACTCCGCGAGAAGACGCGGCGCCGCGCCTTGGGGAAGGGGCCATGCTTCACGCATATCCGGCGAAGTTCAAGAGGGGGATTGACCCGCTGCCTCCGCTCGGCACGCATCGGCCTTCCCGGGCGCTCCGCTTGCCGCGGCGCAGCACGTCCCTTAAGTTCATCCCTTATGACCTCGACCAACGACATCCGGCGCACCTTCCTGGACTATTTCGGGGCGCACCAGCACCAGGTCGTGCCGTCGGCTCCCTTGGTGCCGCAGAACGACCCGACCCTGATGTTCGTCAATGCCGGCATGGTGCCGTTCAAGAACATCTTCACCGGGCAGGAGAGCCGCGCCTACTCGACCGCGGCTTCGTCGCAGAAATGCGTGCGCGCCGGCGGCAAGCATAACGACCTCGACAATGTCGGCTATACGGCGCGCCACCACACCTTCTTCGAGATGCTCGGCAATTTCTCGTTCGGCGACTATTTCAAGGAGCGGGCGATCGAGCTCGCCTGGAAGCTGCTCACCGTCGAATGGGGGATCCCCAGGGACCGGCTTCTTGCCACGGTCTATCATACGGACGACGAAGCGTTCGAGCTGTGGCGCAGGATCTCCGGAATGCCGGAGGCGCGGATCATCCGCATACCGACCAAGGACAATTTCTGGGCGATGGGCGATAACGGCCCGTGCGGGCCCTGCTCTGAAATCTTCTACGACCATGGCGACAAGATCCCGGGCGGCCCGCCGGGATCGCCGGACGAGGACGGCGACCGCTTCACCGAGATCTGGAACCTCGTGTTCATGCAATATGAGCAGGAGGACAATGCGATCGTCCGGGACCTGCCGCGACCGTCGATCGACACCGGCATGGGCCTCGAGCGGATCGCCGCGGTGCTTCAGGGCGTCCACGACAATTACGATACCGACACCCTCCAGGCGCTGATCGCCGCCTCCGCCGAGCTGACCGGATCGGTGCCGGCCGGCGAGGCCAAAGCGAGCCACCGGGTTATCGCCGACCATCTGCGGGCGTCGGGCTTCCTGATCGCCGACGGCGTGCTGCCGGCCAATGAAGGGAGGGGCTATGTGCTTCGGCGGATCATGCGCCGCGCCATGCGCCACGCTCACATCCTCGGCGCGAAGGACCCGCTGATGCACCGGCTGGTGCCGTCGCTGACGGCCGAGATGGGCGCCGCTTATCCCGAGCTGATCCGCGCTCAGCCGCTGATCGAAGAGACTCTGAAGCTCGAGGAAACCCGCTTCCGGCAGACGCTCGACAAGGGGCTGGGGCTCCTCGGGGAGGCGACGGCGGCGATGAAGCCCGGCGACACGCTGCCGGGCGAAGTCGCCTTCAAGCTGTACGACACTTTCGGCTTCCCCTACGACCTCACCGAGGACGCGCTCCGGGCGCAGGGCCTCGGCGTCGACCGCGCCGGCTTCGATGCGGCGATGGGGGCGCAGAAAGCGGCGGCGCGGGCGGCGTGGAAGGGCTCCGGCGCGAAGGCCTCGGAAGAAGTCTGGTTCGACATTGTCGAGGCACATGGCTCGACCGAGTTCACCGGCTATGCGGGCCATGACGGCGAGGGCGTGGTCGTCGCCATCGTCAAGGACGGCGCGCGCGTCGAGCGGGCCGAAGCCGGCGACAAGGTCGCGATCCTCACCAACCAGACGCCCTTTTACGGCGAGAGCGGCGGACAAATCGGCGACACCGGAAAGATCAGCTCCGACAATGGTCTGGCGGCGGATGTTGAGGATACATCAAAGCCGCTGGGCCGGCTTCACGCTCACCATGTCGTGATCCGCGCGGGCGAGGTGGCGGTGGGCGACCCTGTTCGCCTGTCGGTCGACGCGGAGCGGCGGGGCCGGGTGCGGGCCAACCATTCGGCGACGCATTTGCTTCATGCGGCGCTTCGCCATCGGCTCGGCGAGCACGTAACCCAGAAGGGCAGCCTGGTGGCGCCGGATTATTTCCGCTTCGACTTCTCGCACCCAAAGGCGCTGACGCGCGAGGACGTGGACGCGATCGAGGAAGAGGTGAATCGGCACATTCGGGAGAACGAGCCGGTGACGACCAAGCTGATGAGCCCGGACGATGCGATCGCGGCCGGGGCGATGGCCTTGTTCGGCGAGAAATATGGCGACGAGGTGCGCGTGCTCTCGATGGGCCGGGGCACGGACGCGGCCTGGTCGGTCGAGCTGTGCGGCGGCACCCATGTCGGGGCGCTCGGCGACATCCAGCTGTTCAAGGTCGTGTCTGAAAGCGCAGTCGCCGCCGGCGTGCGCCGGATCGAGGCGCTGACCGGCGAGGCGGCGCGGCGCTGGCTGATCGCTCGCGACGATCGGTTGCGCGAGACGGCGGCGGCGCTGAAGGCCGCTCCCGACGAAGTGCCGGCGCGGGTCGCCGCGTTGATCGAGGAGCGCCGCCGGCTCGAGCGCGAGCTTGCCCAGGCGAAGAAGGCGCTGGCGCTCGGGGGCGGCAGCTGCGCCGAGGCGGCGGGGCCCGAACATATTGGCGGCCACGCCTTCATCGGCCAGCTGCTCGAAGGCATCGACCCCAAGGGCCTCCGCGGCCTGGTCGACGAGGCCAAGAAAAGGGTCGGCTCGGGCGTGGTGGCGATGGTCGCGGTCAATGACGGCCGGGCCGGCCTCGCCGTCGGCGTCACTGACGACCTCGTCGGCGCGCTCAGCGCCGTCGATCTGGTCCGCAAGGGCGTCGAGGCGCTGGGCGGCCAGGGCGGGGGAGGGCGGCCCGACCTCGCCCAAGGCGGCGGCCCCGACGCCGCTAAGGCCCGGGACGCGCTCGCGGCGATACGGTCCGCGCTCGAAGCCGAGACGGTCGCGGCCTAGGCGCCGTCCGCGCGCTTGCGGGGCGGAGCAGTGTCCCTGAGGCGGCGGCCGCGCTGGGGCGGCTCGTGCTGGAGCTGGCCGGCTTCCATGATCTGCTGGCGCAGTTCGGCGCGCTTCTCGTGGATCGAGGCGATGACCGGACCCATCGCCATGCCGAGGTCGACCAGCACCGCTTCGGAAAGCTGGAGCGAGGACTCGAGCGTCTCCGGCACGGCGTCGGTGGCGCCGGCGCGGTAGAGCTCGGCGGCATGGTCGGTGTCGCGGGCGCGGGCGACGATGGTGAGCTCGGGGCACCAGGCGCGAACGCGCTTCACCAGTCGGACCGTCTGCACGGGATCGTCCATGGTCAGGATGAGTGCGCTGGCATGGCCGAGGTTGAGGCGATCGAGGAACTCCGTGCGCGAGGCGTCGCCGAAGATGACCGGCACGCCCGCCTCCGCGGCCGCGGAGACGTTGTCGATGTCGCTGTCGACGGCGAGGAAGTCGCGGTCGTGCACCGCCAGCATCTCGGCGACCAGGCGGCCGACGCGGCCATAGCCGACGATCACCGCGCGCGGCCGCTCGCGGGTCGGCTGAAACCCGCCCGCCTCGGCACCGCCGCTGCCGTCGACGCGCCGGGCGGCGCTTCGGCCAAGCATCGCCAGGAGCGGCGTCAGGGTCAGCCCGAGCGCGGTGACGATCTGCCAGAAGGCCGCATCGCTGGCCCCGATGACGCCGGCCGCTGCGGCGGCGCCGAGCACGATCAGCGTGGTCTCCGACGGCGAGGCCATCAGCACCGCCACCTCTGCAGCCACCGACTTGCGCGCCCCCTCCAGGCGCAGCAGCACGCTGGTGACCAGCATCTTGACCAGCATCACGGCGACCAGCGCCCCCGCCACCAGCTCCCATTCCGCGGCGATCCGGCGCAGGTCGAGGCTCATGCCGATGGTGATCAGGAAGATGCCGAGGCCGAGGCCGCGGAAGGGCGCCATCATCACCTCGACCTCGCCGCGATATTCGGTCTCGGCGATCAGGATGCCGGCGATCAGCGCGCCCATGATCGGCGACAGGCCGGCTGCGCTGGTGGCGAGCGCGGCGGCCATGACGGTGAGCAGGCTCACGGCCAGGAACAGTTCCGGGCTCTTGGTGCGCGCCGCCTGGGCGAACAGCCGCGGCAGGACGATCCGCCCGACGACGAGCATGAAGAGGACGGCGAAGCTGCCCCACAGCAAGGTCCCGACGAGGTTGTCGACGGTCTCCTGGCCGGCGCGCGGGGCGAGCGCGCCGAGCGCGAAGATGATCGGGACGATCGCCACGTCCTCGAACAAGAGCATGCCCAGCGCCGAGCGGCCGACCGCGCTGCGCCGGTTGACCAGCGGCAGCACCAAAGCGGTGGAGGACAGCGCCAACGCGAGGCCGAGCGCCAGCGCCGGGATCCAGCCATAGCCGGCAAGGACCAGGCCGCCGCCGACGATGATGCCCGCGCCGATCAGCTCGGCCGCGCCGACCCCGAAGACGAGCCGGCGCATCCCCCACAGCCGCCGGAACGACAGCTCGAGCCCGATCGTGAACAGGAGCAGGATCACGCCGAACTCGGCGAAGGGCTCGATCGTGTGCGCGTTCGAGATGGTAACATAGTGGAGCCAGGGCAGTTCGCCGGCCATCGCGCCGAGGCCGGACGGCCCGACGGCGATTCCGATCAGGATGAAGCCGATGACCGGGCTGATGCGAATGCGCGCAAAGGCCGGTATGACAACCCCGGCCGCCGCCAGGATCACCAGCGCGTCGCTGAGGCCGGAAGTGCTGAATTCGGGCGCCATCTTGCCTTTATGCGCCAAAAGGCGCGATTGTCAGCTTCGGATGGGGGACGAACGCACCGAGTTGCTGATCGCGGGCGGCGGACCCGCGGGGATGATGGCCGGCCTGCTGTTCGCGCGCGCCGGCTGTTCGGTACGGGTGCTGGAAAAGCACGGCGACTTCCTGCGCGACTTCCGCGGCGACACCGTCCACCCCTCGACGATGGAGATCCTGCACCAGCTCGGCATGCTCGAGCGCTTCCTCAAGCGCCCGCACAACCGGGTCGAAGGAGCGCAGTTGCGCATCGCCGGGCGCGAATGGACGATCGGCGACCTTACGCACCTGCGCACGCCGGCACCGTTCATCGCGATGATGCCGCAGTGGGACTTCCTGGATTTCCTTCGCGACGAAGCGAGCGCCTTTCCCGGTTTCCGGCTCGACATGGAGGCGCCGGTCGAGGCCTTCCTCGAGGAACAGGGCGGGGTCCGCGGGGTCCGGCTCGCCGACGGGCGCGAGCTTCGGGCGCCGCTCACCATCGCCGCGGACGGGCGCGGATCCATCGTCCGCCGCCTGCTTCCGGTCGAGGATCTCGGCGCGCCGATGGACGTCTTCTGGTTCCGGATCGCCAAGCCGGCGGCGCAGAAGGCCGGGCTTCGCGGAAATATCGAGCGCGGCCGACTGCTGGTGATGATCGACCGCGGCGACTATTGGCAATGCGCCTTCCTGATCCCGAAAGGCGCGGCCGCTGCTTTTCAGGAGAAGGGGATCGACGCGATCCGAGCCGAAGTCGCGGCGGCGGCCCCCGAGCTCGACCTCGCCGAGCTCGACGAGCTCACCGACCTCCACCTGCTCAGCGTCAAGCTCGACCGCCTCACCCGCTGGCACCGGCCCGGGCTGCTGGCGATCGGCGACGCCGCGCACGCCATGTCGCCGATCGGCGGCATCGGCATCAACCTGGCGATCCAGGATGCGGTCGCCGCCGCCAACGTCCTGGCCGGGCCGCTGGCGCGCGGCGACAATGTCGATCCGTTGCTCGCCCGAGTCCAGCAGCGCCGGCTGTTCCCGACCCGCGTCATCCAGGCCGCGCAGAAAGCGGCGCAGGACCGGGTGATCGGACGCCTCCTCAATCCGGGCGAGCCGATCCGCAAGGCGCCGCTGCTGGTGCGGGCGCTCGACCGCTATCCGCTGCTTCGGCGAGTCCCGGGCCGGGTCATCGGCCTCGGGATCAGACGCGAGCGGGTTCGCTCGCCTGCGGCTCGCCCTGTCCGGCCATAGCCTTTTCGAGATTGGCTCGGATCGCTTCGAAAAATTGCTCGGTCGTCATCCAGCTCTGGTCAGGGCCGATCAGGATGGCGAGATCCTTCGTCATCTGGCCCTGCTCGACCGTCTCGATGCAGACCCGCTCGAGCGTCTCTGCGAAGCGAGTGACTTCGGGCGTGTCGTCGAAGCGGCCGCGATATTTGAGGCCGCCGGTCCAGGCGAAGATCGAGGCGATCGGATTGGTCGAGGTCGCCTTACCCTGCTGGTGCATCCGGTAGTGGCGGGTGACGGTGCCGTGCGCGGCCTCGGCCTCGACGCACTTGCCGTCGGGCGTCAGCAGGATCGAGGTCATCAGGCCCAGTGAGCCAAAGCCCTGGGCGACCTGGTCGGACTGGACGTCGCCGTCATAATTCTTGCAGGCCCAGACGAACTTGCCGCTCCACTTCAAGGCGCTGGCGACCATGTCGTCGATCAGGCGGTGCTGATACTCGATGCCGGCGGCCTCGAACTTCTCCTTGAACTCGGCCTCGTAAATCTCCTCGAACAGGTCCTTGAAACGGCCGTCATAGGCTTTGAGGATCGTGTTCTTGGTCGAGAGATAGACCGGCCAGCCGCGCAGCAGGCCGTAATTGAAGCAGGCATGAGCGAAGTCGCGTATCGAGGCGTCGAGATTGTACATGCCCATGGCGACGCCGGCATCGGGGAAGTCGAACACCTCATGCTCGATCGTCTCGCCATTCTCGCCGGCCCATTTGATGGTGAGCTTGCCCGGGCCGGGGATCCGGAAATCCGTCGCCTTATACTGGTCGCCGAAGGCGTGGCGGCCGACGACGATCGGGTCGGTCCACCCCGGGATCAGCCGCGGCACGTTTTCGATCACGATCGGCTCGCGGAAGACGACGCCGCCCAGGATGTTGCGGATCGTGCCGTTGGGCGACTTCCACATCTTCTTGAGGCCGAATTCCTCGACCCGGGCCTCGTCGGGCGTGATGGTCGCGCATTTGACGCCGACGCCGTGCTGCTTGATCGCGTGCGCCGCGTCGACGGTGATGCGGTCATCGGTCTCGTCGCGGCTTTCGATGCCGAGGTCGAATCGGATCAGCTCGACGTCGAGATAGGGAAGGATCAGCCGCTCGCGGATCCACTCCCAGATGATGCGGGTCATCTCGTCGCCGTCGAGTTCGACGATCGGGTTCTTCACCTTGATCTTGGCCATATCGGCTGCGCGCTTTCCTGCCGTGCCTCGTGGGGGATGCGGCGCGTGTAGAGGGAGGCGGGGGGCGGATCAACCGCGGGGCGTATCGGTTGTCTCCCCCAGTTGCTCCGCCTAAAGGCTAGCCGATGACTTCGCTCGAGAAGCCGGACCTCGTCACGACCAACGTGCGCTACCGGATGCCGAGCGTCCACCCGGAGGGGCGCAAGTTCGTCGTCATCGCCGCCGCGATCGCGATGCTGTTCTGGTGGGTGATCGACTGGGATCCGATCGGCTGGATCGTCGCCGGCTTGACGCTCTGGACCGCTGCCTTCTTCCGCGACCCGATCCGCACCACCCCGACCGGGGAAGGGCTGATCGTGGCGCCGGCCGACGGGCTTGTGACGATGATCGCGACCGTGCCGCCGCCGCGCGAGCTGATCGGCGGCGAGGACGGCCTCGCCGACGAGCCGGTGATCCGGGTCTCGATCTTCATGAGCGTGTTCGACGTCCACATCAACCGGACCCCGATTGCGGGAACGATAACGCGCGTCGTCTATATCGCCGGCAAGTTCCTCAACGCCGACCTCGACAAAGCGAGCGAGGACAATGAGCGCCAGCATCTGCTGGTCCAGGGCGAGGACGGCACTCGGGTCGCCTTCACCCAGATCGCCGGGCTGGTGGCGCGTCGGATCGTGCCCTGGGTCAGGGTCGGCGACCGGGTGGCCGCGGGACAGCGGGTCGGGCTGATCCGTTTCGGCAGCCGCGTCGACGTCTATCTCCCGGCCGGCACCTCGTCGCAGGTGCTGCTTGGGCAGCGCACGGTGGCCGGCGAGACCATCGTCGCCAGGGTGGGCGTCTCCGAGCTGATCGAGGGCGTCGCCCAGTGAGGCCGCCGGGCGGCCCGCAGGAGCGGCCGGGCATCCCGTTGCGGGCGGTGGTGCCAAACGCCGTCACCGCGCTGGCGCTATGCGTCGGGCTTACCGGCGTGCGCTTCGCCATTGCCGGCCAGTGGGACAATGCCGTGCTCGCCGTCGTCGCCGCCGGCGTGCTGGACGGCATGGACGGGCGCATCGCCCGCGCGCTGAAGGGCCAGAGCCGGTTCGGCGCCGAGCTCGATTCGCTCTCTGACGTGATCGCCTTCGGCGTCGCGCCGGCGATCATCCTCCATCTTTGGGTGCTCCAGACCTGGCCGAGGATCGGTTGGATGTTCGCGCTCGCCTATGCCGCCTGCATGGCGCTTCGCCTCGCCCGCTTCAACGCCCGCATCGACCTCGAGGACCAGCCGCACAAGTCCGCCGGCTATCTGACCGGAGTGCCGGCGCCCGCCGGGGCTGGGCTGCTGCTGCTGCCGATCATCCTGTGGCTGGCAAGCGGGCAGGAATGGGAATGGTTGCGCGACCGCTATCTGGTCGCGGGCTGGGCGGCGCTGATCGCCTTCCTGGTCGTTTCCAGCCTGGCAACCTTCTCCTGGAGTTCGCTCAGGCTTCGGCGCAACGTACGGTTCGAGGCGATCGTCGTCATCGTGCTGATCGGCGGCGCGCTGATCTCCGAACCCTGGACGACGCTGAGCGTCGTCGCGATCGCCTATCTGGCGTCGATCGCGTTCAGCATCGCCAGCTATGCGCGCGTCAGGCGGCTGCGCTCCAGTGCCGCGCCGCCTTTACCGTTCGAGCCGCCGGTGCCGCCGGCCGCTGTGGAGGTACGGCCCGAAAGGCGGCGGAAATCTCCGCCCAATTCGCCTTGACGATCATTTCGAGGACGAGCCCGAGCGCAATGAGAAGCCCGGAGAAGAACAGGATGGTTGCCAGGTGAGCCATGGCTTTCCCCTTTATTATCAGGCGTTAGAACGTTGCAGCGGTGAAAAGGCTCCACCACCGCGCTGAATCCTCATCATGTTCCCGCTATGTTCCTATGTCAAGCGGTAGTCGCGGCTCGCTTTACTTCGCCTGAGGAGGCGGAGCAGCGCGGCGGTTGTAGCGATCAATGCGGACATCGCGGCTCCCGCCAACCGACCGCTCCGAAAGTTGAAGACCCGTTCGCTGACAACGGCGCGGAGCGACCTGCGCCGGCATCGACAATCCAGCTCAGGGGGGCAGATAATGTCAGGCCGCTGGTTCTTGTAAGGCTCGCGCGGGATCGACCTGCGCGCACGAGAGATGCGCGGACGAAAAAAGGACGGCGAGGCACCGGCGCTCCATGTCACGACAGTAAAGCGGACACGCAACGTCCTCGCTGCTGGCCGCTCTTGCCGTGTCGGGCCAGATGCGCGAGAAGTCGGCATGCGGTATTACTACTCGACTTTTTTGATCGCGATCTTGCTCGTCGCGCTTGCCGTGCTGATCGCCTTTTTGCCCGAAATAAGTCGTCGCGTCCGGCACCTGCGCCGGAAACCTCCGGAGCGCCACCATATCGACCGGGGGGGCGAGCCGCCGAATTAGGGCTGACCCGCTGGCGAGCGGGTTGATTTCCCCTCCCGCTGCCCCTAGATGCGCCGCCATTCCACATGCGGATGCCGTCATACCGGTGCCCGCCGGACTCCGGACCCGATCCGGGGGAAGGCGGGTTTCTTGGCGCCGCAGAGGCTGAACCGGAAGGAGAAAGATCATGGCGTCACCCGACGTCAGCATGCAGGCATTGCTTGAGGCCGGAGCCCATTTCGGCCACCAGACCCACCGCTGGAACCCGAAGATGAAGCCGTACATCTTCGGCGACAGGAACGGCGTTCACATCATCGATCTGTCGCAGACCGTGCCGCTGTTCGCTCGCGCGCTCGACTTCGTTCGCCAGACGGCGGCGGCCGGCGGCAAGGTGCTCTTCGTGGGCACGAAGCGGCAGGCGCAGGACCCGATCGCCGAGGCGGCGCGGCGCTGCAACCAGCATTTCGTCAACCATCGCTGGCTGGGCGGCATGCTCACCAACTGGAAGACGATCTCCAACTCGATCAAGCGCTTCAAGAGCCTCGAGGAGCAGCTTTCCGGCGACACGACCGGCCTCACCAAGAAGGAGGTCCTGCAGCTGACCCGCGAGCGCGACAAGCTCGAGGCGTCGCTGGGCGGCATTCGCGACATGGGCGGCCTTCCCGACGTCATCTTCATCATCGACGCCAACAAGGAAGAGCTGGCCGTCAAGGAAGCCAATGTGCTCGGAATTCCGGTGGTGGCGATCCTCGACACCAATGTCAGCCCGCAGGGCATCGCTTTTCCGGTTCCCGGCAATGACGATGCCAGCCGGGCCATCCGCCTCTATTGCGACGCGATCGCCGACGCGGTGCTCGCCGGCAAGCAGGGCGGCGCCTCGGCCCGCGGCGAGGATATCGGCGCGATGGACGAGCCGCCGGCGGAAGCGGCACTGGCGGAAGCCTGAGCCCAGGATCCCGTTCGCCCCGGGCGTAGTCGATGGGGGCGGCACGACGCATCGCGACTTCGCTCGATGCGAACGGTTGCTGAAAAAACTGAAGGAACGAAGACATGGCTGAGATCACCGCCGCGAGCGTCAAGGAGCTGCGCGAGCGCACCGGCGCCGGCATGATGGACTGCAAGAAGGCGCTGGGCGAGTCCGGCGGCGACATGGAAGCCGCGATCGACTGGCTGCGCACCAAGGGCCTCGCCGCCGCCGCCAAGAAGGCCGGCCGGCTCGCGGCCGAAGGGCTGATCGGGGTCACCGTCCTCGACACGATGGGCGCTCTCGTCGAGGTCAACAGCGAGACCGACTTCGTCGCCAAGAACGAGCAGTTCCAGGATTTTGTGCGCAACGTCGCCCAGATCGCGCTGGCGACCGGGGACGATGTCGAGGAGCTCGGGCGCGCCCAATATCCGGGGCACGGCACCGTTTCCGAAACGCTGACCGCTAACATCGCCAGGATCGGCGAGAACCAGTCGATCCGCCGCGCCGCGCGCCTCGAAGTGCGCGAGGGGGTGGTCGTCTCCTACGTCCACAATGCGGTGGCACCCGGCCTCGGCAAGATCGGCGTGCTGGTCGCGCTCGAAAGCGGTGCCGACCGCGCTGCGCTGGAGACGCTGGGCAAGCAGCTGGCCATGCACATCGCTGCCGCCAATCCGCTCGCGCTGCGCGGGGAGGATCTCGATACAGACATGGTCGAGCGCGAGCGCGCGATCGCCCAGGAGAAAGCGGCCGAATCGGGGAAG
>DASVVV010000019.1:0-16299 GCA_036386375.1 Allosphingosinicella sp. | reverse complement strand
AGCAACCGGGGCGGACGACGGCTTTCAGGATGGTTGAATGATTGGTCTGGTGCTGGTGACTCACGGCCGACTCGCGGCCGAGTTCGTGGTCGCCATGGAGCATGTCGTCGGCCCGCAGGAGCGGATCGAATCGGTCTGCATCGGCCCCGACGACGACATGGAGCTTCGCCGCGAGGAGATCGCCCAGGCAATCGCCAAGGTCGACGAGGGCAGCGGAGTCATCGTCCTGACCGACCTGTTCGGCGGGACTCCCTCCAACCTCGCCATTTCGCTGATGAAGACCGAGAAGATCGAGGTGATCGCCGGCGTCAACCTGCCGATGCTGATCCGCCTCGAAGGCGCGAGGAAGACGATGGAAGTGCGCGCGGCCGTCGCGGCCGCCCGCGAGGCCGGCCGCAAGTACATTTCCGTGGCTTCCGAGATTCTCGGGGAGGCGGCGGCCTGAACCGCGTCAGCCGCAGCGTCTGCCTGTGCAACAAGCGCGGCCTCCACGCCCGGGCCAGCGCGAAGTTCGTGACGCTCGCCTCCCAGATCGACGCCGCCGTCGAGGTCGAGAAGGACGGCACCAGCGTCTGCGGGACGTCGATCATGGGGCTGATGATGCTGGGCGCGGCCTGCGGCGACACGATCACCATCAGCGCCAGCGGGCTCGGCGCGGAACGGGCGGTCGAGCAGCTCGCCGAGCTGGTAGAGGCCCGCTTCTACGAAGACGCCTGAACCGGTGCCGCGCCAGGTCACCGCTTTTTCCAATCCGCTGGTCAAGCAGGCGCGCGGGCTTCGCGACAAGAAGAACCGGCGGCGCGAGGGGCTCTTCCTTGCCGAGGGGCTTCGCATCCTGACCGAAGCGCGCGAGGCGGGCGTGCTTCCGCAGCGGATCTTCTACAGCGACGGCTCGCACAAGCTGGTGCAGCGCCTGATCGACGAGACGGAAGCCGTCGGCGGCGAGGCGATCGAGACCAGCGCCGAGATCCTCCACAAGATTTCGGGCAAGGACAATCCGCAGACGGTGCTCGGCGTCTACCGCGCCTTCGACACCGCGCTGGACCGGCTCGACCGCACGGCTGCGTCTTTGTGGATCGTCGCCCAGGCGCTGCGCGATCCGGGCAATGTCGGGACGATCCTCAGGACCGGGGAGGCTGTCGGAGCGGGCGGGCTGATCCTGGTCGACGAGTGCGCCGATGCCTTCTCGGTCGAGGCGGTGCGTGCCTCGATGGGCGCGCTGTTCACGCAGAAGATCGCCGCCGCCCCGTGGGAGGCGTTCATCGCCTGGCTGCGCAGCGGTCCCGGCGAGCTGATCGGCACCAGCCTCAACGCCGCTGAGGACTATCAGCAGCCGCGCTACGGCCGACCCGCCTTCATCCTCGTCGGCAACGAGCAGGCCGGCCTGCCCCCCGCCTACGAAGCCGAGTGCGACACGCTGGTGAAGATCCCGATGCGCGGGCGTGCGGACAGCCTCAACGCCGCCGTCGCCGCGGCAGTCATGGCCTATGAGGTGATCAACCAGTGGCGGCATGGCTGAGGACGTTCATCGACCGTTACGCCGCCGGCACATAGAGGAGGCTTCCATGAAGCTGCTGCCCGCCTTCTCGCTGCTGCTCGCCGCCTGCGCCACCGTTGCCGATGCGGACCAGCGCTACACCGCCCTCGGCACCGAGCCCTTCTGGTCGATCGCGATCGAAGGCGGAAGCCTGACATACGAGGCGCCGGACGGCCGCCTCAGGGTTCCGGCGCCCGCGCCGCTGGCGACCGGCGAGGGCCGGCGGTACCAGACCGACAGGGTGAGGCTAGACATCGTTCCCTGGGTCTGCAGCGACGGCATGAGCGACAATCTCTACGCCGACACCGTCACGGCAGTGGTGGACGGAAGGACGCTCTACGGCTGCGGTGGCAGCGTCGTGCCGGAAGACGCGCTCGTCAACTCGAGCTGGACGATCGAGCGGATCGGCGATGTCGACGTCTGGCAGCTGGACGAACCGGCGGCCTATCGGCTGGCCTTCCGCGTCGACCGCGTCATCGGCCGCGCCGGCTGCAACGGCTTTTCCGGCCCCTATTCGCGCGCTGGCGACACGCTGACCTTCGCACCGCTCGCGACGACGCGGATGGCATGCCCGGAGCCGAAAATGGAGCATGAACGACTTGCCCTGCGGGTGTTGCAGGGCCCGGTGCGGATTGCTTGGCGCGGGGCCGAGCTGGTCCTGACCGGCTCCCGTGGGACGCTGACGCTCCAGCGCAGCTTTCACGGCCCTTATGCCGTTACGCCTGTGAATCCATGGGAACCCGGGAGTCGCTGAGGCTTTCTAGCCGCCATGAAACGCGTACGAGTAACCATGCCCAAGTGGCCCGCTTATGTGATGGGCGCCTTCGCCCTCGCTTGTGCCTACCCCGCCATCACCGCTTCGCCGCCCGTCGCCGAGAGCTACGGTGCGAAGGCGGCCGAGCCAGCACCGATCGAGATCCGTATGATCGAACTGGCTGCGGCGGCCTCCGCAAAAAGCTGACGCAAGCGTCGCTCATTCCGCCGCTTCCACGGCATCAGTGGTAGTGAGCTTGCTAAGCGGGCGGGGCGCAGCCTCGATCACCGGCAGCGACTCGATCTCCTTTGTTCCGCTCGAGACTTCAAGCGCTTCGAACCTCTTGGCCTGGGTCATGACCTGGGTCTCGAGACTGCCCACAAATGCATTGTAGGCGCCGGTCGCCAGCTCAAGGTTGCGGCCCATTCGGGCGACATGCCCGCCCATGGTAGCCAGCCGTGAATGCAGCTCCTTACCCAGGCGCGCAATCTCCGCCGCTTCTTCGGCGAGCCGTTCCTGCCGCCAAACGCTGGCGACGGTACGCGCGATGGCAACGAGGTTGGTAGGGGTGGCAAGCAGCACGCGGCGCTCGAATGCCCATTCCCAAATATGGTCGTCCTGCTCGAGCGCGGCGGTCAGGAAGTGCTCGCCGGGAATGTAGAGGATGACATAGTCCGCGGCGTCGCCGAACTGCTCCCAGTAATTTTTTGAGCCGAGCTGCTGGGCATGGTTGCGGATCGACGCGGCGTGACGCTGCAGATGGGCGACCCGAGCCGGTTCGTCGACCTCTTCACTGGCGTCGAGGAAGGCGTTGAGCGAACATTTGGCGTCGATGATGAGCTTGCGCCCACCCGGGAGCCGGACGATCACGTCGGGGCGCAGCCGGCCATCCTGGGTGGTAACCGAAACTTCCGACTGGAAATCGGCGTAGGGTGAAAGGCCGGCCTGCTCCAGGACGTTCCTCAGGCTTTGCTCGCCCCAGCGGCCGCGGGCCTTGGGGCTGGAGCGCAAGGCGTTGACGAGGTTGCGGGTCTCGTCGCGGACCTGGCTGTGGCCCGCGTGGAGGAGCCGCACCGCTTCCCGCAACTCACCATAGGTGCCGACGCGATCTTTTTCGATCGAGGCAAGCTTCTCATCATAGCGCTTGAGCGTCGTCTCGACGGGCTGGAGCAACGCCTTCAGCTGCGCTTCGCTCTTCTCGCTCGCCTGATTGAAGCGCGCGTCGGCGCGATCGAGAAACTGCTTTTGCGCCTCGGTGAGAAGCTTGGCGCCGATTTCGTGAAACTGAGCGGTCAGCGCCTCTTTAGCTTCGATCAGCTCCTTCATCCTGGCCTCGAAGTTGCGGGCATCGGCCTGTAGCCCGGCGAGCTCCCGCAGGGCCTCGTCTCGTTCCTTCGTCACTTCCCCGAGGGTCATCCGGAGCAATTCGGCGGCCTTCGCCCGCTCCTCGGCGAGGGCGGCAGCTCGGGCTCGACCAATGAGCCAGCCGAACGCGAGCCCGACCAGGAGAACTGCAAATGCGATGATCGTCAGCTCCATCGACGTCACATTTCCCCCTTCGGCCGTCATGCGGCTCGCCTTGGCTGGACCGCTAGAAAGGATGTAGAAGCCCGGCTCAGCAGACCCGCAGCCTCCTCCATTGCCCAGTGCGCCTCCTCCGCGGAGTCGTAAGGCACGGTCGACATAGCAAACTTGATGCCATTGGGCTGGTAAAGCTCCCAATGCCATTTTCCGTCATGGAAAGAGACATCACACGTCGCGTCCACGCGAACCTCCCTTAGAGTAGAGGGCCGTTGGATCGCTTTGTTCTCTGCTGATTTCTTGAAGAAGTCTCGTGCGAGGCCGAGTTCCCGGGCCATCCAGGGGTACGGGGTCGGCCTAAGGTTTGACATCCCGTGCGTCAGCTTCAAACGCGGCGGTCATTCATCGTCGATCGTCGATCTGGGGAAATTCCTTTCCTGGTCGATTTTCGCCGACTCGAATCTACGCGTCCGCAATCCGAGCTGCAATACCGTTTCGGCACCGCGAAGAGTTTCTTGTGGAAATGACGGGACCTCGCTCCGCCGCCGGTAACGGCCCAGCGCCTCGACCGCGGTCCCTCGCCCCTCCCGCCCGGTCACGGCCGGAGCGACCGGAAAATCGCTTCCCACCCAGCTTCAAGGGCCGGATCTAGGCGGAGCGCAACGGCGTCAGCGGCCGGAGCGGCGCCTGAGGTCGGCGATGCAGCGTTCGGCGGTGCGCCCGTCCCAATATTCGGGACGGCGGCCGACCGGGCGGTGGCCGTTGAGCGCGCCTTTCAGCATCTCGGTCACCGTCGCCGCGGTGGCGAGGCGGTTGGTGCCCTCGGTGACGGTCACCGGCCGCTCGGTGCTGTCGCGAAGCGTGAAGCAGGGGATGCCGAGATAGGTGGTCTCCTCCTGCACGCCGCCCGAATCGGTGACCACGGCGCGCGATCCGGCAACGAGGCTCATGAAGCGCACATAGGGCATCGGCTCGACCAGCCGGATGCCGGCCTGCGTCAGCGCGCCGCCGAGCCCGGTCTCGCCGAGCCGGGCCGCGGTGCGCGGATGGACCGGAAAGACGACCGGAACCTGCGACTGGACCTCGATCAGGCAGTCGGCCAGCGTCGCCAGCTGCGCCGGATCGTCGACATTGGCCGGCCGGTGAAGGGTGACGACGCAATAGCCGCGGCCGTTGAAGCCGAGCGTCTCGGGGACGCCCGCGGCTTCGATCGCGCCGCGTTTCATCTCGAAGCTGTCGAGCATGATGTTGCCGACGCGGGTGATCCGCTCGGCGGGCACGCCCTCGGCAAGCAGATTCTCATCGCCGTCGGGCGAAGGCGTCCAGAGCACGTCGGCGACGGCGTCGGTCGCGACGCGGTTGATCTCCTCCGGCATCGTCCGGTCGCGCGAGCGGAGGCCAGCCTCGAGATGGACGGTGCGGATGCCGAGCTTCACGCCCGTCAGCGCGCAGGCAAGCGTCGAATTGACGTCGCCGACCACGACCAGCCAGTCGGGCCGCTGCTTTTCGGCAACCTCGCCGTAGGCGATCATCACCCGCCCGGTCTGCTCAGCATGGCTGCCGGATCCGATGCCGAGGTGAAAGTCCGGGCCGGGAAGGCCGAGGTCGGCCAGTATCTCCGACGACATGTTGGCGTCGTAATGCTGGCCGGTATGGACCAGCACCGGGTCGAAATCCTCCGAAGCCGCCAGCGCGTGCCACAGCGGCGCGACCTTCATGAAGTTCGGGCGCGCGGCGGCGATCAGATGGACTAGCTGCTTGGACAAAAGTCGGCTCCGCTGCTTCGAAACCCCGTCTAGCCCTGGCTTGGTTAAAGCCGCCTCAACGGCGCCGTTAACCGCATCTTGGCGGGTCCGGCCTTAGGGCTCTCTCGATGGCGCGGCGAAGCGGGACGATTGCACAGTGAACGAGGCGCTGTTCCATGCGCTGAACGGGCTGGTCGGCCGCTCCTGGCTCGTCGACAGCCTCGTCGCGCTCGCGCTCGACAATCTGCTCGTCAAGGCCGGGCCGATCTGCGCCTGTTTCCTCTACGCCTGGTACCGGGGTGTCGGCGGAAAGCCGGAGGAGGTGCGCCGCCGGATCCTGCTGCTGACGCTGGCGTCGCTGTTCCTGATCGCGCCGCTCAGCAAGACGCTGTCGGAGCAGCATCTCGCGCCGCGCCCCTTCCTGATGGGCGAAACCAGCTACGTCCTCGCCGACGGCACGCTCGCGCCGCACCCGGCAATGCCGTTCAACACGATGCAGAGCGGCGACATGATGGGGCGGGTCGCGGACCTCGGCGAAGGGCGGGTCGCTTCCAACGACCTCGTCACCTTCCCGAGCGACCATGCCGCCTTCTTCATCTCGCTCGCGCTCGGCATCTTCCTCGCCTGCCGGCGCGCCGGCGCGGTGGCGCTCGGCTGGGCGATCGTCGTCACGCTCGGCAGCCGCGTGGCTGCGGGCTTGCACTGGCCGCTCGACATCGCCGCGGGCGGCCTGCTCGGCGCGGCGGTTCTGCTCGTCGTTCAATTCGCCTTCGCCGGGCGACGCGGGCGCGTGCTCCGCCCGGTCGTCGGCTGGACCTTCCGCTATCCGGGCCTCGCCGCCGCCCTGCTCTTCCTGGCGCTGCTCGAGGCGGCCAATACGATGCAGACCCTGAAGCGGGCGATGGAGATCGGCTCGTCGCTGGCGGAGCGGCTGCTGTGAAGCGCGGCCTGTCCCTGTTGCTGGGGCTGCTGCTCGCCAGCTGCGGCGGCTCCGGGCCTGAAGCCTACGTCTTCATGGTCGACCATAGCTTTCGCGCCGAGCTGGTCGGCGGCAGCGAGGCCGGCTTCGCCGCGCCCGACGCCCTCGTCTGGCACCACGGCGGGCTGCTCATCGCCGACGAAGGCGGCTCCGCGATCCGCTACTGGCGCCCCGGCGGACCGGTCCAGACGCTCGCGGGGCCCGGCCAGGGTCTCCGCTCGCCGGAAGACATGGCCGTGGACGGCGCCGGCAACATCTATTTCAGCGACGACGATGCCGGCGGCGTGCGACGGATCGATGCGCAGCGCCGAACCACCTGGCTTGCTCCGCCGGGCCGCGGCCTCAGGTCCTCCGAAGGGCTCGCGCTGGCGCCCTCGGGCCGGATCCTGGTCGGCGACCAGCGCGACCACCGCATCTACGCCGTCGCCCCCGACGGCAATGCGGCGACGTTCATCGGACCGGAGGCCGGCATCGGCAAGCCGGAGAGCATGGCCTTCGACGCCGAGGGCAATCTCTACGTCGCCGACAATGAGGCCGACATCCTCTATTTGATCACGCGGGACGGCCGCCTGCACCGTCCGGTCGCCGGCCGCGAGGGCTTCTCGCCTGAATCGCTGACCTTTGCGGACGGCGCGCTCTACATCACCGACAGCCGCAACGGCACGCTTCACCGCTACTCGCCTCGGGACGGGCTGAGCGCCGTAGCCGTCTTCACCGGCGAGCTCGCGAACGTTCAGGGGATCGCCGCCGACCCGGCCGGCAACCTCTACGTCTCCGTGCAGGCGAGCCTCGACGAGGGCCGCGGCTATATCCTTCGCCTAAGCCGCCAGCGCCGACCTTAGCCGCCGCGCCAGCCGGGAGCGGCGCAGGAAATCCACCGCCTCGGCCTCGGCGCCAGCGGGCCGTCCGCTGGCCAGCCAAAGCAGGAAAAGCATGCTGGAAAACGCCGCGGCGCCGGTCAGCACCTCGACCGTGAGGTCTAGCACGGCCGAGCCGCTCGACGGGTCGGCGACGCGTACGAGGACCAGCATCGCGACCGCGGCGAGGAAGGGCCGCACGATCGGAATGACGAGCGAGATCAGCGACGACCTGGCGACCCGGCTCAGGACGATGGTCCCGACCAGCAGCACGCCGCCGCTCACTGCCAGCGCCGCCAGCGCCATGGCGACGGCGTCGTGCGACCTGAACCCCACGGTGCCGACCGCCACCGCCGCCGCCGCCGCGCCGCCGCAGGTCATCGCCGCGACGCCGCGGACATAGCCCGCCGCCTGCAGCGACGAGGCGATCAGCTTATAGACCGCATAGAGCGCCGAAGCGGGCGCGATCAGCTGGAGCAGAGTCGCGGCGTCGAGCCACTGGCTGCCGAGCAGCACCGCCAGCCCGTCCTCGGCGCTGGCGGCGAGGCCGAGGCCGAGCGGAGCGGCGATCATCGCATAGGCGCCGAGCATCGTCACCAGCCGCTCCGGCGCCTCGCTCAGCTTCTGCCCGCTTCGGGCCGTCGTGACGAAGGTAACCCGGTTGAGCGCCGTCGCAATCTCCTGGGTGAAGATGGCCGAAAGATCCTTCGACACCGAATAGAGGCCGACCAGATGCATGCCGCCGAAGCGGCCGATCACCAGCCGCTCGATCTGGTGATGGAGCACCTGACCCGAAAAGCCGAGGAACATCCACCCCGACACCGACAGCAGCTCGCTTCGGCGCGCCAGCGACAGCCGCGGCCGGAACGGGTGCGCGGCATAGGAAGCGGCCGTGAACATCGCCGATTGCAGCACCAGCCCGATCACCAGCGCCCAGTAAGAGCGGAGCAGCACCGCCGCCGTCACCGTCACCGCGAAAGAGATCAGGCGCGCACCGACGCGCATCCGAAGGTCGCGGCCGAATTCGAGGTTCCGGTCGAAATCGACGATGCCGATATTGACTAGGCCCAGGAAGAGGAAGCGCGAGGAGAGGATGGCGATCACCGGCCCCAGCGCCGGCTCTTCGTAGAAACGGGCGGCGAGGGGCGCGAGGGCGAGCAGAACAAGGCCGAGGATGCCGAAGAGCAGCAGCTGGATCGTCCAGGCGGTGTCGAGATGCGAACGCTCCGGCGCGGGGATACGAAGCAGCGCCTGGCGAAGCCCGATGACGGAGAAGATTTCGACCAGGGCGACGCTCGCCATGGCGAGGCCGGCAATGCCGAAATCCTGCGGCGACAGAAGCCGTGCCAGGATGAAGACCGAAACGAGGCCGATGAGCCGCATCGACCATTGCAGCGCCACCGCCAGCGCCGCGCTCTTGTAGACGGCGCCGCGGCCTTCGGCCGATTGCGGCGGCGAAGCGCTCACAGGCCGCAGACCGGCCGCAGCTGGACCAGCTCTCCGGCAAGAGCCGTCACCGAATCGCTGATGCGCCGGAACTCGCCTGCCACCCCGGCGATGCCGGCGCCGGTGAGATCGGCGATATCGCGCGCGTCGATCAGGTCCGGCAGCGCCAGAACCACCGCCTGCAGGTCCGGCCGGGCGCTTGTGATCTTCTCGGCGGTTTCATAGTCGAACACGATGATTGCATTGGCGGCCAGCAAGGCGGCGGCCGTCAGGTTGCGCGGCCGGTGCCGGCTGAGATCGACGCCGAACTCGGCCGCCGCAACGACCGCTGCCTCGGGCGGTCCGCGCTCGCCGCTCGCTGACATGCCGGCCGAAACCACCTCCACCCCGCCCAAAGCGGCGGAAATGCGGGCGCGAAGCAGCTCCTCGGCAAACGGGCTGCGGCAGACATTGCGGTTGCCGACGACGAGCAGGCGGAGCTGGTGCGACCCGTCGCCGGTCGCTCGGCGAAGATGCTCGCGGAGGCGCTTGTTGCGTACCGACGCCCGCTGCGGCAGACGCTTGGCCAGTCCCGCCTTGATCCGGAGCAGTGCCGCCTTGCGCTCATGAAAGAAGGGCTCGGGGTCGTCCGCGGCCCAGGAGTCGAACGAGGCCGGCCGCGCAAGGGCGATCAGGTGACGAGCGAGCCCGGCCGCGGCCTTCATCCGCGACGCCACTCCGGCGCGCCGCTGCAGCTCGCTTACGACCCGGCAATGCTCGCCCAACAGGTCCGCCTTCGCGATCCCCACCGGATATTCGAAGCGGCACGCGATTTCGGCACCGCGGTGAAGCCGATGGAGCATCGCCGGGAAATCCATACCCGCGGCCACCGCCAGCGGAAGCGAACCCCAAAAGCGGGGATTTACCTCGAGCAGCACGTAGGAATCCTGCGCCGGATCCCAGCGAAACTCGAACATGGCGACGCCCGACAGCCGGGTTGCCGCAGCGAGGTCGCGAACCCACGAGAGCAGCTGCGGATCGAGCGGACCCGTTAGCCGCCTCGTGCTCGGCCCGGTCTCATGTTCCTCTTCCATCCGCCGGTGCTGGACCGCCGCGATCAGCTCGCCGTCCCTGGCGATTACCGAGACGCCGACGCCCACGCCCTGGAAGAACCCCTCGACGATCCAGCCGCTCGCAATCCCCGAATTCAGCGCCTGCTGCAGCGCCTCGGCGGAGCGGACGATCCGCGCCGAGCGCTTGCCGCCGACCGTTTCGGCGTCCCATGATTGCCGCGGCTTCAGCACCAGCGGCAGGCCGAAGCTGCGCACCAGCGCCTCGGCTTCGTCGCCTTGAGCGAGCGGCCGGCCGGGACAGACCGGGACGCCCTGCGCGAAGGCAAGCCGGCGGGTTTCGCCCTTGTCGGTGAAGACCGCCGCCGCCTCCGGGTTGGGAAGGGCGAGCCGGTCGCGGCCGATCGTGTCGGCATGTTCGAGCAGCATCAGCAGGCTGGCATCGCTGGTGGGGATGACGAGGCCGATCCGTTCGTGCTCGACCAGCGCGACGATCGCCCTCGCCCACGCCGCCGGATCCAGCACATAAGGCGGCAGCCCGTGGCACTTCTTCAGGTAGCGCGATTTCAGCGCGGGCGATGCCAGGTCGCCGGGCGCGCCGTGCACCTCGACGCCGGCGCGGCCCAGCGAGCGCACGACGGCGAGAAATACCTTTGTGTCGTCACCGAAGACAAGCGCGCGTTCCGACACCGGATATTCTCCAAGCCACGTCCAACCTCGGGGCCCGCAACGCCGATCTGGCCTTGTCGGGCATCGAGCGCCAGAGCGCAGGCCGCCTCGAGGGAGGCCTGTCCCAATCCGGTCCGCATAGCGCGCGAAGGTTTAGCTCTGCTTACGTTAGCCGGGACGAGTGGCGCCGATGGCCGTCGTTTCGTCGAAGCGGATTTCGTCGATCGCCGGGCGCTTAGCCTTATCTTCACCGGCCTTCGCTAAGCGGCACCCATGGCGACGCGGGTGCTGCTCACCATCGACACCGAACTGACCTGGCGGCACTCGGCCGCCGGCGTCGGCGACTGGCGCGACAATGTCGCGCGCAGCTTCGATCCGGCGGGCGTCGGGGTCCCCTATCAGCTCGGGATGCTTCGGCGGCACGGGCTCAAGGCCTGCTTCTTCGTCGATCCGATGCCGGCCCTCGTCCACGGGATCGAGCCGATCCGCGCCATGGTGCAGCCGATCCTGGCCGCGGGGCAGGAGGTGCAGCTCCACCTTCACAGCTTCTGGGCCGATCTCGCGGCCGGCCGCGAAAGCCCGCGCTTCGAGCTGACTGGGTTCGACCAAGAGGAGCAGCTTGCAATCATCGCTCGGGCACGCGCCCTGCTGATCGAGGCGGGCGCGCCGCCGCCGATCGCCTTCCGCTCGGGGAGCTATGCCGCCGACGAAAGGACGCTGGCGGCGCTGCGGCAGCTCGGCCTGCGTTACGACAGCAGTCACAACGGCGCCGAGCATCCGTGGCCGAGCGCACTGCCGCTCGAGCCGGCGCTCGTCGACCCGATCGACTGCGAAGGCGTTGTCGAACTCCCGGTCAGCCAGATACGGCGCCGCGACGGCGGCTTGCGGCCCTTCCAGATCTGCGCCCTCTCATCCCAGGAAATGCGTGCGGCGCTGGGGCACGCCGCCACCAACAATCATCCGGTTGTGACGATCGTCAGCCACAGCTTCGAGCTCGCCAGCCGCGACGGCCGACGGGTGAACGCGCTGGTGCGGGGCCGCTTCCACGCACTTTGCAGCTTTCTGGCGAAGAATCGCGAGTCGATGCCGACCGCCGCCTTCGCCGAGCTGCCGCCGTTCGCGCCGCGCGTCCGGTCGGAGCCGCTGCCCGCGCGCGGCGCGCGGACCTTGCGGCGCATGGCCGAACAGGCGTGGGGCAATGCCCGCTATGAGCGCCCGACGACACTCGCGGCGGTGGTGGCTGCGGCAAGCGTGCCCGCCGCGGCTTTCGGCTATCTGGTGGCGAATGGCGGCCTCTGACGTCGCCTTGAGGCTGCGGATCGGCGCGCGCACCGTCTGGACGCTGCGGCGGCGGCTGGTGCGCCGCGCGCTCACGCTTGAAGAAGCGCTTGTCGGCGTGCCCCCCGCGCTGCCGCCGCTCGACGCCGGCGACGAGGGCTATTTCATTACCGCCCTTCCGGCGGCCCTGGTGACGAAGGTGGCTCGCTCGCATCCGCGGCTGAAGGCGTTCGTGCGGCAGCGTTATCCCCGCAGCTATGCGGATCTCGGCCAGAGCTTCGATTGCTGGCTGGCCGGACTGTCCGGCAAGTCGCGCTCGACGCTGAAGCGCAAGGCGCGCAAGCTTGCCGAGCGCTGCGGCGGCGCCCTCGACGTGCGCTGCTACCGCACCGCCGAGGAGATGGCGCTGTTCTACGCCGAGGCGCGGGCCGTCTCGGCGCGCTCTTATCAGGAGAGGCTGCTGGCCGCGGGACTTCCGGAAGGGCCTGAGGCGCTCGCCGAGATGCGCAAGCTGGCGGCGCGGGATCGGGCGCGCGGCTGGCTTCTGTTCGTCGATGGGCGGGCGATCAGCTATCTCTACGCGCCGGCGGAGGGGCTGACGCTCCTCTACGCTTATGTCGGCTACGATCCCGACTTCGCCGAGCTGTCTCCGGGGACGGTGCTTCAGATCGAGGTGATGCGCGAGCTGATGGCGGAGGGGCGGTTCCAGCTGTTCGATTTCACCGACGGCGACGGCCAGCACAAGCGTCAGTTCGCGACCGGGAGCGTGGATTGCGTCGATCTGCTGCTGGTCCGCCCGACGCTCGCGAATCTGGCGGGGGGGCACCTGATCAACGGCTTCGACGCGGCGGTGGCCCTTGCGAAGAAGGCGCTGTCGGCAACCGGTGCCGCGGGCCTTCTCAAGCGCGTCCGGCGCTAGCCGCGGCGGCGCCACAGCGGCGCGGCGACCGCCGCCAGCAGCGGCCCGCGCACAAACAGCAGGTCGAGCAGGTCCGATCCTTCCTCGGCTCCCATCTCGCTCTTGTACCCCGCGTCGCCCGCTCCCCAGCCGATCTTCTCGACGCCCGAAACGGACGATTCCTGGAAGGCGCGGTAGAGGAGCAGCTGCCCCGGGCTGCCTTCGGCGAAGCGCTCGCTATAGCCGTTGGCGATGACGTGGCGGACGCGCCCGGCGTCGAGGCAGAAGACGAACGCGGCCGGCGCTCCGCCGACATGGAGCAGCCACGCGCTGAGCCGGGCCGCGAGCGCCGGGTCGGCGATCACGCCTTCCCAGATGCGGCGGCAAGCGGTCCCCGGGAGGAACTTCGGGTCGCCGCCCTCGCGGACGACCCAGCTTTCCGCTTCGGCGGCCGCCATGACGTCGAGGACTTCCCCGGACCATTGGGCGCCGGTGACGCTCGAATAAACCATCTCTCCAAGTGCGGCGAGCCGGCGCTCGCGCCATCGCAGCTTCTGCCGCCGCTTGCTGCTCGGCCAGCTCCCCGAAGCGGCCAGGCGGGCGAGGTCGAGGTCGAAGCAGCTGGCGATCCGGCGCGCGTGCTCGGTCCACCCGCTGCGCCGGGCGGCGGCGGCGATCATGGTCGCGGCACGGTCGCCGGCAGGGACCGGTCCGACCCGCCAGACGCGGCCGAGCGCCGAGCGGGCGGCCGGCGCGGCGAGGAAGGCGGCGAGTTCGTCCTCGCTCGCGTCCGCGGCGACGGGGAAGCTTCGGAACGGCCAGTAGCTGCCGGGAACCTCGCGCACCTCGATCGGGCCCATCCGGCGCGACACGAGCGGAATGGCCGCGATCGCCTGACCGGAGCCGGAGCGGCGGGCGCTGAGCGTACGAAGCGGCGCCTCGCCCGCCGCCGCGGCGAACCAGGCGGCGCGAAGGAAGTGCTGCGCCGGCGCGGCCGCCGCAGCGGCCTCGTCCAGCGAAGGCGCGGCGCCGTCGGCGATCTCGACCTCGATGTCGCCGGCGGCGACGAGCGGACCCGGATGGAGCAAGCGCTTTTCCCTTCCCGGCGGTGCGGCCGTTCCAGCACGCCCATAAGCCGCGGCGGTTAAGGCCGCCTCAACGCTGCGCCCGGTGACGTCACTCCACCGTAACGCTCTTCGCCAGATTCCGCGGCTGGTCCACGTCGGTGCCCTTGGCCACGGCCACGTGGTACGCGAGCAACTGCACCGGCACCGCATAGACGAGCGGCGCGATCAGCGGGTGGACCCTGGGCATCTCGATCGTCGCGATGGTGTTCTCGCCCGCCTCGGCGATGCCCTCGGCGTCGCTGATCAGCACGACCTTGCCGCCGCGCGCCTGCACTTCCTGCATGTTGCTGACCGTCTTTTCGAATAAAGGCCCGGAAGGGGCGATGACGATGATCGGCACATTGTCGTCGATCAGCGCGATCGGGCCGTGCTTCATCTCGCCGGCGGCATAGCCTTCGGCGTGGATGTAGCTGATCTCCTTGAGCTTCAGCGCGCCTTCGAGCGCCAGCGGATAATCCTGGCCGCGGCCGAGATAGAGGACGTCGCGCGCCTCGGCGATGAGGTGCGCCATCGCCTGGATCTCCTCGTCATGGCCGAGCGCGGCGTTCATCGCGGCCGGGCTCTCGTAGAGATGCTCGACGATCTCGCGCTCCTCCTCCTCGCTCATCCGGCCCTTGTCGCGCGCCACCTTGGCGGCAAGAGCGGCGAGCACGGCGAGTTGGCAGGTGAAGGCCTTGGTCGAGGCGACGCCGATCTCGGGGCCGGCGTGGGTGGGGAGCAAAAGGTCCGCCTCGCGTGCCATCGAGCTGGTCGGCACGTTGACGACGACGGCGATCTTCTGCCCCTGCGCGCGGGCATGGCGGAGCGCGGCGAGCGTGTCGGCGGTCTCGCCCGACTGGCTGATGAAGAGCGCCAGCCCGCCCTCCTCCAGCACCGGCTCGCGGTAGCGGAACTCGCTCGCCACATCGAGGTCGCAGGGCACGCGCGCGAATCGCTCCAGCCAATATTTGGCGACCATGCCGGCGTAGAAGCTGGTGCCGCAGGCGACGATGGTGATGCGCGGTACCGGCTGGAACGGAAAGTCCATCGCCGGCAGCGCCACCTTGCGTTCGAGCGGCCGCAAATAGCTCTGCAGCGTCTGCGCGACGACGACCGGCTGCTCGTGTATCTCCTTGAGCATGTAATGGGCGTAATTGCCCTTCTCGATCCGCTGCGCGCTCGCACCGGACTGGACCACCTCGCGTTCGACCGGAACGTTGTCCTTGTCGAAGATGCTTACGTCCTCATGCGTCACCACCGCCCAGTCGCCCTCGTCGAGATAAGCGATGCGCTGGGTGAGCGCGGCGAGCGCCAGGGCGTCGGAGCCGAGATAATTCTCGCCGACGCCATTGCCGTAGCCGACGGTGAGCGGGGCGCCGCGCCGGGCGCCGACGATCAGGCCCGGATGGTCGCGGAACAGGATGGCGATGGCGAAGGCGCCGTGGAGGCGCGGCAGGATCCCCGCGACCGCGCTCTGCGGATCCCTGCCCTGCTCGAGCTGGTCGGCGACCAGATGCGCCACGCATTCGCTGTCGGTCTCGCTGAGGAAGACCCGCCCCTTCGCCTGCATTTCCGCGCGCAGCTGCCGGAAATTCTCGATGATGCCGTTGTGGACGACCGCGACCCCGCCGACGATGTGGGGATGGGCGTTGCCGACGGTGGGCGCGCCGTGCGTGGCCCAGCGTGTGTGGGCGATTCCGACCGTGCCGGGGAGCGGCGCTGACTCGAGCTCGCGCTGGAGGTTGTCGAGCTTGCCCTCGGCGCGGCGCCGCTCGAGGCCGCCGTCGACGATGGTGCACACCCCGGCGCTGTCATAGCCGCGATATTCGAGCCGCCTGAGCCCGTCCATCAGCCGATCGCTGACGCCGCTCTTCCCGACGATGCCGATAATCCCACACATTTACGCTCTCTCCGTCATTCCTGCGAAAGCGGGGAATCCAAGCTGGTCGGTATCTTGCTCCATCGCCTTCTGAACTCCCGCTTTCGCGAGAGTGACGAAAGGGATCAAGACCCGCTGATCTTCTTCGCTTTCATCCGCTCCCGAAAGATCCTGGCCCGCCCGGCTTTGTCGACCTGCTCGCCGCGGGCGAGCGCAACGGCATCATCGGCAACGTCGCGCGTGATGACCGAGCCCGCCCCGACCAGCGCGCCGGCGCCGATCGTCACCGGCGCCACCAAAGCGGTGTTGGAGCCGATGAAGGCGCCCTCCCCGATCACGGTCCGGTATTTGAGGAAGCCGTCATAATTGCAGGTGATGGTGCCGGCGCCGATATTGGCGCCCGCGCCGACGTCCGCGTCGCCGATATAGGATAGGTGGTTCGCCTTTGCGCCCTTTCCGAGCCGCGCCTTCTTCACCTCGACGAAATTGCCGACCTTGGCCTTCTCGCCAATGTCGGCGCCGGGGCGGAGGCGCGCATAGGGGCCGATCTCGGCGCCGGGGGCGATGGTGGCACCCTCGAT
>DASVVV010000018.1:0-19082 GCA_036386375.1 Allosphingosinicella sp. | reverse complement strand
CCGTCGAGGGGAAGCGTCTGTTCAGGCTGCTCGCTCATCGTCCAGCTCCGGTGCGCGTCGGGCCGCTCCGCGCACGGATCGACCCTTTGATCGGCGCCCCCTCTGTCACTGGACCTGAGAGCTTTCCCCGCCTTCGCGCGTGGCTTGGCGGGTTACCCCTTCGGTGGCCCGCCACAGCCTCGCGGCGACGGCGGACGCTTTCCAGAGCGTCCTTTACGCGCGGTCCTTCTGCCTGAGAGATTCCGGGGCGGTTGCTCCTTCGGCGGCAGTGCGCGGCTCGCGCCGTCACCACTCTCTCCCGCGCGTCCTTGCGGACCCGCGCGGCCATGAAGGAGGGCCCGTGGCAAGTCAATCGCTTGCGCTCTCGCCGCGCATCGCCTCGCCCATCCGCCGGACCGCCGCAACCTTGGCGTGGAGCGGCGACCAGTCGTCGCCCTGGTCGATCGCGGACCAGATCGCCTCGACCTCGTCGATCAGCATCGATTGCGGCGCCTCGCCGGCCCAATAAGGATGGTCGAGCGCGCCCGTCTGCGCCTCGCGTCCGGCGATCAGGCGGCGGAAATCGGCGAAGGCCTCATCGCCATATTCGCTCGCGATTCGCCTCAGCGTGCCGCCGCGCCAGTCGAAGAAGAAGCGGTCGATGCCGACATTCTGCTTCGCCAGCGCCGTCTCGATCGCGACGATCAGCTCCATGTCGAGCGCCAGATCCTCGCCGGGCCGGATGCCGAGGCGGGCGAAGATCGCGTCGCGAAGCGCCGTCTGGAAGCGATCCGGGAACGTCTCGAGGATCGGCGACAGCGCGTCGGCCGGCGCGATCAGGGTCAGCGACCGGGCAAGCTGGACCAGGTCCCAGTGGATAGCCTCGGGCTGGCGGCCGAAGGAATAAAGGCCGGCATGGTCGAAATAAGCGGCGGTGAAATGGCCGTCCCAGGCCGGCGCCCAGCGCCACGGCCCGTAATCGAAGCTCTCGGCGGTGACGTTGATATTGTCGCTGTTGAGGACGCCGTGGACGAAGCCGGCGGCGATGTAGGAGGCGGCGAGCCGCGCCGTCCCCGCCGCCACCCTGGCCAGCAGCCGCGTCGCACCTTCCTCGCCGCTGACGCCGCTCTCCTCGCCGAAGAAGATCGCGAGACAATAATCCGCCAGCCTTCGCATATTGTCGGCCTGGTCGACATAAGCGAGGCGCTGGAAGGTGCCGATGCGGATGTGGCCGTGGCTGAGGCGGACCAGCACCGCCGAGCGGGTCGGCGACGGCTCGTCGTTGCGCTCCAGCCCCTCGCCGGTTTCGATGAGCGAAAAACTCTTCGATGTCTCGACGCCCAGCGCCTCCAGCATCTCCGTCGCCAGCACCTCGCGAACGCCGCCCTTGAGCGTGAGCCGGCCGTCGCCGAAGCGGCTGAAGGGGGTCTGGCCGGAGCCTTTGGTGCCGAGGTCGAGCAGGCGGCCGTTGCCGTCGCGAAGCTGGGCGAACAGGAAGCCGCGGCCGTCGCCTATGTCGGGATTGTACACCCGGAACTGATGGCCGTGATAGCGCAGCGCCAACGGACTTGGCAGGTTGTCTGCGAGCGGCTCGAAGCGGCCAAAATGGCGCAACCAGTCCTCGTCGCCCAGTTGGCCGAGACCGATGGCGGGCGCCCAGCGGTCGTTCCTGAACCGCAGGATCGTCTGCGGAAAGTCGGCCGCTTCGACGGGATCGAAAAAGTCCTCCCCGAGCGACAGTATCGCGGTCTCGGGACAGTAAGGCGCCGGCACGGGGAGGAACATAGCTGGCCAAGCGAGCGCGCGGCGCCGGAGTTCCCCGGCACCGGCACCCTGGCGCGGAAGCCCGCCGGCGCGCCGAAGCTTGCGCCGCCGCCGCCGGACGATAGGAAGGGGCGCAGCGGGGGTTTGGCATGGCGGCATGGGTGGATGGCTATTGGCGCTCGCCCGACGGGCTGAAGCTCCACTATCGCGACTATGCCGGCGATGCCGAGCGGTTGCCGATCCTGTGCATCCCCGGCCTCACCCGCAACGCGCGCGACTTCGAGGGCGTCGCCGACCGCCTCGCCGGCGCGCAGCGGGTGATCTGCGTCGAGCTGAGGGGGCGCGGCGAAAGCGACTATGCGCGCGATCCGATGAGCTATCTTCCGACAACCTATCTCCAGGATCTCGAAGCGCTGATCCGCGAGCTGGCCCTGAGGCGCTTCATCCTGTTCGGAACGTCGCTGGGCGGACTGATGACCATGTTCCTGTCGATGAACGACGGCCACCGCATCGCCGGCGCGCTGCTCAACGACATCGGCCCGGTGCTGGAGACGCGCGGGCTCGATCATATCAGATCCTATGTCGGACGGGCCCAGAGCTGGCCGACCTGGCTCCACGCCGCCCGCTTCCTCGCCGAGGCGCAGCGCGACCGCTACCCGGACTGGGCGCTCGACCAGTGGCTGGTCTACGCCAAGCGGCTGTGCAAGCTCACGCCGGGCGGCCGGGTCGTGTTCGATTACGACATGCGCATCGCCGAGCCGTTCCGGCAACCCGGCGGTGAGGCCGATTTCGACCTCTGGACCGCCTTTGCCGGCCTCAAGGGTATTCCGACCCTGGTCGTCCGCGGCGAGCTTTCCGACCTGCTCAGCCCGGCGACGGTCGAGCGGATGGCGGCGGAAAATCCGGCCCTGGAGAGCGTCACCGTCCCGCGCGTCGGCCACGCGCCGACGCTCGACGAGCCGGAAGCGACCGCCGCGATCGACCGGCTGCTGAAACGGGTCGCGAAGAAGCGTAAGTAAGGAGCGCCATGGCGGCGCCGGTGAAAATTCTCCATTGCCATTCGACCTTCGCGCTCGGGGGCAAGGAAGCGCGCGCCGTGCGGCTGATGAACGCCTTCGGGGACGCGGCCGAGCACACGATCCTTTCCGCCATGCCGGGCCAGCTCGGTGCCCGCGCGGCGATCGCGCCGGGGATCAAAGCGAGCTGTCCGTCCGACGCTCCGTCGCTCGCCGGG
The DNA here is from genome assembly GCA_036386375.1 of Allosphingosinicella sp. GTDB lineage: Bacteria > Pseudomonadota > Alphaproteobacteria > Sphingomonadales > Sphingomonadaceae > Allosphingosinicella. The sequence goes on along the minus strand of DASVVV010000018.1, from coordinate 16,105 downwards.
GCGCCGACGCCCGCGCGGCTGTGGCGGCTGTCGCGTTATTTGCGGCGCTTCGACCTTATCCTCACCTATAATTGGGGCGCGTTCGATGCGGTGATGGCGAACCACCTGTTCGGCGGCGCGCCGCTCATCCATCACGAGGACGGCTTCAACGAGGACGAGGCGGCTGGATTGAAGAGCCGCCGCAACCTCTATCGCCGGATCGGCCTGGCGGGCGCTCTACGGCTGGTGGTGCCGTCGGCGCGGCTCGAGCGGATTGCGCTGCGCGCCTGGGGCCAGACGCCGATACGAGTGGTGAGGATCGCCAACGGCGTGCCGGTCGAGCGCTTTGCGCACTCGCCCGAGGAAGGCGCGATTCCCGGACTGGAGCGGCGTCCCGGCGAGGTCGTCATCGGAACCGCCGCCGGGCTGCGCGCGGTCAAGAACCTCCCCCGGCTCGTCCGGGCCTTCGCCGCCATGAGCCACCGCGAGGCGCGGCTGGTGATCGTCGGCGAGGGGCCGGAGAGCGAGCGCATCGCCGCCGAGGCGCGCGCGCGCGGGGTCGGGACGCGCCTGCTGATGCCCGGCTTCCTCGCCGATCCGGCGCGCTGGATCGGCCATTTCGACGTCTTCGCGCTCTCGTCCGACAGCGAGCAGTTCCCGATCTCGCTGGTCGAGGCCATGGCGGCGGGCCTTCCCGCCGTCGCGACCGCGGTGGGCGACGTTTCGTCGATCGTGGCCGACGATAACCGACCGCTGATCGTCGAGCCGTCCGATGAGGCCGGCTTCGCCGCCGCGCTCGACAGCCTCGCCGACCAGCCGCGGCTTCGCCGGGCGATCGGTGCCGCCAACCGGGCTCGGGCTTCGGCCGAATATGACGAGAAGAAGATGATCGCGGCTTACGCCCGGCTTTACGGTGAGGCGATCGGGCGGCCCGATGCGTTCGGCTCCTCCGGATGACGTTTTGCCAGCGTCGAGCATTGGGCTTATAGGCTGGCCGGTTCCGTCTCGGAGGTTAGATGTTCAAGGGGATCAGCCCGATACGTTATGCGGGCCGCGAAGTGCTCCCTCTGGTCGAGGGCGGCAAGGGCGTATCGGCGACCAACCATCTGAGCTCCGGCGCGTGGGCGGCGGCGGGCGGGATCGGCACCGTCTCCGCGGTCAATGCCGACAGCTACGATCCCGAAGGGCGTATCATCCCGCAAGTCTATCACGCCCTCACCCGGCGCGAGCGGCATGAGGAGCTGATCCGCTACGCGATCGACGGCGCCGTCCAGCAGGTCCAGCGCGCCTACGACATCGCCTCCGGCCGCGGCGCCATCAACATCAACGTGCTGTGGGAGATGGGCGGAGCGCAGCGCGTGCTCCACGGCGTGCTCGAGCGGACCAAGGGCCTCGTCGCCGGCGTCACCTGCGGCGCCGGCATGCCCTACAAGCTCTCTGAGATCGCCGCCTCCTACGGCGTCAACTATCTGCCGATCATCAGCTCGGGTCGGGCCTTTCGCGCCTTGTGGAAGCGCGCTTATTCCAAGGCCGCCGAATGGCTCGCCGCCGTCGTCTACGAGGATCCCTGGCTGGCCGGCGGACATAACGGCCTTTCCAACGCCGAGGACCCGCTCAAGCCCGAGGATCCCTATCCCCGCGTCAAGGCGCTGCGCGACACGATGCGCGAGGGCGGGATTCCCGACAGCCTGCCGATCGTCATGGCCGGCGGCGTGTGGAATCTCAAGGAGTGGGAGCATTGGATCGACAATTCCGAGCTCGGCCAGATCGCCTTCCAGTTCGGGACCCGGCCGCTGCTCACCCAGGAGAGCCCGATCCCGGAGGAGTGGAAGCGGCGGCTGATGACGCTGGAGGAGGGCGACATCCTGCTCCACCGCTTCTCGCCCACCGGCTTCTATTCGTCGGCAGTCCGCAACAGGTTCCTGCGCTCGCTCGAGGCGCGCTCGCACCGCCAGATCGCCTTCACCAAGGAGCCGCTCGGCGACCACAGCTTCCAGCTCGACGTCGGCATCGGCGCCAAGAAGAATTTCTGGGTCACCCGGGGCGACCTGCTCCACGCCCGCGAATGGTATGCCCAGGGCTTCACCGAGGCGTTGAAGACGCCGGACGAGACTTTGGTCTTCGTGACGCCGGAGGAAAAGCACATGGTCCGAAAGGACCAGTCCGACTGCATGGGCTGCCTTTCGCAATGCGCCTTCTCCTCCTGGGCCGACAACGAGAAGAACACGACCGGCCGGCTCGCCGACCCGCGCAGCTTCTGCATCCAGAAGACGCTGCAGGACATCGCCCATGGCGGCCCGGTGGACGACAATCTGATGTTCGCAGGGCACTCGGCCTTCCGCTTCAAGTCGGATCCGTTTTATTCCAACGGCTTCGTTCCAACCGTCAGGCAGCTCGTCGAGCGCATCCAGACCGGCGACTGAGGCATTAGGGGGACCAATGGGGAAACGCATAGCCACCTTCCTGCTCATCGCTCTGGGCTGCCTGTCGCTGGCCGGCGCCGAGGCGCAGCCACGGCGCGACACGCCTTATTGGGCGTCGATCGCCTCGGGCCAGGCGATGATGCGGGCCGGGCCGGGTCGCAACTATCCCGGCACCTGGCTCTATGTGCGGCGCGACCTGCCGGTGCGCGTCACCGAGGTCTTCCAGAGCTGGCGCAAGGTCGAGGATCCGGACGGCACCAGCGGCTGGATGCTCGTCAACCTGCTCAGCGATTCGCGCACCGCCATCGTCCGCGGCAACGGTCCGCAGGCGCTCCACGAGCGGCCCGACCCGGCGGCGCCGATCCGCTACCGCGCGGAGCCCGGCGTGGTGGGACGTATCTCGCAATGCGCCGACGGCTGGTGCCGGCTGACGGTCGGCACCCGCGGCGGCTTTATCCGCGCCGAGCATATCTGGGGCGTCCAACCGGGCGAGACGGTGGGCTGAGGCTTATGCAAACGCTCACCATCGCCGACTTTCGCCGCGGCGACACGCTTCACGTGCGCTCGCCCGCGGGGGAGCTGGAGCTGAAGCTCGCCGAGGTCCATGAGCTGCCCCCGTCGGGCCGCGAGGGCGGCGCGTTCCGGCTCGAATTTCACGGCCCGATGGAGCCGCTCCTTCAGCAGGGGACGTACGACTTCCTGGTCGGCGCCTCCTGGGTCGGCATCTTCGTCGTGCCGCTCGGCTTCCTGCCGCAGGCGATGCGCTACGAAGCCATTTTCTATTAAGGCTGCGCTTGCGTCCCCTTCGCCGCATCGCCAACGCAGGCTGATGGTCGAGCTGCCTGCGCCGCCGCCCGGGCTGCTCGACGGCGCGGCCCTGTTCCTCGATTTCGACGGGACGCTGGTCGAGCTGGCCGAGTCGCCCGATTCGATCCGCGTGCCGGCCCGGCTGGCGCCTTTGCTCGACCGGCTGCGGGCGAAGCTGGGCGGGCGTCTCGCCATCATCAGCGGGCGTTCGCTGGCCGATCTGGAGCGGCACGTTCCTTTGCCCGGCCTCGCTTTTTCCGGATCGCACGGCATCGAGCTTCGCCTCGCCGACGGCACCGCTCTGCCGGTCAGCGTCCCGCTCGGGCTCGATGAGGTGCGCGAGCGCGTGAACCGGTTCGCCGCGGGCGGCGAGGGCCTGCTCGTCGAGGAGAAGCCGGCCGGCATCGCCCTCCATTACCGCCAGGCGCCGCAACAGGCGGAGCGCGCCACCGGCTTCATGCGGGCGCTGGCCGACGAGCAGGGCTGGTCGCTTCAGAAGGGCAAGATGGTCGTCGAGCTCCGCCCCCGCGGCGCGAGCAAGGGCGACGCGCTAAGGACCTTCATGTCGGAACCCGAATTCGCCGGCGCGCGTCCTGTGTTCGTGGGAGACGATCTGACCGACGAGCATGCCTTCGAGGCCGCGGCGGCGCTGGCGGGCGCCGGCATCCTCGTTGGGCCCGCCCGCAAGACCGCCGCTTGCTACCAGCTCGAAAGCGTCCCCGCGGTCGCGGCCTGGCTGGACGCGGCCGCGTGAGGAAGCTCGACCTCTGGCCGATCGGCAATTGCCAGGTGAGCGCGCTCGTCGACGCCGATGCGGCCTTCGTCTGGGGCTGCCAGCCGCGCGTCGACGGCGATCCTTTGTTCTGCGCGCTGCTCGACCCGAACAACGGGAGCTCGAACGGCCTCCCGCGCGGCGAATGGCGGATCTCGCTCGAGAATCAGGTCTCAGCCGAGCAGCGCTATCTCAAGAACACGCCGATCCTCGCTACTCGCCTCGCCGACGCGGACGGGGGGGTGGTCGAGATATTCGACTTCTGCCCCCGCTTCGAGCGCGACGGGCGCATGTACCGCCCGGTGGCGTTCGTCCGCATCGTCCGTCCGCTGGTCGGCGCGCCCCGGCTCAAAGTGGCCCTCAACCCGGCCGCGGGCTGGGGCGAGCGCGACGCCGAGCGCACCAGCGGCACCAACCACATACGCTATTTGCTCGAGCCGCAGCCGCTTCGTCTCACCACCGACGCGCCGGTCATCCACCTGCTCGAAGGCCGCAGCTTCCGCGTGGAAAAGTCGCTCCACTTCTTCCTCGGCCCGGACGAGCCTTTCTCGGGCAACGTCACCCAGGTGCTGGCGTCGATGCTCCACCAGACCTCGGATCATTGGCGCGACTGGGTGCGCGGCCTCGCCATCCCGCTCGAATGGCAGCCGGTCGTCATCCGCGCCGCGATCGCCCTCAAATTGTGCCAGCATGAGGAGACCGGCGCGATCGTCGCCGCGCTCACCACCTCGATCCCCGAGGCGCCGGATTCCAAACGCAACTGGGACTATCGCTACTGCTGGATCCGCGACGCTTATTATACCGTCCAGGCGCTGAACCGGCTCGGCGCGCTCGACGTCCTGGAAAAATATCTGAGCTATTTGAGGAACATCGTCGATCAGGCCAAAGGCGGCCATATCCAGCCGCTTTATGCTGTGTCGGGCGAGGCGCGGCTCGAGGAAAGCGAGGCGCCCGCGCTCGCCGGCTATCGCGGCATGGGGCCGGTGCGGGTCGGCAACGCGGCTTTCACCCAGGTCCAGCACGACGCGTACGGCCAGATCGTCCTCTCCAACGCCCAGGCCTTTTTCGACGAGCGGCTGCTTCGCAAGGCGACCGAGGAGGATTTCGCAAGCCTCGAAAAAGTCGGCGAGCTGGCCTGGACGACCCACGACCAGGCCGATGCCGGCCTCTGGGAGTTCCGCACCCGCTCCGGCGTCCACACCTACAGCGCCGTAATGAGCTGGGCCGCCTGCGACCGGCTCGCCAAGATCGCCGCCGAGCTGAAGCTCGCCGAGCGGACCGCGCTGTGGAAGCGCCGCGCCGACGCCATCCGCGAAGCGGTCGAAGCGCGGGCCTGGGTCGCGCGGGAGCAGCGCTTCGCGGCGACTCTTGGCGGCGCCGACGTCGATGCCAGCCTGCTCCAGCTCCTCGACATGGGCTTCATCGAGGCCGGCGACAGCCGCTTCGTCAACACCTTCAACGCGGTGGAAGCGGCGCTCCGCCGCGGCGAGCACATGCTTCGCTATGCCGATGAGGACGATTTCGGCCTGCCAGAAACGGCGTTCAACTTCTGCACCTTCTGGTTCATCGAAGCGTTGCATCTGATGGGCCGCGAAGAAGAGGCCCGGTCCATGTACGAAAAGATGCTGGAACGCCTCACGCCCGCCGGCCTCCTTTCGGAGGACACCGATTTCGAGACCGGCGAATTGTGGGGCAATTACCCGCAGACTTATTCGCTGGTCGGCCTGATCAATTGCGCCGTCATGCTGTCCAAGCCGTGGAGCCACGTCAGATGAGCCGACTGATCGTCATCTCGAACCGCGTGTCGGTGGCGAAGGGGAAATCCCCCGGCGCCCAGGGCGGCCTGGCGGTCGCGCTCGACGCGGCGCTCAGGGAATCGCGCGGCCTGTGGTTCGGCTGGTCCGGCAACCGCACCGACGAATTCACCGGCCATATCGATCTTCAGCGCCACCAGGGCGTGACCACCGCCACCGTCGACCTCGAGGAACAGGACGTCGAGGAATATTATAACGGCTACGCCAACCGAACCTTGTGGCCGCTCTTTCACTACCGGATCGACCTGGCCGAATATGACCGCAGCTTCGGCAGCGGCTATGAGCGCGTCAACGAGCGCTTCGCCTCGACGGTCGCACCGCTGATAGAGCCCGACGATCTGATCTGGGTGCACGATTACCATCTGATCCCGCTCGGCCAGCAGCTCAGGGAGCGCGGGCTCAAGAACCGGATCGGCTTCTTCCTCCACATACCCTGGCCGCCGCACCGGCTGATGGTCTCGCTCCCCTTCCACCAGCGGCTGGTGCGCTCGATGCTCGCCTTCGACCTGATCGGCTTCCAGACCGAGGAATGGCTCGACAGCTTCCACCATTATATCGAGCGCGAGCTTGGCGGGACGGTCGAGGCGGACGGGACGGTGCGGGTCGGCAGCCGCAGCGTCAGGACCGCCGCCTTCCCGATCGGCATCGACACCAAAGCCTTCATCAGGGCGGCGAAGTCGCCGACCGCGGTTGAGGCGTGCGACCGGCTGAAGAAGAGTGTCGAAGACAAGCACATCCTGATCGGCGTCGACCGGCTCGACTATTCCAAAGGGCTGGCCGAGCGCTTCCTCGGCTACCGCCGCTTCCTCGAAGAGCATGCCGATTGCCGCGGCAAGGTCACCTTCCTCCAGATCGCGCCGCCGTCGCGCGGCGAAGTCCATACCTACGAGCATATCCGCGAGAATCTCGACGAGCTTTCGGGGCGGATCAACGGCGAGTTCGCCGAGGTCGACTGGGTGCCGATCCGCTACGTCAACCAGGGCTATCCGCGCGAGGATCTGGCCGGCTTCTACCGCGCCGCCGAGATCGCGCTGATCACGCCCTTGCGCGACGGCATGAACCTCGTCGCCAAGGAATACGTCGCCGCCCAGGATCCCGACGATCCCGGCGTCCTCATCCTCTCGCGCTTCGCCGGCGCGGCGCACCAGCTCAAGGAAGCGCTGCTGGTCAATCCCTACAGCAAGGACGAGATCAGCGACGCCATCGCCAAGGCGCTGGAAATGCCGCGCGGCGAGCGCATCCGCCGCTGGCGGGCGATGATGGACAATGTCGAGCGCGAGGACGTGCTCTGGTGGCGGCAAAGCTTCGTCGACGCGCTTCAGGCGGCAGGACGGGCCGCCACGGCGAAGGCGGACCGCGGCAAGGCCGAAGTTTCCTAAATCCAGGCTGAACGCCGGGTACAGCGCCGCTTCAGCGGGCTTGGCCCAGCATGAGCGCGAACGGGGTTACCGCGCTGCGGCGGCACCGGAAGGGGCAGGTGTGCGTTATCGGCGCAGGTGAGGAGAGCGGCGGGGAAATCGACCTCCTGGCGCTCTCGACGGGAGAAAGATTCGCCAATGCCGTCAACTATCCTGTTTCGCTTGTTGGCCGCTCTGTCGCTCGCGGCCCTCCCGCCGGCGACCGGGCTGGCGGCGCCCGCGTCCGACGCCCCGATCGCGGAGCGGGCCGACGCGCTCGAGCCGGGTCATTTCGTCTGGGACGCCGAGGCCGCTTCCACGCAAGGTCCGGTCGAGGTCGTCATCAGCCTCGGCGACCAGCGCGCCTTCGTCTATCGGGCCGGCCGGCTGGTCGGCGCCTCGACCATTTCCAGTGGGCGCGAAGGCTATGAATCGCCGATCGGCCGCTTCCAGATCCTCGAGAAGCGCCGCCATCATCGCTCGAGCCGCTATAACAGCGCGCCGATGCCCTTCATGCAGCGGCTGAACTGGTACGGCGTCGCGCTCCATGCCGGCGAAGTGCCCGGCTATCCGGCGTCGCACGGCTGCATCCGCCTTCCGACCGGGTTCGCCCAGCGGCTGTTCGCGACGACCGACGTCGGCACGTTCGTCTTCGTCACCGAGGAGCCGTTCGACTCACCCGAAGCAGCGCTGGCGCTGGCCCGCGCCCACGCCGACGCCCCGATGCCCCCCGACCGCACCCGCGAAGGCATGGCCGGGACACGCTGACGAACAGGGTCTAGCGGGCCGGCAGCGGCTCCGGCGCGGGCGGCGAGCCGCGGGCGGGGACGAGGACGTCGGCGACGATCCGCCAGCCTTGGCTGCGCTTCTGCCAGATGCGGACATAATGACCCCAGCGAGCTTGGTCCTCGCGAGTCCAGCGCGTCTCGCCCCAGCTGAACACCATGTCGCCGGCGCGCGAGGCGATCGCGCCGAGCGGACGCAGCGTCTGCCGCGCCGGCTGGCGGGCAAGTTCGGCGGCATGATTCTCCGGGCCGGGGAAGGATGCGGTGGCGGAGCCGGAGACCATCGCTTCGGCGGCGAGGTAGCGCGTCCGCGCGGCGGCGGCGTCGGACGCGGCGAGGCCGGCAAGCTCGGCTTCGAGCGGCCTCACCTCGGCGAGCGCCGCCTCGGCCGAGCCGGCGGCGGCGGTCGCGGCGGGCAGCCGGACGACCGGATCGCCCTCGCCGCCGGGCAAAGGCGCCGAAAGCGGTGTCCCGCCGTCGTAGATCCATTTCCAGCTGCCGTCCGCCTGGCGCTGCCAGACGGTGAAGTAGCGAACCGGGATGGTCGCACCGCCGCTGGTGAAGCCGAGGTCGCCCGAAGCGGCGATGCCGGCGAATTGCGGCCACCAGAAGAGCGGCGGCCCGGGCGGCGGCGGCGCGTCCGCGGGAATGGCTTCGAGACGGGCCCGGGCCGAGCCGGGGCCGGGCTCGAAGTTGAACGCATCGGGCGCGGCGTAAGCAAGAAAGCCTTCGCGAAAGCCGCGCTCGCGGGTCTGCGCGGCGAACGCGCGCTCGGCGGCGACCACGTCGTCAAGCGAGCCCTGCGGCGGCTGCGCGGCGGCGGGCGCCGGGAACAGGAGCAGCGCCGCTGCCGCGGCCATGAGCGTTCGCATCGTCACGTGAGTTCCCCTTGCGCGGACGACCCGCGTCAAAGGTGCCGTGACACAGCCGGCGGCGGAAATTCGTTCCCTTTCTGCAAACCGCCGACGCGGTTCGACGGAAGGCCCGGTCAGTCGGCGCTGGCGACTTCGGTGTCGCCGCGGGCGCGGTTCAGCGCCTGCCGAACGGGTGCGTCGCGGCCATAGATGTCGGCATAAGTGACGATGTTGCCGTCCGTCGTCGCCGCGGCGGTGAAATAGGCGATGTAGACCGGAATCGGCTCGGCGAGCCGGACTTGCTGGTTCTCGCCGGTGGCGATGGCGCGGTCGATCGCGGCGCGATCCCACTGGCCGGTCGGCGCCAGCAGGTGAGCCGCGAAGTCGCGCACGTTCTGGGTGCGGATGCAGCCGTGGCTGAAGGCGCGCACCGGCCGTGCGAACAAAGCCTGGGCCGGCGTGTCGTGCAGGTAGATGGCATGCTCGTTGGGCATTTCGATCTTGACCCGGCCAAGCGCGTTGCGCGGCCCCGGCGGCTGGCGGACGACGAGGTTGCCGCCTTCGCCGCGCCGCACCTGGTAGCCCGCGCCGAAGCGGCCGCCCATTTCCCGGATGATGCTCTGCGGCACGTTCCACCACGGGTTCATCGTCACCGCCGTAACCCGGGCGGACAGTTGCGGAGTGGGCGTGCGGCGCGCCCCGACCACGGCGCGGTGGCGCGCCGTGACTCGGCCGTCGTCGACGATGGCGGCCGTGAAGGCCGGCACGTTGACGATGACGTGGCGCGCGCCGAGATTGCGCGGCATCCAGCGCCAGCGTTCCATGTTCGAGCGGATCAACTCGCGCCGCGCCGTGTCGCCTTCGCCGGTCCGCGCCAGCGCCGACCTAAGGCCGACATATTGGGGATGGGTCGGGAGCAGAGCGTCCAGCAACGCCTCGACGCCGCCCTGGCGGGCCTGGGCGAGCAGCTCGCGCTGGCGATCGCCGTCGATGCCGACGTCCGGCATGTGCCAGCCGACCCGGCCATTGTCGCGGACATAGCCGCCGCTCAGATCGGCGCTGAGCCTGAGGAAGATATCGTCGGCGATACGCGAGACCCCCGCCTGATCGCCGGCGCCGAGCGCCTCGCGCAACCGCTCCGGCCGGTAGGACGAGGGCTCCAGACCCTCCTCCCCGATCGCCTCGACGTAGCGCAGCAGCTGCTCCGCGGCGCGTGCGTCCCACGGAGCCCCCTGGGCCTGGGGCTGCGGCGCTGGAACCGCGGCCTCATAGCCGAGCCGCGGATCGGTCTGCGCGAAAGCGGCCGACTGGATTGCGCCGGCAAGCGCCGGCGAAGCGAGGAGTAGCGCCAGCGCGCTCAAGCGGAAGCTGTTGATCATGTGCCCTTTTCCCGAAGCCGGCCCCCTTTGGCGAACCGCCGCAGACGCCCCTGCGGCCGGCACCGCCCCCAACCGGCTTGCCGCTCTCCCGCTACACGAAGAAGGGCCCGCCCGGCAAGCGGACGGGCCCCTTCGCCGACATCAAGACCGGTCAGGTCGTGGCAGGGTTGCGGTGGGCCCAGCCGAAATAGGCGGCGACCAGCGCCAGAAGCGCATGCAGCCACACGTCGTTCTGATAGAGCGGAACGAGCCCGAACGTCGTCGACAAGGGCGGAGCGAGAAGCCCCATCACCGTGAAGACGGCATAGATGATCGCGACGGCGCGGGCGTAGGTCACCGAACCCCCGAGCGAACGCGAGGCGGCAAGCCCCCACAGGCCGAACAGGATATGGACGGCATTGTGGAGCGCATTGATCGGAAACAGCCCCAGGAGCAGCGCACCTTCCGGATTGACCGGCGGATGCTGCGGATGAAGCGGCTGAAGCAGTCCGGGAATGAAGCCGGCAATGCCGACGAGAAGGAAAACGACGCCAAAGGCCATCGCGAAAGTCCGAGTGCTCATCTGCACCTCTCCCTGTTTAAGTCTGTTCTCAACGCAGCACAGCTTCGGCGAAGCCCACAGTAAAGCATCCGCGCGGGGAGAGAAACTCATTTCGCGGACGGAAGGTCCGGCGATTGAGGCTGATCCAGATTAGAGCCTGACCATCCGCATCCCCATCTCGCCATAGCGCGGCCCGGCGACCGCGCGGGCGGCGTCGAGCTCGGCGAGGTCGCTGCTGTCGAGCACGAGGTCGGCGGCGGCGGCGCTGTCCTCGAGCGTCGCACGGCGCTTGGTGCCGGGGATCGGCACCACATCCTCGCCCTGGGCCAGAAGCCAGGCGAGAGCGACTTGGGCCGGCGACACCCGGCGACCCTCCGCCACCCGCTTCACCACCTCGACGATCTGGAGGTTCTTGTCGAAATTCTCGTCCGAATAACGCGGATCGTTTCGGCGCCAGTCATTGTCGGCGAGGTCGGACCGGCTCCTTATCTGACCGGTGAGGAAGCCGCGCCCGAGCGGGCTATAGGGCACGAAGCCGATTCCGAGCTGGCGGCATAGCGGCAGAATGTCGTTCTCGACGTCGCGCTCCCAGAGCGAATATTCGGACTGGAGCGCGGCGATGGGATGGACGGCGGCGGCGCGGCGGAGCGTCTCGGGGCCCGCTTCGGAAAGGCCGATGTGGCGGACCTTGCCCTCGCGCACCAGCTCGGCCATGCCGCCGACCGTCTCTTCGATCGGGACATTGGGGTCGACCCGGTGCTGGTAGAAGAGGTCGATCGTGTCGATGCCGAGGCGCTGAAGCGACCCTTCACATGACCGGCGGGCATTTTCGGGCGAGCCGTCGACGCCGACGATGCTCTTGCCGTCGAAGCGGAAGCCGAACTTGGTCGCGATGATGAGGCCGTCGCGGCGGCCCCGTATCGCCCGGCCGAGCAGCTCCTCGTTCTGGAACGGTCCGTAGATTTGCGCCGTGTCGAAGAAGGTGATGCCCAGTTCGATCGCGCGGTGGATAGTGGCGATCGACTCCGCGTCGTCGGCGTCGCCGTAGACGATGTTGCCGCCGCTCACCATCGGCATGCAACCGATGCCGAGCGTCGAGACTTCGAGCCCGTCGCCGAGCATTCGCTTCTTCATATGCCTTCCTCCAATAGCCGATCCTGCTCTGTTTCGGCCCCGGCGCCGGTTGAGCCGCTGCGCTTCGCCACCGTCGCGGTGGCGGCGATGTCCATGCTGACATTGCCGACTGTCCGGACGACATCGGGCAGCACCTCGACGGCAATCAACAGCGCCAGTGGCTCGATCGGGAGCCCCATGGCAATGCAGATCGGCGCGATCGAGGTGACGAAGCTCGCCTGACCCGGAATGCCCGGCGCGCCCATCGTCGTCGTCGCGGCCGCGGCGACCCCGAACGCCATTTGCGCCGGCGTCAGCTCGACTCCGAACCAGTAAGCGATGTAGATCGCGACGGCGAGGTTCATCGCCGGCCCGGTGGCGCGGAAGATCGCCACCGCCATCGGCAGCACGATGCCGGCGGTCGCGACCGGCACGCCGAGCTCGTGGACGCCCCGCAGCATCGCCGGAAGCGAGGCGAGCGAGGATTGGGTGCTGAACGCCACCGCCTGGCTCGGCGCGACGGCGCGGGCGAAGCGCAGCGGGCCGACGCCGGCCCCGAACATCGCCAACGGCCACGCAGCGAGCCAGATCACCACCCCGACCGCCGACACGACCAGCACATAATGGAGCAAAGCGCCGAAGGCCGAGCCGCCCGCGCGCGCCCCGACGACGTAAGCGAGCGCGAACACGCCGATCGGCGCGATCCACAAGACCCAGCCGATCACCACCAGCATCGTATCGGCCACCGCGCTGAAGAAGCCGGTGAGCCGCTCGCGCGGTTCGGCCGGCAGACTCGTCAGCGCGAAGGCAAAGACGAGCGTGAACAGAATCAGCGGCAGGATCGCGTCCTCGGCCGCGGCCGCGATCGGGTTGCTTGGCACGATCGAACCCAGGAAGTCCGCGAAGCTGGGCGCCTCCCCGACCGGCTCGGCCCCCGTCATCGCCGCCCGCAGCGCGGCCGTCGACTCCGCCGGGAGCGGGAACAGGCCCAGCAACAAGGGCGTCAACAGCGCCGCCGCGATCGACGAAGTCCACAGCAAAGCGACAAACAGCACGAGCGCGCGCGTCGCCAGTCTGCCGGCGCGCGCGGCCTCGGCCGTGGCGGCGATGCCGGTGATGAGAAGCGAAACGACCAACGGGACGATCGTCATCCGGAGCGCGTTCAGCCACATGCCGCCGACCGGCTCGGCGACCGCGATCGCGCCCTCGACCCACGCGCCGCCGGCCGCGACGCTGGCGATGCCAGCGCCGAGGCCGAGGACCAGCGCCAGCAGGATCCGGGTCGGCTGCGACATGGCCGCGGGTTTATCGGCAGGGCGGCAGGCGGGATAGAGGGCATCGCGCTTTCGCTTCGGCCGCGCTATCAGGCGCCCAACCGTAGCGCCACAGGGGGCGAAGCTTTGAGATGACACGCAAATTCTTCGGCACCGACGGAATTCGCGGCCGCACCAACAAGATGCCGATGACGGCCGAGATGGCATTGCGGATAGGCCAGGCCGCCGGCGCCCATTTCCTGCGCGGCGAACACCGCCACCGCGTCGTCATCGGCAAGGACACGCGCCTTTCGGGCTATATGATGGAAACGGCGCTGATCGCCGGCTTCACCAGCGTCGGCATGGACGTGGTGATGGTCGGGCCGGTGCCGACCCCGGCGGTGGCGCTCCTCACCCATTCGATGCGCGCCGATCTCGGCGTGATGATCTCGGCCAGCCACAACAAGTTCGTCGACAACGGCATCAAGCTGTTCGGCCCGGACGGCTACAAGCTCTCTGACGAGGACGAGGCGGCGATCGAGGCGCGGCTCGAGAAGGAGCCGAAGCTGGTCGCTTCCGAGGCGATCGGGCGCTCGCGCAAGATCGAGGATGCCCGCGGCCGATATATTCATGCCGCCAAGCTGACCTTTCCGCCGAACCTCACGCTGTCGGGGCTCAAGATCGTCATCGATTGCGCCCACGGGGCCGCCTATCAGGTCGCGCCGTCGGCGCTGTGGGAATTGGGCGCCGAGGTGACGGCGATCGGCGTCACCCCCAACGGCCTCAACATCAATGAGGAATGCGGCTCGACCGACACCGCGCTGCTTCGCCGCACCGTCGTCGAGACCGGCGCCGATATCGGCCTCGCCCTCGACGGCGACGCGGACCGGCTGATCGTCGTCGACGAACAAGGCGAGGAGGTGGACGGCGACCAGCTGATGGCGCTGATCGCCTCGTCGTGGCAGCGGCGCGGGACCCTCAGGGGCGACGGCATCGTGGCGACCGTCATGTCCAATCTCGGCCTCGAGCGCTTCCTCGAGGGTCAGGGCCTTGCCCTCCACCGTACCCAGGTCGGCGACCGCTACGTGCTCGAGGCGATGCGCAGCCGCGGGTTCAACGTAGGCGGCGAGCAATCCGGGCACATCATCCTCACCGATTATGCCACGACCGGTGACGGCCTGGTGGCCGCGCTACAGGTGCTGGCCTGCCTGGTCGAGAGCGGACGGCGCGCAAGCGAGGTCCTGAACCTGTTCGAGCCGCTGCCCCAGCTCCTCAAGAGCGTGCGCTTCGAAGGCGGCGCCCCGCTCCGCCAGCACAGCGTCAAGAGCGCCATCGCCGAGGGCGAGGCCCGCCTGGCCGGGAGCGGCCGGCTCGTCATTCGCAAGTCCGGCACAGAGCCGGTCATCCGGGTGATGGCGGAGGGCGAGGATGAGGGGCTGGTCAACGAGGTGGTCGATTCGATCTGCGCCGCCGTGAAAGCCGCCTGATGCTGGCGCTGCGCCCCGATTGCGAGCGCTGCGGGCGCGACCTTCGGCCCGACAGCCCGGACGCGCGCATCTGCACGTTCGAGTGCACCTTTTGCGCCGAATGCGTCGAGGGCCCGCTGGCCGGGACCTGCCCCAATTGCGGCGGCAATTTCGAGCCGCGGCCGATCCGGCCCGCGCGCCTGCTGGACAATTACCCCGCCTCGACGGAGCGAAAGGGCCCGCGGTGACGACCCCGCGGGTGCTGATCATCGCCGGCTCCGATTCCGGGGGCGGCGCCGGTATCCAGGCCGACATCAAGACGGTCACGATGCTCGGCGGCCACGCGATGACCGCGATCACCGCGATCACCGCCCAGAACACGCTCGGCGTCCAGGCCGTCATGGCGGTGCCGAAAGAGATGGTGGTGGCGCAGATGGATTCCGTGCTCGCCGACATCGGCGCCGATGCGGTCAAGATCGGCATGATCGGCTCGCCCGCCACCGCCCATGCCGTGGCCGACCGGCTCGAGCGGCTGGCGGTGCCGATCGTCTTCGATCCCGTCATGGTCGCGACCAGCGGCTCGGTGCTCGCCGACGAGGCGACGATCGCCGCGTTCGGCCGGATGATGCGGCTCGCCTCGGTCGTGACCCCTAACCTGCCCGAGTTGGAGGCGCTGGGTGGAGAAGCCGAGGTGCTCGCTCATGGCTGCCATCTGCTCGTCAAGGGCGGGCATGGCGGGGAGCCGTGGATCACCGACCGACTGCTATCGCTGAGCGGGCCGATCCACAGCCTCGAGGGCAAGCGCTTCGATACCGACGATACGCACGGCACCGGCTGCACGCTCGCGAGCGCCCTCGCCTGCGGCCTCGCCGCCGGCCTTCCGATCAAGGAGGCGTTCGAGCGGGCGGTGAGATTCGTCCGCATTGCCATCCTCTCGGCGCCCGGACTCGGCCACGGCCACGGCCCGCTCGGCCATCACCTGGCCGTCGTCCCCTTCGACGAGATCGAAGGCTGACGCTTTCATCCACAGGAAAAGCGCGCTGTGGCTCCAGCTTTCGCTGGAATGCGATGCGGTTGCTGCACTAGCCTCGCCGGCGATGGCGCGGCCCTGCTTCAAGCTCGAGAAGGTGCATCCGGACCCGGTGGCGGGGGTCGACGAAGCGGGGTGCGCGCCGCTGGCGGGGCCGGTAGTGGCGGCGGCCGTCATTCTCGACCGGGAGAAATTCCCGCGCGGTATCGATGATTCCAAGGCGCTTCCCGCCGAGAAGCGCGAGGCGATCTACGCCCGCCTGACCAAGGTCTCCGCCTGGGGCGTCGGCATCGCCTCGGTCGAGGAGATCGACCGGCTCAACATCTATTGGGCGCGGATGCTGGCGATGGTCCGCGCGGTCGAGGCGCTGGGCATCGAGCCGGCGATGGTGCTGGTTGACGGCAATCGCTGCCCGAAATGGGACCGCCCCTCGGTGGCCATCGTCGACGGCGACGCCAAATGCCGCTCGATCGCCGCCGCCTCGATCGTCGC
>DASVVV010000017.1:0-11674 GCA_036386375.1 Allosphingosinicella sp. | reverse complement strand
GCTGGAGCGGTTGTTCGGGCTTGCTTCCGCGGCCGAGCCGACCGGCAGGAGGATGCGCGAATGAAGCGGCTGGTGCAGGCGCTGGGATTGCTGTGGCTGGCGCTCGTCGCCGCCGACCCGGCTCTGGCCGAGGCGCTGCGGCGAGTGCCGGCGGAGCTCGATCCGGCCAAGGCCTATGTCCTGGTTGAAATCCGCGACCATGACGAGGGCAGGCAGCGCGGCACGGTCACGCTCGCGCGCTACGATTGGCAAGGACGCGACGTGCGCGGCGGCACCCGCTCGCCGGACTCCGCGATTGCCGACGATGCCCAGGTGCGCGTGACGGTCCGCTCGAACGCGCTCGCCCGCGGCGAGGGCAGCCGGCTCTATCTCCTCGCGCTGGAGCCCGACACCTGGGTGATCGAGGGCGCCGGCGCGACCGCTTTCTCGCTGGGATCGCGGACCTTTACCCTCGTCGCCGGCGACGTGGTCGATCTCGGCGTGTTCAGCCCGCAAACCGACTGGCGGGAGGGGGAGGGGCCGCAGCGCCTGACTGCCGGTCGCATCGCCCGGATGGCTTTCCTCGGACCCTTCGCAAGAATGCCCGACCCGCAGCCGGCGAGGCTCGACATTCGCGAGCGGACGGCGGGCGACCTGCCCGTCCCGGAGCCGCTGCGCGCGCGCGTCGCGGCGGTGCAGTTTCGCGATGGCGCGACCTTCGGCAATTATCTCGGCGGACTCGTCAACCGCATCGACGGCCGCCGCGGCCGCCCCGCCGCGGACGATCCGGCGCTGCCGGCGGAAGAGCCGGCCACCCCGCCGCCGTCGCCGGAGTGAAGGTTTAGAGTAGCCGGAGCTGCGGTCCCTGCGGCGGCTCGAACAGGTCGGTGCGCAGCGGCCGCTTGTCCTGGTTGAGGCCGTGCTTCCTGACGGCGCGCTCGAAGCGCGCCTTGAGCAGCTCCGCCCAGGGCCCGAAGCCCTGCATACGCGTGAACCAATTGGGGTCGTTGTCCTTGCCGCCGCGCATCTGGCGGATAATCGCCATCACCTTGCCCGCGCGGTCCGGATAATGTTCGTCGAGCCAGCCGCGGAACAGGGGCGCCACCTCATGCGGCAGCCGCACCGGCAGGAAGAAAGCGCTCGGCGCCCCCGCTTCGGCCGCGGCTTCGACGATCGCCTCGAGCTCGTGATCTGTGACGCCGGGGACCACCGGTGCGATCGCGACCGTCACCGGCACGCCCGCATCGGCGAGCCGCTTCACGGCCGCCAGCCGCTTGCGCGCGGCCGGCGCCCGCGGCTCGAGCGTCCGCGCGACCTCCGGAGTCAGCGACGTCACCGACAGCGCGACGTTCACCAGCCGCTGCCGCGCCATCGGCTCCAATATATCGAGGTCCCGAAGCACCCGGTCCGACTTGGTCGTGATCGTCACCGGATGGCGGGTCTCGGCGAGCACCTCGAGGATGCTGCGCGTGATCCGCCATTTCGCCTCGACCGGCTGATAGGGATCGGTGTTGGTGCCGAGCGCGATCGGGCGAACGACGTATCCGCGCTTGCCCAGCTCGGCCCGGAGCAGCCGCGCCGCGTCGGGCTTGGCGAACAGCCGAGTCTCGAAATCGAGGCCGGGCGACAGATCGTGGAAGGCGTGGGTCGGTCGAGCGAAGCAGTAGATGCAGCCATGCTCGCAGCCGCGATAGGCGTTGATCGAGCGGTCGAAGCCGATGTCGAGCGACCGATTGTAGGTGACGATCGACTTGGGATGCTCGACCGTCACTGTCGTCCGAAGCGGCGGCGCGCCGCCGTCCTGCTCCTCGCGCGAGTCGAGCCAGTCGCCGTCGGCCTCGCGGACGGGGAGGTTGAAGCGGGTCGGCGTCCTGTTTTCGGGCGCGCCGCGGCCGGGGCGGGCGTCAGGCCTCATCGCCCTTTCCCTACCCGCTAGATAAGAACAGATCAAGAACAATTAGGAGGCCGGCAACCTCGCTTGGCCGGCCTCCTCGCACCGCCGCTTCGCGTATCGGGCGGGCGGCTAGCTTTCCTGGCTCTGATTGTGCTGGCCGCCCGGGTCGGTAATGCCGTCGAGCGCGACCTGGGCGGCATCGCTCTCGTCCGAGCGGCTGAGATCGCCGAGCGACACCATGCCGACCAGCTTGTTGTCCTCGCGGCTGATGACCGGGAAGCGGCGCACCTGGAGGTCGCTCATACGCACGGCCACGTCCTCGACCGCGTCGTCGTCGTAGCACCAGTCGACATGGTCGGTCATCGCGTCCTGGACCGGCGTGTCGGGCCCGCGGCCTTCAGCGACGGCGCGAACCGCGATGTCTCGGTCGGTGATCATGCCGACCAGCCGATCGCCGTCGCAGACGGGGAGCGACCCGGCATCGGCCTTGAGCATGAACTGGGCGGCTTCGCGGATCGGCTGGTCGGGCTTGGCGACCTGAACGTCGGTGGTCATGCATTCGGCGATTCTCATGGCATCTCTCCTCATTGGCGTGGGTCGGGAGGAGAACAGCCGGGGAGAGGCCTATGTTGCACGCCTCGTCCGAAACCGCCTCTATTCGCCGCACTCCAGCGACAGCGATTCGCTGACGCTCTGCCCGCCGAACGTGGCCGTGACCCTTATCTCGCCTTCGCACGGAACGTCCTGCAGCCAGACGGGGCTGTAGCTGGTGCCGCGCTCCGAGGAGAGCAGGCTATCGAACCTGCGGTCGGCAATGACGCGATTGTCCCGTCCGCGTGCGACCACGCGTAGCGGCGTCTCGACATATTCCTCGCCTGAGCCGCCGCGCATTTCGACGACGACCAGCAAATCCTCGGCGGGCTCCTCGGCGTCGCCCTCGCCGATGACCGTGTTCCACCCGGTGAACTGATGCGGGGGCGAGATGTCGTCGGAAAGGCGCCCGCTGAGGCGGTAGAAGAGGTGCATCCGGATATCGGTGATCTGGGCCGCGGGCTGCGCACTTGCGAGCGCGGCGACCGCGCTCATCACGGCGATGATGTGCATGCTCCTCCTCTCACGGCGAGTTCATCGTCAGCAGGTCGTAGGTAGCGACCACATCGTCGTCCTGATTGAAGATATAGACCGCCCAACGCACCTCGCCCCTCTCCTCGTCGCGGACGCTCTTCGATTTGACCGTCAGCTCCACGCGCATCGAATCGCCGGGATAGAGCGGCGTCTGGAAGCGCAGGTTTTCGAGGCCGGTATTGGCGAGCACCGGCCCGGGCGCCGGCTCGACGAAGAGCCCCGCCGCGAAGGAGAGGATGAGATAGCCGTGCGCGACCCGGCCCTCGAAGATCGGGCTCGCTCTGGCCGCCTCCTCGTCCATATGGGCGTAGAAGGTGTCGCCGGTGAAATGGGCGAAATGCTCGATATCCTCCAGGGTTACGGTCCGGCTTTCGGTCTTGAGCGTATAGCCGACGTCCAGCTCCGAGATGCGCCGCCGGAACGGGTGGACCTCGCCCGTCGGTTTCTCTGCCCCAGGCAGCCATTGCTTCACGATGGACGACAGCATCTCCGGCGCGCCCTGGAGCGCCGTGCGCTGCATATAATGGGTGACGCCCCGGATCCCGCCCATCTCCTCGCCGCCGCCGGCGCGTCCCGGCCCGCCATGAACCAGAACGGGGAGGGGGGACCCGTGGCCCGTGCTTTCCTTCGCGCTGGTGCGGTCGAGGATCATCATCCGGCCGTGGAAGGCGCCGGCCCCGAGCACGAACTCCTCCGCCACCCGCTTGTCGAAGGTGAAGAGCGAGAGGGCGAGGCTCCCCATGCCGCGATTCGCAAGGGCGACGGCGTCGTCCAGATCCCTGTACGGCATGATCGTCGAGACCGGCCCGAACGGCTCCACGTCGTGGACGGCGGGCGAGCCCCAGGGATCGTCGGTGCGCAGCAGGATCGGCTGCAGGAAGCAGCCGCTACCCACCGGGTCCGCTTCGGGATCGCCGGCGACGATCCTGGCCTCGCCCTCGACGAGGTCGCGGACTGCCGCGCGGACCGAGGCGAGCTGCTCGCGGCTGGCGAGTGCGCCCATCTGGACGCCCTCCTCGCGCGGATTGCCGATCCTGACTTTGGCGAGGCGCGCGCTCAGTGCCTCCTGGACGGCATCGATATGCTCCGCGGGGGCCATGGCGCGTCGTATCGCGGTGCATTTCTGCCCCGCCTTGACCGTCATCTCGCGCGCCACTTCCTTGACGAAAAGGTCGAATTCCGGCGTCCCCGGTCCGGCGTCCGGACCCAGCACCGACGCATTGAGGCTGTCGCGCTCCGCGATGAAGCGCACGCTCTCGCGCGCGATCACCGGGTGGGTCTGAAGCTTCATCGCGGTCTGTGCCGAGCCGGTGAAGCTGACGACGTCCTGAAGAGTAAGATGATCGAGAAGATCGCCGGTCGAGCCGGCGATGAACTGGACCGCGCCGTCGGGAAGCACGCCCGCCTCGATCATGATCCGGAATGCCGCTTCAGCGAGATAGGCGGTGGCGGAAGCGGGCTTAACGATCGCCGGCACGCCCGCCAGCAGCGTCGGCCCGAGCTTCTCCAACATCCCCCACACAGGAAAGTTGAAGGCGTTGATGTGGATCGCTACGCCCTGCAGCGGCGTGAAGACGTGCTGGCCGACGAACGTGCCGCCCTTCGACAGCATCACCATCTGGCCGACGATCAGGATGCGCTGGTTGGGAAGCTCGCGCCGCCCCTTGGACGAGAATGAGAAGAGCGTGCCGGCGCCGCCCTCGATGTCGATCCAGCCGTCGGTCCGCGTCGCGCCGGTCTCGTAGCTGAGCTCGTAAAGCTCCTCCTTCCTCGCCATCACCGCATTGGCGAGGTCCTTGAGCATCCACGCCCGCTCGTGGAACGTCATCCGCCTGAGCGCCGGTCCGCCGACCTTGCGGGCATGATCGAGCATCGCCCTGAAATCGAGGCCCTTGCTACCGGTCTCCGCGACCACCTCGCCGCTGATCGCGCTGTGCACCGGCGCCAGGGAACCGTCGCCGGCGACCCAGCGGTCGGCGGCGTAATTGAGGAGCTTGAGTGTCTTCATGGCGCCCCCTTAGAAGAAAGCGCCCGCTGGAGCGAGGAGGAGAAAATGCCCGAGCCGGTCCGCCCCATCGCTCTTGCCGAGATCGAGGCGGCGCGCGCGCGCATCGCCGCAACGACGCTGCGCACGCCGTTGGTCCGGCTCGACCTGGGCCCAAGCGGACCTGACATCCGTCTCAAGCTCGAAAACCTCCAACCGACCAACGCCTACAAGATCCGCGGCGCCGCCAACGCGATCGCCGCGCTCGGCGACGCGGAGCGGGCGCGCGGCGTCTGGACGGTCAGCGCGGGCAATGCCGGCCAAGGCGTCGCTTATGCCGCGCGCGCCGCGGGAATTCCCTGCGCCGTCGTCGCCATCGAAACCGCGCCGAAGAACAAGCTCGACCGGATGCGGGCGCTCGGCGCCAGCATCGTCCCGGTCTCCTACGAGGAAGCGTGGCGGGCCGCCGAGGCGCATGCGTATGACGGCATGGAAGGCACGTTCATCCACCCGTTCGACAATCACGACTTCATCGCGGGCCACGGCACGATGGGCCTGGAGATCCTCGACGACGCGCCCGACGTGCGCACGGTGATCGCCGCTATCGGGGGCGGCGGGCTGATCACCGGCGTCGGCAGCGCCATCAAGGCGCTCCGGCCCGACGTGCGTATCCTCGGCGCCGAACCGGAAACGGCCGCTCCCTACGCGCTGTCGGTTCGGGAGGGCGGGCCGCGCCGCTTCACCGACTGGCAGGCCTCGTTCGTGGACGGCGCCGGGGGGCAGAGCGTGACGGCGCGAATGTGGGAGCGGATGCGCCCCGTGGTCGACGGCGCCGTCACCGTGTCGCTCCATCAGACCCGGGCCGCGATGCGGCTGATCGCCGACAAGGCGCGGGTCATCGTCGAAGGGGCCGGAGCGCTGGCGCTTGCCGCGGCCCTGACCGGCGAGGCCGGCGAAGGCCCGATCGTCTGCATCGTCTCGGGCGGCAACATCGACCTTGCCAAGTTCGCCGAGCTCGTCGCCTGAGGGTCAGCGGCCAGTGAAGCGCGGCTTCCGTTTTGCCATGAACGCGGCGACGCCTTCGCGATAATCGTCGGTGTAACCGAGCTCGCGCATCGCGTCGCGCTGGAGGTCGAGCTCCTCGTCGAGGCCGTGGCCCCAGCTTTCGCGGATCATTTTCTTGATCCGGGCGAGCCCTCGCGTCGGGCCCGAAGCGAACCGCGCCGCCAGGGCATCGACTTCCTCGTCCAGGCGGTCGTCGTCGACCACCTTCCAGATCAGGCCCCATTCGGCGGCCTGCTCCGCCCCCAGCGGGTCGCCGGTCAGCGCCAGCCCCAGCGCCCGCGCCTGGCCGAGCAGCCGCGGCAGCACCCAGGTGCCGCCGCTGTCCGGGATGAGCCCGATCGCGGCGAAGGACTGGATGAACTTCGCGCTCTTCGCCGCGATGACGATGTCGCACGCCAGCGCGATGTTCGCCCCCGCGCCGGCCGCCACGCCGTTCACCCGCGCGATCACCGGCATGGGCAGGTCGGTCAGCGTGCGAATCAGCGGATTGTATCTTTGCTCCACCGACTCGCCGAGGTCGACCGCCTCCCCCGGCGCCACCGCCCGGTCATTGAGATCCTGCCCCGCACAAAAGCCGCGCCCGGCGCCGGTGACGACCAGCGTGCGGGCGCCGTCGAGCTGCACAAGTGCGTCCGCCACCTCCTCGTGCATCTGGACGGTGAAGCTGTTGAGCCGGTCGGGGCGGTTGAGCGTGAGCCGGGCGATGCCGGCGTCCACGGAGAAGAGGATCGTTTCGTAGGCTTGCATGGCCCCGCCCTAGCATTCCGCCTCCCCGGCGGGGAGGGGGTGGGGGAGGGGGCTCTGCGTCGGCGATTATTCTCAACGGTCGATCCCCCTCACCCTAACCCTCTCCCCGCCGGGGAGAGGGAATGTTAGTGCGCTTCCGATGTCATCTGACCCCGACTCCCTCGCTTCCCGAGTCGCCGCCGCTATGCTCGCGGCCGAAGGCACCGGTCCTGCCTGGGGCATCGAAATCGAGGAAGCGCGCGAGGGCTATGCCCGCGTCCGCATGGGCATCCGCGCCGACATGCTGAACGGCCACGGCACCGCCCACGGCGGCATCGTCTTCGCGCTCGCCGACACCGCTTTCGCTTACGCCTGCAACGGCCGCAACCTGCGCTCGGTCGCCGCCCAAGCGTCGATCGTCTATCTCGAGCCGGCGCGCGAAGGCGACGTGCTGATCGCCGAGGGACGCGAGCAGGCGCTTGTCGGCCGCTCTGGAGTCTACCATGTGGCGGTGCGAAGCGACGACGGCCGCGCCATCGCCGAGTTCACCGGCTTTTCGCGCTCCGTGGGCGGCACAGTGATCGGAGAAGTTGAATGACCGAAGCTTATATCTGCGACGCCGTGCGCACGCCGATCGGCCGCTATGGCGGAAGCCTCGCCCATGTCCGGGCCGACGATCTCGCCGCCATTCCGATCAAGGCGCTGATCGACCGCAACCCGGACGTCGACTGGGGCGAGCTGGACGACGTCATTTACGGATGCGCCAACCAGGCCGGGGAGGACAATCGCAACCTCGCCCGAATGGCCGGCTTGCTCGCTGGACTGCCGCACAAATCCGGCGGCGTCACCCTCAATCGCCTGTGCGGCTCGGGGATGGACGCGGTGGCGATGGCGGCGCGGGTGATCCGGGGGTCCGAGGCCGACATGGTCATCGCCGGCGGCTCGGAAAGCATGAGCCGCGCGCCCTTCGTCATGGCCAAGGCGACCAGCGCCTTCGACCGCAACGCCGAAATGTACGACACGACGATCGGCTGGCGCTTCGTCAACCCGAAGATGAAGCATGCTTATGGCGACGACACGATGCCGTCGACCGCCGAGAATGTCGCCCGGGAATTTCAGGTCAGCCGCGCCGACCAGGACTCCTTCGCGGTGCGCAGCCAGGAAAAGGCGTCGCGCGCCCAGGCCAACGGCCGTCTCGCCGCCGAGATCGTCGCCGTCGCCATCCCGCAGCGCAAGGGCGAGCCGCTCATCGTCGACAAGGACGAGCATCCGCGCGCAACCAGCGTCGAGGCGCTGGCGAAGCTCAAGCCCATCGTCAGTCCCGACGGCACCGTCACCGCCGGCAATGCGTCCGGCG
This sequence comes from Allosphingosinicella sp., assembly GCA_036386375.1. Taxonomy (GTDB): domain Bacteria; phylum Pseudomonadota; class Alphaproteobacteria; order Sphingomonadales; family Sphingomonadaceae; genus Allosphingosinicella. The sequence goes on along the minus strand of DASVVV010000017.1, from coordinate 3,544 downwards.
TGAATGACGGCGCCGCGGCGATGATCGTAGCTTCCGAAGAAGCGGCGAGGCGCAACGGCCTCATTCCGCGCGCCCGCGTCGTCGGCGCCGCCGTCGCCGGCGTTCCGCCTCGGATCATGGGCATCGGCCCGGCGCCCGCGTCGCAGAAGCTGCTCGACCGGCTTGGCCTCAGGGTCGGCGACATGGACGTGATCGAATTGAACGAGGCCTTCGCCGCCCAGGCGCTCCCGGTCATGCGCCAGCTCGGCCTCGCCGACGATGCCGAGCATGTGAATCCGAACGGCGGCGCGATCGCGCTCGGCCACCCGCTCGGCATGTCCGGCGCCCGCCTCGCGATGACCGCGACCGAGGAGCTCCACCGCCGCGGCGGCCGCTACGCCCTCACCACCATGTGCATCGGAGTCGGCCAGGGCATCGCCATGGTGATCGAGCGCGTCTGACCCAGAGGGGAGCGCGACTCTACAATTTCCGCCTGAGCGTCTAGGAAGCCTCTGCGCGATGCGCCCGGGGGAGATCGGAAAATGCTGATCGCTTTGCTCGTCCCGTTGGGACTCGGCGCACTCATCTACATCGCCATTCTCTGGAAGACGGCGGCCGAGCGCCGCCAGTTCGGCGTCAGCGCCGAGGCGGTCGCGCTCGGCGCCGTCACCAACTTCTTCGACACACTCGGCCTCGGCTCCTTCGCTCCCACGACCGCCTGGTTCAAGCTGAGGCAGATGATCCCCGACGCGAAGATTCCCTGCACCCTGCTTCCGGCCCATCTGCTCCCCGTGGTCGTCCAGGCCGCGATTTTCCTGGTGCTGCTCGGCGTGAGGGTCGATCCGATCCTGCTGTTCGGCTGCATCCTCTCCTGCGTCGTCGGCGGCCTCGCCGGGGCGGCGCTCGTCGGCCGCTCGAAGGTGTGGCTGGTGCAGGTAGTGGTCGGCTGCGCCTTGCTTCTCGCCGCCTTTCTCTACGCCCTGACGGCGCTGGGGATGATGCCGGCGGGCGGGACTGCTGCGTCCCTTCCGCCTGGCCTCATGGCGGTGGCCTTCGCCGGCAACTTCCTGTTCGGCCTCCTCGTCAATTACGGCGTCGGCAACTACGCGCCGACCCTGATCATGTTCAGCCTGATGGGGTTCGATCCGCGTCTCGCCTTTCCGATCATGGCGGCGGGCGGCGCGCTGATGGGCGTCGCCGCGGGCCTGCGCCACGTCCGCAAGGGCACCGCCGACATCCGCATGATCATCAGCATCAGCCTCGGCGGAATCCCGGCCGTCCTGGTCGCGGCCTTTCTCGTCAAGAGCATGTCGGTCGAGCTGCTGCGCTGGCTGGTGATCGTCGTCGTGGTCTATGCGGCCGTCATCATGCTTCGGACCGCCCTGATCGGGCGGCGCGGCGGCGAGACGGCGTGCGTCGACGATTTCGGAGCAGCTCCGGCTCACCCGTAGGAGCGGCCGCGGCGCAAAGGAGCGGCGGGCTTCGGCGTGCGTTGATTGAGAAACGGCGCCGCTGCGACTACATCGGCGGCAGGAGATTGCGATGTACACGACCGAGCTGCAGAAGACGACGAAGGTCGAGAATCTCGAGGATCCGGAGAAGCTCGCCGCCTTCGAGGCGCGGGTCGCGGCCGACGAGTTCATCGAGGCCAAGGATTGGATGCCCGAAGCCTATCGCCGCACCCTCACCCGGCAGATCTCGCAGCATGCGCATAGCGAGATCGTCGGTATGCTGCCGGAGGGGAACTGGATCACGCGCGCGCCCTCGCTTCGGCGCAAGGCGATCCTTCTCGCCAAGGTGCAGGACGAGGCTGGGCACGGCCTCTATCTCTATTCGGCCGCCGAGACGCTGGGGACGAGCCGGCAGGAGATGATCGAGGCGCTTCACTCCGGAAAGGCGAAATACTCGACGATCTTCAACTACCCGACGCTCACCTGGGCCGATATCGGCGCGATCGGCTGGCTGGTCGACGGCGCGGCGATCATGAACCAGGTTCCGCTGCAGCGCACCTCCTACGGCCCCTATGCTCGTGCAATGGTTCGTGTTTGCAAGGAAGAAAGCTTCCACCAGCGCCAGGGCTATGAGATCATGATGGTGCTCGCCGCCGGCACGCCCGAGCAGAAGCGCATGGCGCAGGATGCATTGAACCGCTGGTGGTGGCCCTCGCTGATGATGTTCGGGCCGCCCGACGCCGACAGCCCCAACACCGCCCAGTCGATGCGCTGGCGGATCAAGCGCGAGACCAATGACGAGCTCCGCCAGAAGTTCGTCGACATCACCAAGCCGCAGGCGGATGCCATCGGCCTTGCCGTCCCGGACCCGGACCTTCGCTGGAACGAGGCGAAGGGCGGGCACGACTTCGGCGAGATCGACTGGGAAGAATTCTACGCCGTCGTCCGCGGCGAGGGACCGGTCGCCAGGGAGCGGATGAAGGCGCGCCGCGATGCGTGGGAGAAGAACGCCTGGGTGCGGGAGGCGGCCGACGCTTATGCGGAAAAGCGGGCGCGGAGGAGGGCGGCATGAGCCTCACAGCTCGTCATGCCGGACTTAATCCGGCATCCACCTTTTCTTGGGGCGGGTCTTCGAAGGAAGATGGACCCCGGATCAAGTCCGGGGTGACGGTGGAGGAATGAGCAAGGACTGGCCGCTCTGGGAAGTGTTCGTTCGCTCGCGGGGCGGGCTGTCGCACCGGCATGTCGGAAGCGTTCACGCGCCCGACGCGGAGATCGCCGTCCGCCACGCTCGCGACACCTATACGCGGCGGATGGAAGGCGTGAGCCTGTGGGTGGTGCCGTCGGCGGCGATCGTCGCTTCCGATCCGTCCGAGGACTCGGCGATGTTCGACCCGGCCGAGGACAAGATCTACCGGCACCCGACCTTCTACAACATACCCGACCATATAAAGCATATCTGATGGCCTCGCTGCCTCCGATCGACCTGCCCAGCGGCGTGTCCGGCGCCGGCGCGTTCGATGCGCCTGCGGACGTGCCGCGCGACATGCTGTTCGATTATGCGCTCCGGCTCGGCGACGACGCCTTGATCCTCGGCCAGCGGCTGTCGGAATGGACGGGACACGCGCCTTCGGTCGAGGTCGACCTCAGCCTCGCCAACATCGCGCTCGACCTGATCGGGCAGGCGACCCACTTTCTCGATTATGCCGGCAAGGTGGAGGGCAAAGGCCGCGACGGCGATCGGCTCGCCTTCCACCGCGACGTGCTCGACTTCCGCAATTGCTGGCTGGTCGAGCAGCCGAACGGCGATTTCGCGCAGGCGATGGCGCGGCAGTTCCTCTTCTCCACCTGGCAGAAGCTGCTCTTCCGCCACCTCCTCGCTTCCAAGGACGAGACGATCGCCGCCGTGGCGGAGAAGGCGGTGAAGGAAGTCACCTATCACCAGGAGCTGGCGAGCGAGTGGGTGATCCGCCTCGGCGACGGCACGGACGAGAGCCGGAGGCGGTTGGAGGAGGGCCTCGGCTGGATGTGGCGCTTCGTGCCCGAGCTGTTCGAGATGGACCGCGTCGCCTCGGAAATGGCCGCGCGCAGCATCGGCACTGACGTCACTGCCT
>DASVVV010000016.1:0-76756 GCA_036386375.1 Allosphingosinicella sp. | reverse complement strand
GATGACCCGCTGCCGAAGCTCGGCACCGGCAAGATCGACAAGGTCGAGCTTCGGGAGCGCTACCGGGCGGAGGTGTCGCAGCCGGCCTGACCGCCGGAACCCGCCGAGCCGCGCCGGCTTTGATGCGGTACAAGTCGAGGGACTGTGAAATGCACAAGGCACTGATTGGAGCGAGCGCGGCGCTGGTCCTGAGCCTCGCGGCCTGCGGCGGCACGGACCGCGAGACCGCCGCCGAGACCGCCGTCGCCAATGGCGCCGAATCGGTCGCGAACCGGCTGGAAGCGATGCCGGAGGGCCAGCGCAAAGCCGTTTTCATCCGTGCGATCCAGGACGCCGGCCAGGAATGCCAGCATGTCGAAAGCTCGCAGCGCGCCGGAGAGCATCAGGGCTTTCCGGTCTGGAACGCGACCTGCGCCGGCGGCGGCACCTGGACCATCGTTGTCAGGGAGGACGGCACCGCCAATGTGCTCAACGCCGCCGAGGCCCGGCTGGTCGGCGGCAACCAGTCCGCGACCGAGGACGGCAGGCGGAAGTGAGGCCGCGCCATCTCCTCTCCGCCTTGCTCCTGCCGCTGGCCGCCGCGGCCTGCGGGGGCGAAGAGACGCGTAACAGTGGCGCGCCCGCGATCAAGATCGCCAACCCCTATCACGATCAGCTGAAGGCGCTTCGCCCCGACCTCCAGAAGCTGGGCGTGATGCGGGCCATCCGGGACAACGGCAAGAGGTGCCGTCGCGTCGAGGCGACGGCCTACCAGCAGGATTATCGCAACATGGTGATGTGGGTGGCGCTGTGCGACGACGGCCGCCACTGGGCCCTTTATATCGCCCCCAACGGCGACACCCAGGTGCGCGACTGCGCCGAGGCGGACCAGCTCGACCTGCCGCAGTGCCGGCCCGTCACCGGCCCGGGGGCGCCCCCGCCCAAAGGCAGCTGAGGCAATTCAGCAATTCTCATATTTCCAGTTGCGCCTCTTGCCCTCGGCCAGCCATTCGATCGCCTGGTTGAGGCGCCGGGTCCGGGTCTCGTCGCGCTTTGCACCGGTGATCCAGTCGACATAATCGCGCTGCGCGCTCGGCGGAAAGCCGTCGAACGCCGCGGCCGCGGAGGCGTTCTGATCGAGCGCGGAGCGCAGGTCCTGAGGCACGGTGAACGGCGCTTTCGCGTGCTTGTCGCGCGGCGGTTTCACGCCTTCCTCGGCCAGCTTCATAGCCTTCTTCACCAGCGCCTCGAGGACCGCCCGGTCCGGCAGCGCGTCGAGCGCGGTGATCCTGCCGAATTGTCCCATCGCGCTTTTCTGCCCGGCATCGTCGCCGACGACGAGGCTGCCGCGCCAGAAGCCGAACGCCGCGTGCGACTTGAAAGCGGCCATGTGCGCGAGGATCCGGCCGCGGTAGAGGAAGGCGGGCATGCTCCATTTGAGCGCCTCCTCGCAGTCGGGGCAGGCAGCGTGCACGACGTCGCGCAAGTGGCCGAGGATGGGCTTCGCGAACTGGGCCTGACGCTCGATATAGGCATCGACGCGTGGATCGGTCTTCATGGCGGCCTCCCATGTCAGCCCGGGGAATGTGCGCCGGTTTCCGCTCCGCCTCAAGCGGCCCGGGCGGCCGCGCGGCGGCGGCCGGCCCGCCAGCCCTCGACGGTGAAGATGGCAAGCGCTGTCCAGATCGCCGCGAAGCAGACCAGATGCGATGTCGTCAGCGGCTCGCCGAACGCCAATACGGCGAGCAGGAACTGAAGCGACGGCGCGATATATTGCAGGAATCCCAGGGTCGAATAAGGCAGACGGCGCGCGGCGGCGGTGAACAGCAGCAGCGGAATTGCGGTGACCGCCCCGCCCAGCACGAGCAGCAGATCGGTCGCGAGGCCGACACGGGTGAAGCCGCCGCTCCCGGAGGCGTACAGCCACAGCACCCAGCCCAGGGCGGGCGGCGCCAGCAGCGCGGTCTCGACCGAGAGCCCCTCCAGCGAATCCACCGGGGCTACCTTCCGCAGGAAGCCGTAGAGCGCGAAGCTGGCGGCGAGCGTCAGGCTGATCCACAGAGCCGACCCCGCGCCGGCCGCGAGCACCGCCACTCCGCCCCCGGCAAGCAGGGTCGCCGCCACCTGTCCGCGGGTGAGCCGCTCCTTGAGAAGGACGACGCCGAGCAAAACGTTGACCAGCGGATTGAGATAATAACCGAGACTGCCCTCGAGCACGTGGCCGCTGACGACGGCGTAGATGTAGGTCAGCCAATTGATCGCGATCAGTATCGACGTCACCGTCAGCGTGACGAGCACCTTGCCCGTCGTGACGGCGGCCCGGATCGCGCCCCAGCGTCGCCATATCGTCACCAGCGCGCCGAGGAAGAAGAGCGACCACAGGATACGATGGGCGACAATCTCGGTCGGGCCGACATGGTCGAGGGCTTTGAAATAGAGCGGAAGAACGCCCCACAGCAGATATGCCCCGGCCCCGAGCAGGAACCCGGCGCGCGTGCGGCTGTGGTCGTCGGACATGGCGGCGCGCTAGAGGAGGCCCGCCGAAGCGGCAAGTTTGGGTCGACGACTATTGTGTTATTGACATAACACACCTAATTGGAGCGGGAGGAGGCTTGCCCATGAAAAAGACGATCGCATCGCTTTCGCTCGCCGCCGCGCTGCTCGCGGGGTGCGAAGCGCGGTTCGGCAACGACGCCGCACCGGTCGCCGAAAATGCCACCGCCGCCGGCCGCGCCGAGGAGGGGCGGCTCACCGTCGAGGCGAATGGCTTCAACCTGTCGATCGACATTCCGGCGAGCGTCCGCGCCGACGCCCGGGCGGACGACGACAGCGGCCTGCTCTACCCCGGCGCGAGCCTGTCGGGAATGCACGTCCAGGGGAGCCCGGACGGCCGCCGCGGCCATGACGGCGAAGTCGAGCTGCGCTTCACCAGCGCGGATCCGCCGGAGCGGGTCGCCGCCTGGTATCGCGATCCGGCGCGCGCCGAGCGGCTCACCGTCCAGTCGGCACGTCGCGAGGGCAATGCCTTCGTCATCGCCGGCATCGGGCGCCGCGACGACGAGCGCTTCACCGTCCGCATCGAGCCGCGGGCGGGCGGCGGCAGCGATTCGCGGCTGGTCCTCGCCGACGGGCACTAGTGGCTCAGCCCCTCGCCGACCCCGAGCTCGTTCGCGCCCACCTGATCGCCGCTGCCAAGGCGGGAACGGCGCTCACTTATGCCGAGCTGCTCGAGCATCTCGGCTACGCTTTTTCGCGCCCGAAGATGCGCCAGCTCTGCGCGATGCTCGGCACGATCGACCGCGCCGGCGCGGGGCGGGGCGAGCCGGAGCTGGCAGTGCTGGTGGTGAGGCAGAGCGACGGCATACCGGGCCAGGGCTGGTGGGTCGGCGGCGCCGCCCGGGAGCGCGGCTATGAGGGACCTTGGGAGGGGCCCGAGGCGGCGCGCTTCATCCGGGCCGTACAGGCGGAAACTTTCGCTTACTGGCAGTCCAGGAATGAGACAGGCGGGCCTAAGCGCCGCCGTTAACCACATATGGACACCCCTAAGCCGCGCAAATGCGGGTAAAGGCCTCTGTCGAGAGGACCCGCTTATGCACACCCGTACGCCCCTGTTGCTCCGCACCGCCGGCGTTGCCGCCTTGCTCGCGCTGTCCGGCTGCGGCGACGCCGCCGACAACAACCTGGCCGCGATCGACAATGCGCTGCTCGCCAACGGCGCCGATCCGGCCCTTACCAGCGCGCTCGAAGATCAGATCCTGGTCGACCCCAATCTCGTCCAGCAGGCGCAGCCGAACACGGTCCGACCGCCCGAGGCGCCGACGCAGGCGCAATATCCGGCCGGCTCGGCCGCCGAAGGCGTGCGCCCAGCGGCGCCGTTCGCCCAGCCGGGGCAGGGGGGCGCGACGCGGGTCAGGCGCGCGGCGGCCACCACCGGCGGCGCGTCGGGCGAGGGGGTCTGCTCCGACAATCTCGAATATGGGCCGCAATGGGCCGACCGGCTGCCCGCCGAATTCCCGGCCTATCCGGGCGGACGGGTGACCGAAGCCGCGGGCACCAACACCGCCGAATGCCGGGTCCGCGTCGTCACCTTCCGGACCGGCGACCCGTTCGGGCGCGTGCTCGAATATTATCGCAGTGTCGCCGTTCGCGCGGGCTTTTCGGCCGAGCACCAGACGCGCGGCGCCGACCATCTGATCGGCGGCGTCAATGCGCGCACCGACGGCGCCTTCGTCGTCATCGTGACGCCGGTCCAGGACGGCTCCGAGGTCGCTCTGATCGTCAATAACGGCCGCTGAGCCCGCCGCCGGGCGGGGCACTGGCGAAGGACCTGCCCCGTCGCTAGATGCGCGGAGCATGCAGCCCTTCCTCCTCGTCATGGCCGGCGGCGCGATCGGCACCGCCCTTCGCTACGCCGTTTCGCTGCTTGCGGCACATCGGCTCAGCGCCGCCTTTCCGTGGGGGACCTGGCTGGTCAACGTGACCGGCGGCCTCTTCATCGGCCTGTTGCTGGGGCTGATAATCGCCCGGGGCGGCGTCGGCGACACGCTGCGCCTGTTCGTCGGTACCGGCCTGCTCGGCGGCTTCACCACCTTTTCGGCTTTCAGCGCCGAGGCCGGCTTCATGATCGTCAACGGCGAGCTTTGGATGGCGGCCGCTTATGTCCTGTCCTCCGTGCTGGGCGCGCTGCTCCTGCTGTTCGTCGGGCTGTGGGTCAGCGGAGCGGCGGCATGAGCGCGGCCGAGCAGGTGCGGACCTTCACCGTCACCGACGAGGATGACGGCATCCGGCTCGACCGCTGGTTCCGCCGCAACCTGCCCGAGGCGGGCTTCGGCACCGTGGCGCGCTGGTCGCGCACCGGCCAGCTTCGGCTCGACGGCAGGCGCGCCGCGCCCGGCGACCGGATCGAGGCGGGCCAGACCATCCGGGTGCCGCCCCTCGACGAAGCCGCGCCGGCGCGAAGCGCGCCGAAGCGCGCAGCCCTCACCGAGGACGAGATCGAGTTCGTCCGCAGCCTCGTCATTTACGAGGACCCGGCCGCGATCGTCGTCAACAAGCCGCCGGGCCTCGCGACGCAGGGCGGAACCAGGACGCTCGCGCATCTCGATCGGCTGCTCGAGGGCCTCGTGGCCGAGGGCGCCGGGCGGCCGAAGCTGGTCCACCGGCTCGACAAGGACACGTCGGGCGTGCTCCTCGTCGCTCGCACGCCGCGCGCCGCCGCTTTCTTCTCGAAAGCCTTTTCCGGCCGTACTGCGCGAAAGGTCTACTGGGCGCTTGTGGCCGGCGTGCCGTCGGTGGCGGACGGGCTCATCGACCTTCCGCTCGCCAAGCAGCCGGGGACGGGCGGCGAGAAAATGCATGTCGACGAGGAAGCGGGGCAGCCGGCGCGCACGCGCTACCGGCTGATCGAGCGCGCCGGCAACCGCGCCGCCTGGCTCGAGCTGCAGCCCCATACCGGCCGCACCCACCAGCTGCGCGTGCACATGGCGGCGATCGGCCATCCGATTGTCGGCGACGGCAAATATGGCGGGCAGGACGCGTTCCTCACCGGCTCGATCAGCCGCAAGCTGCACCTCCACGCCCGGCGCCTGCGGATCGACGACCCCGACGGCGCGCGTATCGACGTGTCGGCCGAGCTCCCTGACCATTTCCGCGAAAGCATGGCGGCGCTCGGCTTCAATCCGCAGCTCGGCGACTTGCCGCTGGACGAGCATCATGAGCCGACGCGCGCGGAGATGAAGGCGAAGGCGCGGCAACATGCGAAGCAGGTCCGCAAAGGGCGCCGCGGCGAGCGGCGGAACAGGGGCCGCGGCTGATGCATCCGAACCGTGCCTTCGACTGGAAAGATGCGGGCGAGATACTCGACTTCGTCCGCAAGGTCGCTTTCTGCACGATCTGCGTCGACGGGCCGGCGCTCGTCCATGCGCCGGTGCTTGTGCTCGCGCCCGACCGCCTGCGCTTCCATGTCGCGCGCGGCAATCGCGCGGCGGGGGCTCTCGACGGCGGCCGCGCCATCGTCTCCTGCCTGGGGCCCGACGCGTATATCAGTCCCGATTGGTATGTGACCGAAGGCCAGGTGCCGACCTGGAACTACCTCGCCGTCGAAGCGGAAGGGCCGCTCCGGCGGCTGGAGGCGGACGAGCTGGTCGCCTTGCTCGACGGCCTCAGCGACGAGCATGAGGCGCGGCTCGCGCCGAAGCCGATCTGGACCCGGGCGAAGATGCGGCCCGGTCTGTTCGAGGGGTTGCTGAAGGCCATCATCGGCTACGAGCTTCGCATCGAGGACTTGCGCGGGACGCGCAAGCTCGGCCAGCACAAAAGCGAGGGCGAGCGGCTCAGCGTCGCGGCGGCGCTCGAGGCGGTGCATCCGGAAATGGCGGCACTGACGCGCGAGGCGCGGCGGTGAATCGCCTCGCCGTCTTCGACTGCGACGGGACGCTCGTCGACGGACAGCACAATATCTGCCTCGCTATGGAAGCCTGTTTCGCCGCCGCCGGGCTGGAGCCGCCGACGCGTGAGCGGACCCGCTCGGTCGTCGGGCTCAGCCTGCCCGATGCGATGCGCGCGATCTTGCCCGACGCGGAGGGCGGCTTCCATGAAGAGCTGGCCGAATCCTACAAGCAGGCGTTCCGCGATCTTCGCGCCGGCGGCCTCGAGGAGGACCCGCTTTACGATGGCGTCGCCGACCTGCTGGACCGGCTCGAGGCGGATGGCTGGCTGCTTGGAATCGCCACCGGCAAATCCGATCGCGGGGTGGCCTTCTGCCTGGAACATCACGGCCTTGCCGGCCGCTTTGTCACCGTGCAGACCGCCGACCGCCACCCGTCCAAGCCGCATCCGTCGATGATCCTGCAGGCGATGGCCGATGCCGGCGCCGAACCGGCGACGACGACGATGATCGGCGACACCAGCTACGACATGGCGATGGCGCGCGCGGCCGGAGCGGCGGCGATCGGCGTCGCCTGGGGCTATCATGCGCCGCCGGTGCTGCGGGAGGCGGGCGCGCAATGCATCGCCGAGCATCCCGGGCAACTGATCGAGCTCGTGAAGGCGCTGGCATGACCCCGAAGGACGACGTCGCCTTGTGGCGCAACCGCTTCATCCTCGTGAACATGGTCAGGATCGGCGCGACCGCGGTCGTGCTGTTCGCGCTCGTCCTGTGGCAGAGCGACGCCATCGTCGAGGGCGGAACCATCCTCGGGTTCCCGCTCGCGCTGGCGGGGCTGGTGGTCAGCTTCTGGGGGCCGAAATGGCTGGCGCGCCGCTGGCGGGAGCCGCCGCCGCGGTGAAGCGCTTCTACAGGGAAGTGACTGCGGAGGACGGCGAGATCCGCCTCGACGGCCGGCCGGTGCGCACCCCCGCCGGCCATCCGCTCCGGCTTCCCGGCGACAGGCTTGCCCAGGCTGTGGCCGAGGAGTGGCGCGCACAGGGCGAGCGGGTCGATCCGCGCTCGATGCCCATCACCGGCCTCGCCAACGCCGCCATCGACCGGGTCGCGCCCGACAAGGAGGCGTTCGCGACCGGCCTCGCCCGCTACGGCGACAGCGACCTGCTCTGCTACCGCGCCGAGGGCCCGGCGGGGCTCGTCGAACGGCAGGCGGGGCTGTGGGACCCTCTCCTCGCCTGGGCGCGCCGCCGTTACGACATCGACTTCGAGATCGTCCGGGGCGTCATCCCTCGCGCACAGAACGCGGTGACGCTCGACCGGCTCGCCCGCGCGGTCCACGCCCGCTCTCCCTTCGAGCTGGCGGGCCTGTCGCCGCTGGTGACCTTGTCCGGCTCGCTCGTCGTCGGTTTGGCGGTGGCGGAGGGCGCCGCCGGCGTCGACCAAGCCTGGTCCGCCGCCGCCCTCGACGAGCAGTGGCAGGCCGAGCAATGGGGCGAGGACGCTGACGCCGCGAAGGCGCTCGAGGCGCGGCGCGGCGACTTCGCCGCCGCGGCCCGCTTCCTCCTCCTGCTCTAGACGTCGCGCGGCGCGTCGGCCGGGGCGGCGGCTCCCGACTTGGGCAGGAACCAGGCGATGATGAGCCCCGCCGCCGACAGCGCGGCCGCGTCGGCGACGAACAGATAGATGAAGTGGCCCCAGTCATGGTGCCAGTAGATCGGCTCGCCGAGATGGGCGAAGCCCGCCGCCGCCACCGCGATGATCACCGCCACCCGCGCGCGCGATCCGAGGTCGGGTACGCGCCGGTCGATGCCGATCAGCGCCGCTCCGATCAGCAGCGCCACCAGAAGGTTCAGCACCAGGCCCTTGACGAGCCCGGGCGCGTCGAAAGCGGCGAAGCCGTCGGTATTGTAATGGACGGTGGCGATCGGCCCGCGCGAATACATGTTGGTCTGCTCGGGCGTGTCGACGCCGGGGACGTTGTAGGTGCCGGTCCGCGGCAGGTTCGCGGCCATCGCCTGCTGGACGGCCGCGGCCTGGTTGTTGTCGAGGCTGGCGGTGCCGAGCCGCGCCAGCGGCGTCCCGAAGAAGATGAAGCCGATGAAGAACATGGCGATCGCAGCCACGATGGCGCCGATGATCACGCGGGGCATGCCTGGTTCTCCTTCGCCGGGGCGGGCCCTCTCCTATCCGAATTCCCGGCCGCCGCGAAGCCTTGTCAGCCGATCAGCTGACGCACGAAATCGTGGAGGAAGACGCGCCGCGTCGCCTTCAGCCGCTCGGCCTTGAGGATGTTGTGGGCGAGTTCCCTGCACTTTTCCGCATCGTTGTTGATCAGGACGTAATCATATTCGGCCCAATGGCTGATCTCCCCCGCCGCGCGCTCCATGCGTCGCGCGATCACCTCGTCGCTGTCGGTGCCGCGGGCGCGCAGCCGCCGCTCGAGCTCTGGCATCGAGGGCGGCAGGATGAAGACGCGCACGATGTCGGGATCGACCTGCTTGAGCTGCTGCGTCCCCTGCCAGTCGATGTCGAGCAGAACGTCGCGGGCCGATTCGATCGTCTTCAGGACCTCGCTCTTCAGCGTCCCGTAGCGGTATCCGAAGACGTGCGCCCATTCGAGGAACGCGCCGGCCGCGACCATCTCGTCGAAGCGCGCGTCGCCGACGAAGTGATAGTCGACGCCGTCTCGCTCGCCGGGGCGGATCGGCCGCGTCGTCGCCGAGACCGACATGGCGATGCCGTCGTCACTTTCGAGCAGCATCCGGGCGATGGTCGACTTGCCGGCGCCGCTCGGGCTCGAGAGGACGTAGAGGAGCCCCCGGCGCTGGAAGGCGGCTGCGATTTCCATGCGCGCTAGTGGCGGCGGCGCGGTTGCGGCGTCAAGGGCAGACGTGGCCGCCATCTCTGCTATGGGAGAGGCGATGGAGCGAAGGGTGGCGCTGCTGCGGGCGGTCAATGTGGGTGGGCGCAAGTTGCCGATGGCGGCGCTTCGCGAGCTGTGCGCCGGGCTCGGCTGGACCGAGGTCGAGACCTACATCCAGAGCGGGAATATCGTCTTCTCGGCATCGGGCGCCGCAGCGGCCCTGGAGGCGAAGCTGGAAGAGGCGATCGCCGAGCGCTTCGGCATGGAAGTCCCGGCGATCGTCCGCAGCGCCCCGCAATGGCGGCTTTATCCGTCCGCGAATCCCTTTCCGGACGCGGCGCGCGACGAGGCCAACCGGCTGATGATGCTGCTGTCGAAAAGGGCGCCTGAGGAAGGCGCCGAAGCCGAGCTGCAGCAGCGCGCGAACGACGGCGAGCGCGTGAAGCGCGCGGGCGACGCGCTGTGGATCCACTTCCCCGCCGGCTCGGCCCGCTCGAAGCTGACGCCGTCGCTGATCGACCGGCTGACCGGCTCGCCGACCACCGCCCGCAATTACCGCACGGTCGTAAAGCTCCGGGAGATGCTGGACCAATGACGCCACTTATCCCTCGCCGCTACTGGTTCATCGCCATCGCCCTGGCCTTCGTCGCGGCGGCGATCCTGCTGTGGATGGGGCGGCCGATCATCTGCACCTGCGGGGAGGTGAAGCTGTGGGTCGGGGAGGTGCACGGGCCCGACAACAGCCAGCATCTGGCCGACTGGTATACGCCCAGCCACATCATCCACGGCTTCCTCTTCTATCTGCTCGGCTGGCTGTTCCTGAGAAGGAACCCGCCGGGCGACCGGCTGCTGGCGGCGATCACGATCGAGGCGGCGTGGGAGCTGCTCGAGAACACCAACTGGGTGATCGACCGCTATCGCGAGGCGACGATGGCCTTGGGCTATACCGGCGACAGCGTGATCAACTCACTGGCCGACATATTGTGGATGATCCTTGGCTTCGGCCTCGCCCGGCGGCTGCCGGTCTGGGCGACGGTGGCGATCGCGCTCGCCTTCGAGCTGCTGACTTTGTGGACGATAAGGGACAATCTGACGCTCATCGTGTTGATGCTGCTGGCACCGGTCGAGGCGATCTCGGCCTGGCAGGCCGGCGGCTGAGGGAAACGACCATGCGTGCATCTCTGGGCGCGGCGGCGGTGGCGGCGTTGCTGGCGGGGCCTGCGCAGGCGGCGGAGCTGTTCGGCGGCCTGCTTGCCCACGACGTCCATTCGCGGATCACGCGCGGCGGCTTCGAGGACGGAGTCGACGTTCAGCTCGGCTGGCGCGGCGGCCGGATCGGGGCGCTGCGAGTGCTCGGCAGTCCGTCGCCTTACGCCTTCGCTTCGGTCGCCGCGGGCGCGGAGACCCATTTCGCCGCCGCCGGGCTGAGCTGGCGGATCGGAAGGCGGCTGTTCGTGCGGCCGGGCGTCGGGCTCGCGGTCCACACCCGCGGCAGCCGGGGCGTCGTCAACGGGCTGCGCACCGACTTCGGCTCGCGCATCCTGTTCGAGCCGGAGCTCGGCCTCGGCTACCAGCTTAGCGAGCGGGTCGCGATCGAAGCGACCTGGGTCCATCTCAGCCACGCGCAGCTGTTCGGCCGGCAGAATCCGGGGATGGACAGCGTCGGCATGCGCCTCAGCCTTAGCCTGCCCTAGGCCCCTCAGCCGCCGGCGAGGCCTTCCGTCACCTTGCCGGTGCCGCCGCAGACAGAGCACGGCATGCCGTCATGCTCGCCGGTGCCCTTGCAATGGCGGCAGATATTCTCTCCGGTGCCGGGCGTGCCCGGCTCGGCCTCGTCGCCGGGATTGCTGTTCGTGTCGCTCATGCGCGACCAACTGCGGGAGCGCCGGACCGTTCCCGCGCCCTCAGCGCCCGAGCATGTTCTCGGGCTTGACGACGCGGTCGAACGTCGCCTCGTCGACCAGGCCGAGCTCCGCCCCCGCCTCCTTCAGGGTCAGGCCCTTCTTGTGGGCGTGCTTGGCGATGCTGGCGGCATTGTCGTAGCCGATCTCCGGCGCCAGCGCGGTGACCAGCATCAGCGACTTGTTCATCAGGTCGGCGATCCGCGCCTCGTCCGCTTCCATGCCGTCGAGCGCGCGCGCGGTGAAACTTTCCATGCCGGTCGCGAGCAGGTCGATCGAGCGTAGCACGTTGGCGCCGATCAGCGGCTTGAAGACGTTCAGCTCCATATGGCCCTGAAGGCCGCCGACGGTGACGGCGACGTGATTGCCCATCACCTGCGCGCAGACCATGGTCAGGCTCTCGGCCTGGGTCGGATTGACCTTGCCGGGCATGATCGAGCTGCCGGGCTCGTTCTCGGGCAGGCGAAGCTCGCCGAGGCCGCAGCGCGGGCCCGAGCCGAGCAGGCGGATGTCGTTGGCGATCTTGGTCAGCGACACGGCGATGACGTTGAGGACGCCCGACAGCTCGACGAGAGTGTCGTGGGTCGCCAGCGCTTCGAACTTGTTCGGCGCGGTCTCGAAAGGCAGCCGGGTGAGGGTGGCGATCTGCTCGGCGAATTTGGCGGCGAAGCCCTTGGGCGCGTTGAGGCCGGTGCCGACGGCGGTGCCGCCCTGGGCCAAGCGGTGGACGCGCGGCAGCGCCGCTTTGACGCGCGCGATCCCCTCCTCGATCTGGAAGGCATAGCCCGAAAATTCCTGGCCGAGCGTCAGCGGCGTCGCGTCCTGAAGATGGGTGCGGCCGATCTTGACGATCCGGTCCCAGCTTTCCGCCTGCTCTTTCAGCCTGCGGTGGATCGTGTTCATCGCCGGCAGCAGCCGGTCGTTGACGGCGCGCGCCGCGGCGACGTGCATCGCCGTCGGGAAGCTGTCGTTCGACGACTGCCCCTTGTTGACATGGTCGTTGGGGTGGACCGGCGACTTGCCGCCGCGCTTGCCGGTGAGGACCTCGTTGGCGCGGCCGGCGATCACCTCGTTGGCGTTCATGTTCGACTGGGTACCGGACCCGGTCTGCCAGATGACGAGCGGGAACTGGTCGTCATGATCGCCCTTTGCCACCTCGCCCGCCGCCTGCTGGATCGCCTCGGCGAGCTCGGCGTCCAGGCCGCCGATCTTGGCGTTCACCCGCGCCGCCGCCTGCTTCACGAAGCCGAGCGCGTGGACGATCTCGAGCGGCATCTGCTCGCGCGGGCCGAACGGGAAATTCTCGATTGAGCGTTGCGTCTGCGCGCCCCAATAAGCGTCGGCTGGAACTTCGATCGGCCCGAAGCTGTCGCTCTCGGTGCGGGTCGTTGCGCTCATCCTCGTTCCCTCGCTCTACTGCACAGGCTGGTAGAACGAACCGCCGCGCGGGTGAAGGGGATCAGTGCGGGACGAGGATGCCCATGATCCAGTCCCGATAGGCGGCGACGTCGGTGTAGAGCACCACCGGATCGGGGCGACCGCAGCCGGTGCCGAGGCTGACGATGCCGATCAAGCGCGCGGAACCGTCGCTGCCCTGCGTCACCAGCGGGCCGCCGGAATCGCCGACGCAGGCCTCTTCGGGCGCGGCGGTGCCGCACAGGCCCGGCCGCGGACCCGACACGCCGCCCCGTCCCAGGCGTGTTTCGCAAGTGGCCGAATCCATCACAATCGTCTCGGCCCGTCGAAGCTCGCGAGAGAGTTGAGCCGCCGGCGCGCCGGAGGCGGAGACGGCGCGCCCCGCCAGCGCGCCCTCATAAAAGCTGCCGAAGCCCAGCACGGTAGCGCGCGAGGGCCGCCGCTCGGTGGCTCTCGGTACCTCGGCGACCAGGGGCCCGGCCTCCTCGGCGAGCCGCACCAGCGCGATGTCGTCGCGCTGCGAGCCATGGTTGTAGCCTGGATAGACGATCACGGCCGCGATCGCGACCTGTGCCTCGGGCTCGGCAATGGCGAGCCGGTCGCGCCCGACGACCGCCCACAGGTCGCGGATCGGGATGCGATCGCCGCTGCGGCTGTGGAAGCAATGGGCGGCGGTGAGGATCCAGTCGGGCGCGATCAGCGTGCCGGCGCAGAAATAGACGCGGTCCCCGTCCGACACCCGCGACATCGCCGCCACATAGGGAAAATCGATCGCCGTCGCCCGCTCGGCCGCGGCCGCCGGCGGCGCCGCCGCGACCAAAGCCGCTGCGCCGAGGCAAAAGCGTGCGAAGCTCACTTCTTGCGCTTGAAGTCGACCGCGACGACGTTCGAGCCGTCCTCGATCGGCTCGGCGACGCGGGCGTCATTCTCCGCTTCGTCATGCTCGTCGACGTGCGCCTCCTCGGCTCGAGCGTGGAATTGAAGCGCGAAATCGACGGCGGGGTCCTGGAAGCCGGTGATCGCCGAAAAGGGGATGAAGA
Source organism: Allosphingosinicella sp. (assembly GCA_036386375.1). Taxonomy (GTDB): domain Bacteria; phylum Pseudomonadota; class Alphaproteobacteria; order Sphingomonadales; family Sphingomonadaceae; genus Allosphingosinicella. Next base: position 63,172 of record DASVVV010000016.1, on the reverse strand, counting down.
GCTTGGCCGGTGCCTGGTTGAAGGAGAGACCGACCTCGAACCCCTCCTCGCGCACCTTGAGGTCCCAGAAGCGGTTCTGGATGACGATCGTCATCTCGTCCGGGAAGCGTTCGGCGAGGTGGCGCGGAATCGCGACGCCGACGGCCCCGGTCTTGAACGTGATGTAGAAATGATGCTCCCCGGGCAGCCTTCCGGTCGCCTCGACCTCGCCGAGCACCCGCCCAACCACGGCCCGGAGCGCTTCCTGGACGATCTCGTCATACGGAATCAGGCTGTCGGGCGGCGCTTCGCTCATAGCTGCGAGTCGTAACGCCGACGGGAAGCGGGTCAAGCGCGTTGCGCCTAACCTAGGTCCGAGGTAGCGATCCGCGCTCTTAGGAGGTTCGCGTGGCGCGGCAGCATGCAACGCCGATACTTTTGAATGAAGACGGCGCGGCTGCGCTGCGGCCGCTCCAGTTGACCGGCGGCGCCGAGGCCGTGAGCGAAGCGGCACTGCAGAAGCTGATCCACGAACATCCGGCCTGCCTTCCCATCGCCGAAATCGACCCGATGTTTTCCGCGCCGGTGCCCATTTGCACCGAACTCAATACGCCCGCAGGCCCAGTCGACAATTTCATGGTCACGGCGTCGGGCCTGCCGGTCCTCGTGGAATGCAAGCTTTGGCGAAATCCGGAAATGCGACGCCAGGTGGTCAGTCAAATCCTCGACTACGCCAAGGAACTGAGCAGGTGGTCCTCCTCAGACTTGCAGCGGGAGGCCACCCGGCGGCTCGGCAGCAAAGGCAATCCTCTCCTCGAGCGCGTGCGAGCGGCCGGACACGAGGTCGACGAGGCTGAATTCAATGACTCACTGACAGCCAATCTGCGAAGAGGTCGCTTCTTGCTGCTCATTGTCGGTGACGGAATTCGCGAAGGGGTAGAGGCGATCACGGAATATCTGCAGATCCATGCGGGCCTGCATTTCACTCTCGGCCTGGTCGAACTGCCGATATTCAGCATGCCGGGCGGCGCTCGGGTCGTCGTTCCTCGGGTCTTAGCCCGAACTCAGACAATCCTCAGGACCGTTGTCGCGGCACCCGAAGGCATGCGGGTCGTCGAAGGCGACGAATCCGCTGATATCGACAGCGAACCCGACGCGCTGGATCGCAAGCTGTTCTGGAGCGATTTTTTGAGTGGCCTGACGCTCGACGATCCAGAGCAGCGCATGGCTAACGCCACGAATCAGGGCGCCATCTATTTCCCCCTGCCGGCGCCCGGGGGGACGGCCTGGTTAACGGTCTTCCGAGCCATCGCCAGGTGGGAAGTAGGCCTGTTTCTCTCCTACACTAGAGGGTCGGAGGGCGAACGGATCGTGCGCCGAATTCTCGAGGATTGGGAGGCGGTCCGGACGGAGCTGGGCGGGAATGTCCACTGCTACGTCGACGAAAAGGGGAGCAAAGCGGCCGGGCAGCCAAGAATCCTCATCCAGGACGAATTGCGGACAGGCCCATGGACGGATCCGGCGGAGAAGCAGAGAGCGTTTATCTGGCTTCGCACACGAACCAATGAGTTCCTCAACGTGCTCCGGCCGCGCGTCCGAGCTGCCGCTGCGGACTTGCAAGTGGAGGCCCGTTGAAATGCCGATCGATGCCACTCTTCCCTATGACGACAGCAACATCTTTGCGCGGATCCTGCGCGGCGAGATACCGTGCGGGAAGGTCTATGAGGACGCGCACGCGCTCGCCTTCTACGACATCAACCCGCAGGCGCCCGTGCACATCCTCGTCATTCCGAAGGGCGCCTACGTGTCGTGGGACGATTTCTCCGAGCGCGCGCCGGCCGAGGAGATTGCCGGCTTCGTGCGCGCCGTCGGCACGGTGGCGCGCGACCAGGGGCTCGTGGCGGCCGGCTACAGGCTGCTCGCCAATGTCGGGCAGAATAGCGGCCAGGAGGTGCCCCACCTTCACGTCCACATGTTCGGAGGCTGCGGACTGGGGCCGATGCTGGCCCGCTGATTTGCGCTTGCCGCGCCCGATTTACCGGTTAGGCTCCCGCGCCAAACATAAGTGAACGGCGCCAGTGCCGGAGCTGTAAGGGGAAGAGCATGATTTTCGGCCGCGTAAAGCCACTCGACGCCATCCTCGCCACCGCCGAAAAGAAATCGCTGCACCGTTCCCTCGGTCCCATCCAGCTGACCCTGTTCGGCGTCGGCTGCATCATCGGCACCGGCATCTTCGTTCTGACGGCCGTCGGGGCGCAGAAAGCCGGCCCCGGCCTGTTGATCAGCTTCATCATCGCCGGCGCGGTCTGCGTCGTCGCCGCGCTCTGCTATGCCGAGATCGCTTCGATGGTCCCGGTGGCGGGGTCGGCCTACACTTATTCCTACGCCGTCCAGGGCGAGTTCCTGGCCTGGACCGTCGGCTGGGCGCTGCTGCTCGAATATGCGGTCGGCGCCTCCGCCGTCTCCGTCGGCTGGTCCAATTATTTCATCGACACCGTGATGGAGCGAAGCTGGGGGATAACCGTGCCCGACTGGCTGCAGGCCGGGCCGCTGTTCCTGGGCGGCCAGCCCGGCGGGTTGATCAACCTTCCGGCCGCGCTCATCGCTCTCCTGATGACGACCTTGCTCGTCATCGGCACCTCCGAAAGCGCCAAGTTCAACGCCATCCTGGTGGCCATCAAGGTGACCGCCCTGACGGCGTTCGTGATCCTCACGCTCCCGGTCATGAACACCGCCAATTTCACGCCGTTCGCTCCGGCCGGCATGTTCGGCGGCTTCGGCTCGGGCGTCGGCGTCGTCGGCGCGGCCGCCACCATGTTCTTTGCCTATGTCGGTTTCGACGCCGTCTCGACGGCCGCCGAGGAGACCAAGGACCCCCAACGCAACGTGCCGATCGGGCTGATCGGCTCGCTCGCCATCTGCACGATCTTCTACATGCTGGTGTCGGCCGGCGCGGTCGGGGCGATCGGCGGCCAGCCGGTGATGGGCGCCGACGGCGCGCCGCTCGCCACCGGCGAGGCGCTGTCGTTGCAATGCGCGACGCCGCAATTCGCCGAGGCGTTGGTCTGCTCGCGCGAGCCGCTCGCCCACGTCCTCCACACGATCGGCTACGGCACGATCGGCAACATGCTCGGATATGCGGCTTTCGTCGCGCTTCCGTCGGTCATCCTCATCCTCTTGTTCGGCCAGACGCGCATCTTCTTCGTCATGGCGCGCGACGGCCTTCTTCCCGAGGCTTTGTCGAAGGTGCACCCGCGCTGGAAGACCCCGCATGTCGTGACCATCATCACCGGCTTGCTCGTCGCCGTCGCCGCCGCCTTCTTCCCGGTCGGCGCGCTTGCGGACGTCGCCAATGCCGGCACGCTCTACGCCTTCCTGATGGTGGCGATCGCGGTGTGGCAGCTGCGGCGCATCGACCCCGGCCGCCGCCGCGCCTTCCGCGTGCCGGCGGTGGGCCTCGTCGCCACCTTGACGGTCCTCGGCTGCCTCTTCCTCTTCTTCAACCTTCCGAAAGAGGCGATGCTGGTGCTGCCGATCTGGACGGCGATCGGCGTCGTCTTCTACGCCCTTTACGGCTACCGCAAGAGCCATCTCGGCCGCGGCCTGGTCGAGGTCCACGAGCCGGAAATCCACGACATCGAGCCCGGCATCCCCGGCGTCGACGAGCGCGACGCCTTCGATCCGACGCGGCGCCCGCCGGTCTGATCGCGGCGAATGTCGACGCAACCCCCGCCCGAGCTGCCGCCGCAGCCCTCGCAGCCCGCCCAACCCGACGTGCCGCCGCCGGAAATCGGCCCGCCCGGTCCCGATATCGACGTCCCGGCGCCCGCTCCCGCGATGCCGCCGGCACCGCCGCCGGCGAGTCCAAGCGCCTAGACGGCCGACTCGCCGACCAGGGCGCGCAGGTCGGCCTCCGGCCGCGCCCCGTAATGCGAGATGACTTCGGCCGCCGCGATCGCGCCGATCCGCAGCGACTGCTCGAGCGAGCGTCCCTGCGCCTGGCCGGCGAGGAAGCCGGCGGCGAAGAGGTCGCCGGCTCCGGTCGTGTCGACGACGGCCCCAACCGGCTCGGCAGGGACTTCCGCGCGCTCTGCGCCCGCCAGCGCGATCGCGCCTTTCTCGCTTCGCGTGACGACCAGCGTTGCGACCTTGTCCTTCACCGCCGCGACCGCCGTCTCCAGGTGCGGGACTCCGGACAGCGCCTGGATCTCGGCCTCGTTGGCGAACAATATGTCGACCTTGCCACCGTCGATCAGCTGGTTGAAGCCGGCCCGGTGTCGGTCGATGCAAAACGTGTCGGAGAGGGTGAAGGCGACCTTGCGGCCCGCGCCGCGGGCGACGTCGATCGCCTTGATCATCGCATAGCGCGGCTCCTCTGGATCCCACAAATAGCCTTCCAGATAGAGGATGGCGGCGTCGGCGATCTGGCGCTCGTCGAGCGCCGTGACCGGCAGGTGCTGCGACGCCCCGAGGAAGGTGTTCATCGTCCGCTGGGCATCGGGGGTGACGAGGATCAGGCAGCGCGCGGTGGGCACCCCGAAATCGCGCGGCGCCGTGGTGAATTCGACGCCGGCGGCGCGGATGTCGTCGCTGAACACCTCGCCGAGCTGATCGGGGGCGACCTGGCCGATGAAGCCGGCCCGGCCTCCGAGCGCCGCAACGCCGGCCGCCGTATTGGCCGCGGAGCCGCCGCTCCGTTCGAGCCGCGCCGCCATCCGTTGGTATAGCCGAGTGGCCTCGCCGGCGTCGATCAGCCGCATCGAGCCCTTGGTCAGCCCCTCTGCCTCGAGGAAATCGTCCCCCGCTTCGGCGATGACGTCGACAATGGCATTGCCGATGGCGAGCACGTCCAGGCGGGGCTGCGTCATTTCAGGCTCCGAAGCTTGCGGGGAAGCCGCGCCCCTAGCCGCCGCCGGGAAAGCGGGTCAACCGCCGCGCCGCCGCCGCCGCCCGGACGGCCCGCCGCGCGGACCTTGAGCGCCCGCGCGTCGTTCCTATGTCGGGCGCTGGGCGCTTGCCCGGTCGGCGGCATCGCTCTACTTGGCGGCCGCGGGAGATGTCTCGACATCCAGGAACATGGCGGGAATGAGTTTTTTCAACAAGTTGGTGCGCGGCTCGACCGCCCGGCAGAAATTTACGCCCGTCGGCAAGGCCGGCGCGCGCGCTTACGCGATCGGCGACATTCACGGCTGCCTCGACTTGCTCGACGAGCTGCTGGAGCGAATCGAGCAGGACAATCGCGGGCGCCCCGCCAAGCGCACCTATATCGCCTTCCTCGGCGACCTGATCGACCGCGGCCCGGCCTCCGCCGGCGTCGTCGAGCGACTTCGCAACTATCGCCCCGACTTCGCCACGCCGGTCTTCATCTCCGGCAATCACGAAGAGGTGATGCTGAGGGTGCTCCACGGCGAGGCCGACATCCTTGCCGATTGGCTGAAGTTCGGCGGCGCCGAGTGCCTCGAAAGCTACGGCATCGATGTCGCCGCGCTGAAGCGGGTCGAGCCCGAGGAGGCGCTCCGCCGCATCCGCGCGCAGCTGCCCAAGGCGCATGTCGAATTTCTGGAGGGGTTCAACGACACCTTCCGCTTCGGTGATTACGTCTTCGTCCATGCCGGCATTCGCCCCGGAATCGATCTCGACCATCAGGACCAGTACGACCTGCGCTGGATCCGCGAGCCGTTCCTCAGCGACCGCGAGCAGCATGGCTTCGTCATCGTCCACGGGCATACCATCTGCGACGAGGTCGAGGAGCGGCCGAACCGCATCGGCCTCGACACCGGCGCTTACCGGAACGGCGTGCTGACCGCGCTCGGCATCGAGGATGGCGTGCGCTGGTACCTCTCGACCCGCCGCGACGGCGAAGGACTTTCCGAAGGCTGATGGCGGCGTCCGATCCCGCCGAGGTTCGCTCACGCGGCGGCGCGTCCCCGGGCGGGCGCAGGTTCGCCGCTCCGTCGGTCATCGTCGCCGCGCTGGCCGCCTCCGCGCTGCTCGGCTTTCTGGTTATCCGCTATTCGGCGACCAACGCGCTGCTCAAGGCCAGCCCGCAAATGGCAATGGGGCTGTGGTCGGCGCATCCGCGCGCGGTGCTGACCGGAGCGCTGGAGGATCTCCAGCTCACCGGCGAAGCCGACCCCGCGGCGGAGCGGGCGGCACTGGCCGCCTTCCGGTCGTCTCCGCTCTCGGAGGCGCCGCTGCTGATCCAGGCGCGCGAGGCGATGAACGACAGTCGCGACGCGCAGGCCGATCGGCTGATCGCCGAAGCGATCCGGCGCAACCCGCGTTCGCGCTACGCGCTGTTGCTGAGGCTCGATCAGGACGTGCGGCTGGGCAGGGTGGCGGAGGCCGCCGAGACGATGGCGATGCTGTCCAGAACCTCGGGCAATGTCGGACCGCTGGTCACCGCGCAGCTCGCCGCCCTTGCCGCCGATCCGCGGACCCGCCCGGCGGCGAAGCGGGCGATGGCGTCCGACCCCCAGCTGCTGGCGAACGTGCTTGAAATGCTGGCGCGGCGCGGCGCCGACGCGGCCGCGGTGCTCGACGTTGCCGGCGACGTGCGCCCGGTGCGTCCGGGCGCCGAGCCGCCGCAATGGCAGCGGCTGCTGATCGACGGCATGGTCGAACGCGGCCAGGTGGCGCAGGCCCGTCGGCTGTGGGTGGAGCTGATGGGCGCCGATCCCGCCGCGGCGGGGCATCCCGTCTACGATCGTGATTTTGCCGGCCTCGGCGGTCCGCCACCGTTCAACTGGCTGCTGGAGACGGGCTCCAACGGCTATGCGGAACGGTCGAACGGGGCGCTGGAAGTGCAGTTCGACGGCCGCGACGACGCGCGGCTCGCCAGCCAGCTGCTGCTCCTGCCGCCCGGCACCTACCGCTTGAGCTTCACGGCGCAGGGCGAGGCCACAGGCGAGGGCGGTCTGCTGAGCTGGACGGTTGCCTGCCATCCTGGCGCTTCCGCGATCGTCGTCTCGGAAATCACCGGCGTCGGCTTCGACGCCAAGCGTATCGAAGGGAGCTTCACCGTTCCGCCGACGCGCTGCCCCGGCCAGTGGCTGAGGCTCGTCGGCAAGGCGGCCGAATTCCCGAAGGAACAGCAGGTGACGATCCGACAGTTCCGGATCGAGCGCGGGGGCGGGCGATGAGCAGGATCGTGGCTTCGGCCGTGCTGGGCGCCTATCTGTTGCTCTGCCTCCTTCTGGGCGGCGGCAGCGGCGCGGGCTTGTGGGGGAACGTCCTCCTTCAGCTGCTGGCCGTTGCGATGATCTTCGCCGCCCTGGTCATTCGGCCGGTCCAGCCGCCGACGCGGTCCGGCAGGCGCCTCCTGCTCCTGCTCGGTTTGATGATCGGCACTGTCCTCATCCAGCTGGTGCCGCTGCCGCCGGCGATCTGGACGCTGCTGCCCGGGCGCGAACCCGTCGCCGCCGGGTTCGCGCTGCTGGGGCAGCCGCTGCCCTGGCTCGGCATCTCGCTGGCGCCGCACGACACGATCGCTTCGGCGCTGTGGCTGCTGCCGGCGGTAGCGGTGCTCCTGTGGGTGCTCAGGCACCCGGTGAGCGCAACGGCGATGGCGTGGATATTCATCGCCGTCGTCACCCTCTCGGTCCTCGTGGGCGCGATGCAGATCGCCGGCGGCGAGGATTCCCCGTGGTATTTCTACGACGTCACCAATTTCGGCGTCACCGTCGGCTTCTTCGCCAACGCGAACCACCTCGCTACCTTCCTGCTGGCCACGGTCCCCTTCCTCGGCGCGCTCTACATGACGCTTCGCGGCAGCGGCCGCTCGAGGCAGAAGACGGCAAGCCTCGCGGTGATGCTCGGCGGCTTCTACGGCGTCGTGCTTGTCGGCCTCGGCATCAACGGTTCCCTTGCCGGGCTAGGTCTGATGATACCCGTCACCGGCGCGACGCTGCTCATGCTGCTTCGCAACCGGAAGGTCCCCTTATGGCCGGTCGCGCTGGTGCTGCTGTTCACGTTCGTCTCCGTCGGGGCCGTCTTTTCGGGGCGCTTCGACAACAACCTGATCAGCGACGAGGCCCAGAACAGCGCCTTCTCGCGCTACACGACCTTCACGCTCAGCCTCGATGCGGCCAAGGACCATCTGCCGTTCGGCTCGGGCCTCGGGACGTTCCAGGCGATCTACCGCACCTACGAAGATCCGGACCAGGTCACGGCGACCTACATCAACCACGTCCACAGCGACTGGATCGAGATCTTCCTCGAGACCGGGCTGCCGGGCCTCGGCTTGGCGCTCCTCTTCCTCGCCTGGTGGGGCCGCCGGACGCTGGCGATATGGCAGGCGGCGGAGCCGGACTATTTCGGCCGCGCCGCCTCGGTGGCGATCGCGGCCATCATGGCGCACAGCCTGGTCGATTACCCACTTCGTACCGTTGCCATCAGCACGATCTTCGCGGCCAGTTGCGCGCTAATGGCACGATCCGGTGTCGGGCCCGCGCGCGAGTCTCGCCGCGCGGCGAAAAGCCCCGCTCGCCATCTCGAGGCGGACTGATCAGCTTCGCCTCGCGAAGATCGCGTCGAGCACCTCAAGATAGGGATCGACGGCCGCTCGCTCCGAAAAGCGCCGCTCCACCGTCGTCCGGGCGTTCGCACCCATCGCCGCGCGCACCGGCCCGGGCAGGCCGATCATCTTCAGCATCGCTTCGGCGAGAGCGGCCGGATCGCGAACGGTGCAGAGATAGCCGTTCGCGCCGTCCTCGACGACATGGCGACATCCGGGAACGTCGGTGGCGATGAGCGGCCGGGCCATCGCCGCACCCTCCAGAAGCGAGCGCGGAAGGCCTTCGCGGTAGGAAGGCAGGACCAGGCAATGGGCGGCGGCGATGTGGGGCCGAACGTCGTCCGTCGCGCCGAGATAGTCGATCAGCCCCTCGGCGACCCATGCTTCCAGCGCGCCGCGCGGAACGGCGGACCGGTTGGGCGCGTCGAGGAAGCCGAGGAGCCGGAACCGGACCTTCGGCGCCTGCCGGCGGACGATCCGCGCCGCCTCGACATATTCGCCCACCCCCTTGTGCCAGAGCAGCCGGCCGATCATCAGAAAGGCGAAGGGTTCACCCGGCGGCGGCTCGGCCGGCCGGAAGCGGTCGAGGTCGATGCCGGAACCCGGCAGGAGGTGCGCGCGCTCCGATGGGGCGAGGCGCCGGCGCCGGAAAAGCTCGCGATCCTCCGGATTCTGGAAAAACACCGCCGCGGACGGGCGCAACGCCGCGCGGTAGAGGATCGATACGATCCGCCGCAGGGCCTGCCCCTCGATGAAGGCGGTACCGAGGCCTGAGATGTTGTTGATGACCGGAATCGCCAACGCATTGGCGGCGAGCGAGCCCCAGATGTTGGGCTTGGCGGTGTAGGTCAGCAGCGCATCGGGGCGAAGCTGCTTCAACAGCCCGTGGTAGCGCATGAACAAGCGGAGGTCGCGCAGCGGCGAGACGCTGGAGCTGTCGATCGCTATCGTCAGATGCTCTATCTCATGCTCGGCCAGGCGCGCGCTATATTCGTCCGTGGGGGTGAGGGCGACGACCCGCCAGCCGCGCTGCTGCAGCGCGCGGATCAGGCCCAGCCGAAAGTTGAGGATGTTCCACGCGGCGTTGATCGAGATGGCGATGGTTCGGCTCATCCCCCGGGCTGAGAGCATCGGCGCCGGCCGCTGGCAAGTCCCCTCGCGGCGCCTTCTGGACTAGCCGCCGCAGCTTTCTATGATAGGCGGCGCCGGCGAAAGCGTTTTTTCGCCTTTCCACCCGACCAGATGAGGCTAGCGGTCAGCTGTGAGGAATTTCGCCCTTATCGGGGCTGCCGGGTACATCGCCCCGCGGCACATGCAAGCGATCCGCGCCACCGGCAATCGCATGGTTGCAGCGCTCGACCCGAGCGACAGCGTCGGCATCATCGACAGCTACTTCCCCGACAGCGCCTTTTTTACCGAATTCGAGCGTTTCGACCGCCACGTCGACAAGCTGCGGCGCGGCGGCGATGAGCAGAAGGTCCATTTCGTGTCGATCTGCTCGCCCAACTACCTTCACGATTCGCACATCCGCTTCGCGCTCCGCTCGGGAGCCGACGCGATCTGCGAAAAGCCGCTGGTTCTCAACCCCTGGAACATTGACGGCCTGATCGAGGCCCAGTCCGCAGCCGGACGGCGGGTCTCGACGATCCTCCAGCTGCGGGTGCATCCGGAGATCGTCGCGCTTCGCGAGCGGGTGCAGGCGGAAGCGCGGACCGGGATCAAGCATGACGTGGATCTCACCTACGTCACCGCCCGCGGCCGCTGGTACGGCTATTCCTGGAAGGGCGACGAAAAGAAATCGGGCGGGATTGCCACCAATATCGGCGTCCACTTCTTCGACATGCTCCATTTCGTGTTCGGCGCGCTTCAGGACAGCCGGGTGCACCTGTACGAGCCGACGCGCGCCGGCGGCTTCCTCGAATATGAGCGGGCGCGGGTACGCTGGTTCCTGTCCGTGGAGGCCGAGGACGTGCCGCCAGAGCCGCGGGTCGCGGGCCAGCGCACCTTCCGCTCGATCACCGTCGACGGCCGCGAGATCGAATTCTCCGGCGGCTTCGCCGACCTCCATACCCGCAGCTACGAACAGGTCCTCCAGGGCCGCGGCTTCGGCCTCGACACCAGCCGCTGCGCGATCGAAACCGTCGCCGGGATCCGGACCGCCAAGCCTTTGGGCGCGGTTGGCGATTGCCATCCGCTGGCCGCCCGCCGGGCCGGCTGATGGATTATTACCGGCACGAAAGCGCCGTCGTCGACGACGGCGCCGAGATCGGCGGGGGCTCGCGCGTCTGGCACTTCGTCCACGTCTGCGCGGGCGCGCGGGTGGGGCGCAACGTGGTGCTGGGCCAGAACGTCTTTGTCGGCGGCGGCGCGGTCGTCGGCGACGATTGCAAGGTGCAGAACAACGTCTCGATCTATGACGCCGTCATCCTCGAGGAAGGGGTTTTCATCGGGCCCAGCGCCGTTTTCACCAACGTCCACAATCCGCGCGCGACGGTCGAGCGCAAGTCCGAGTATCGCGAGACGCGCGTGCGCGCAGGCGCCACGCTCGGCGCCAATTGCACGATCGTCTGCGGAGTCACGATCGGCCGCCATGCCTTCGTCGGCGCGGGGGCGGTGGTGACCCGGGACGTCCCCGACCATGCGCTGGTGGCGGGCCTGCCGGCGCGCCGGATCGGCTGGATGAGCCGTCACGGCGAGCGGCTCGATCTCCCGCCGGAGGGCGACGGGGAAGCCCCCTGTCCGGCGACGGGGGAACGATACCGCCTCGAGGGCGGCAACTGCCGGATCGTCGCACCATGATCCCCTTTGCGGACTTGGCGGCGCAATACCGCGCGCTGAAGGACGAGGTCGACAGCCGCATCGCCCGCGTGCTCGACCATGGCCGATTCATCATGGGGCCCGAAGTCGCGGAGATGGAAGAAGCGCTCGCGGCTTATTCCGGCTCGGGCCACTGCATCGCCGTGGCGAGCGGCACCGAGGCTCTGCTGATCAGCCTGATGGCGCTGGACATCGGTCCTGGCGACGAAGTGATCCTGCCCGCCTTCACCTTCGCCGCCACCGCCGAGGTCGTGATCCTGGCCGGGGCGACGCCGGTGCTGGTCGATATCGAGCCCGAGACCTGCAACCTCGATGCGGCACAGCTGGAGGCTGCCGTCACGCCCCGTTCCCGGGCGATCATGCCCGTCAGCCTGTACGGCCAGCCGGCGGACATGGACGAGATCGAGGCGCTCGCCGAGCGCCACGGCCTCACCGTCATCGAGGACGGGGCGCAGAGCTTCGGCGCCGACTATCGCGGCCGCAAGAGCTGCGCCCTTTCCGCGGTCGGCTGCACGAGCTTTTTCCCATCGAAGCCGCTCGGCTGCTACGGCGACGGCGGCGCGATCTTCACCGACGACGGCGATTTCGCGCAGGCCTGCCGTGAGATTCGGGTGCACGGCCAGTCCGGCCGCTACCATCATACCCGCATCGGCCTCGGCGGGCGGATGGACACGCTGCAATGCGCGATCGTGCTGGCCAAGCTCGGCCGCTTCGACTGGGAAATCGCGCGGCGCATCGAGATCGGCGAACGCTACAACCGGCGCTTCGACGAGCTCGGAATCGCGCGCGTCGCGCAGGGTCACGACCGCACCAGCGTCTTCGCCCAATATACGATCTTCGTCGACGACCGGCCGTCGCTGCAAAGCGCCCTCGACGCCGCGGGCATCCCCACCGCGGTCCACTATCCGACGCCGCTTAACGGCCAGCCCGCTTATCGCGACCGCTGCCGTCACGGACCCCTGCCCCGGTCCGACGCCGCGGCGCGGCGCGTGCTCAGCCTGCCCATGCACGCCTATCTCGACACGGCGGTCCAGGATCGGATCGTCGCTGCGGTGGCAGAGGCGGCAGCCGCGCGCTGATGGCCGATTTCGTCGTGATCGGCGCCGGGATCGTCGGCCTCTCGATCGCGCGCGAGCTCAAGCGGCGCGAGCCGAAGGCCAGCGTCCTCGTGCTGGAGAAGGAGGACCGGCCGGGCCGCCATTCCAGCGGCCGCAACAGCGGCGTCCTCCACAGCGGCATCTATTATCCCGCGGGCTCGCTGAAGGCGCGCATCTGCGGCCAGGGCGCTCGCGAAATGGCCGAATATTGCGCCGCGCGCGGGCTGCCGCTGCGCCGGATCGGCAAGGTGCTGGTGCCGACGCGCGCCGAGGACGCGCCGCAGCTCGACCTCCTCGTCGGGCGCGCGGCTTCGAACGGCGTCGAGGCCGATCGGCTCGACGGCGCCGCTCTGGCGCGGCGCGAGCCGGAAGCGCGCTCGGCGACCGGTGAGGGGCTGTTCGTCCCGGCCACGGCCGTCGTCAGCTCCGGCGAGGTTATGGCCTCGCTTGCCGGGGAGGCCGTGAAGGAGGGGATCGAGCTCCGCTGCGGCGGCACTTTGGGGGCCGTCGATCCGGCGCGGCACGAGCTTTCATGGTCGGGCGAGCCAATCCGCTACGGCCATGCCGTCAACGCCGCCGGCCTCCACGCCGACACCGTCGCCCGCCGGTTCGGGGCCGGGCGGCGCTACACCTTGCTGCCGTTCAAGGGCATTTACTGGAAGCTGGATCCGGCGTCGGGCCTGCGCCTCAACCACCTCGTCTACCCGGTGCCGGACCTGCGCGTGCCGTTCCTCGGCGTGCACACGACCACCGCCATCGACGGAACCGTCTATGTCGGGCCGACGGCCGTCCCCGCTTTCGGCCGCGAGAGCTATCGCGGGCTCGAAGCCGTCACGGCCGGCGAGTTCCTGCGCATCGCCGGCCTGCTGGCCCGCCAGTATCTCGGCGGCCGCGACGGCTTCCGGCGGCTCGCCTGGCAGGAGGGGCGGCGCTTCTCCAGGCGGCACTTCGCCGAGGCGGCGCGCTCGCTGCTGCCGCGGCTGCGGCCGGAACATCTGCTCGCCTGCGACAAGGTCGGGATAAGGGCCCAGATGCTGGACATGAAGGAGCGCCGGCTGGTCACCGACTTCCTCGTCGAGGCTGGACCGAACTCGACTCACGTGCTTAATGCCGTCTCCCCGGCCTTCACCAGCGCCTTCCCGCTCGCGCGGCTCGTGTGCGACGACAATATCTTGAAGTGAAAGACGATCATGCGACTTGAAGGCAGCAAGCTGGTCCTGATCGGCGGCGCCGGGCTGATCGGCTCGCATACCGCCGACCGCCTACTTCAGGAGGACGTGCGCGAGATCCTGATCTACGACAATTTCGTCCGCGGCCGGCACGAAAACCTCGAGACCGCGCTCCAGGACCCCAGGGTGCGGGTGTTCGACATTGGGGGGGACATTCTCCAGACCGACATACTCGACGCCGCGCTGGAGGGTGCGGACGGCGTCTTTCACTTCGCCGCTCTGTGGCTGCTCCAATGCCACGACTTCCCGCGCAGCGCCTTCGACGTCAACGTGCGCGGCACGTTCAACGTCATGGATGCCTGCGTGAAGCAGGGGGTCAAGCGGCTGGTCTATTCCTCCTCCGCCTCGGTCTACGGCGACGCGGTCGAGGAGCCGATGGGCGAGGACCATCCGTTCAACAACCGCAATTTCTACGGCGCAACGAAGATCGCCGGTGAAGCGATGCTGCGGGCCTATCACCACCGCTACGGGCTCGATTATGTCGGCCTCAGATATATGAACGTCTACGGACCGCGGCAGGATTATCGCGGCGCCTATATCGCCGTGATCATGAAGATGCTGGACGCGATCGACCGCGGCGAGGGCCCGACCGTGCTCGGCGACGGCTCGGAGGCGTTCGATTTCGTCGCGGTGGAGGATTGCGCGCTTGCCAACGTCCGGGCGATGCGGGCCGAGGCGAGCGACCGCTTCTACAATGTCGGCACCGGCACGCGCACCTCCCTCAAGGCGCTGGCTGGGCTGCTGCTCGATCTCACCGGCTCGAACCGGCCGGTCGCTTATGCGCCGCGCAGCGCCGCCACGCTGGTGCGCAACCGCATCGGCGACCCGCGCCTTGCGGCCGACGAGATCGGCTTCACCGCCGAAGTGCCGCTACGCGAGGGGCTGGAGCGGCTGATCGCCTGGCGCGCCGCGCACAAGGCCGAGGTCGACGTGCGGCGGCTGGCGGTGGGGGCTTGAGCGTGGCTGAAGCCCGGCTGTCCGGCGGTGCGGAGCTGTTCGCGCGCGCGGTGCCGCGGGTGGAGGGCGTCTATGTCGCCGACCAGACGGCCGGCGCGGAATACCTGGCCCACACCACGGCGGCCTTTTCGGACAAATGGACGTCGCTCGAGCAAGCGGAGGAGGACAGCGAGGGGTGGAAGCAATTCCAGTTCCGCTGGTACCTCAAATGCTACGGCCATGAGTCGCAGGAGGCGCTGGAACAGGCGCTCGCCGGGCGCCGCCATATCCTCGATGCCGGCTGCGGCCCCGGCTACAAGGCCGCCTGGTTCGCGCGCCTCAACCCGCGGGCGACCGTCGTCGCCATGGATCTGTCCGATTCCGTCTTTCTCGCGGCGCGCCGCTATGCCGGCGTACCGAATATGGTCTTCGTCAAGGGCGACATCGCCCGCACGCCGTTCCGCGAAGCGGCGTTCGACTTCATCAGCTGCGATCAGGTCCTTCATCATACCGACGATCCGCCGCGGACATTGGCCGAGTTCCGTCGCATCATGGCGCCGGGCGGCGCGCTCTACACCTACGTCTATGCCCGCAAGGCGCTGCCCCGCGAGCTGCTCGACGAGCATTTCCGGCAATTGTCGAAGCGACTGACCCGCGACGAGCTTTGGGCGCTGAGCGAGCAGCTCACCCGGCTCGGCAAGGCGCTGTCGGAACTCCATGCCCAGGTCGACGTGCCCGACATCCCGGCGCTCGGCATTTCCGGCGGACGGATGGACGTGCAGCGGTTCCTCTACTGGAACTTCGTCAAGTGCTTTTGGAATCCGGAGCATGGCTTCGAAGCGTCGCGGATGATCAACTTCGACTGGTATTCGCCGGAGCGCGCCTTCCGCTACGACCGGGGGGAGTTCGTCGCCATGGTGGAGAAAGCCGGCTTTGCCGCCGATTTCCTTCATTCCGAAGAGGCTTGCCACTCGGGCAGGTTCCACGGCTGAGCCATGTGCGGCATTGCCGGCCTCATCGACCTTCGCGGCGCGCCCGTCTCTCCAGTGGCGCTGCAGCGGATGACCGATGCCATCGCGCACCGCGGGCCCGACGGCGAGGGCCACTGGATCGACGGGAATGTCGGCTTCGGCCACCGCCGGCTCGCGATCATCGATCTGACGCCCGCCGGGCACCAGCCGATGGTCAGCGCCGACCACCGCTACGTGCTGAATTATAATGGCGAGGTCTACAATTTCCGGGAGCTGAGGGCGGAGCTGGAGGCGAAGGGCTATTGGTTCCGCTCCAACACCGACAGCGAAGTCGTCCTCAACGCGCTCGCCCAATGGGGGCCGGACGCGATCGGCCGGTTCAACGGCATGTTCGCCTTCGCGCTTTGGGACCGGCGCGAGCGCCGCCTGCTCCTCGCGCGCGATCGCTACGGCATCAAGCCGCTCTATCTGCGGCACCGCGACGGGCAGCTCGCTTTCGCGTCCGAGCAGAAGGCAATCGCCACCCTCCCCGGCTTCACGGCAGACGTCGATCGTGCCGCCCTCCTCGAATATTTCACCTTCCAGAACATTTTCACCGACAAGACGCTGCTCCAGGGCATCGAGCTCCTGCCCGCCGGCCACTATGCCGAGATCGAGGTGGGCGCGGGCGCCGCGCAGCTGAAGCGGACGCAATATTGGGACTTCGACTTTCGCGAGCCCGATGCCCCCGCCGACGACGAAGCCTATCGCGAGGAGCTGGAGCGGCTGTTCCGGCAGGCGGTGTCGCGCCAGTTGGTGTCGGACGTGGAGCTGGGCAGCTATCTCAGCGGCGGCATGGACTCGGGCTCGATCACCGCCATTGCCGCCGGCTCCTTCCCCTACCTCAAGACCTTCACCTGCGGCTTCGACCTCAGTTCTGCGTCCGGCATCGAGCTCGGCTTCGACGAGCGCACCAAGGCCGAAGCAATGTCCTACCGCTTCAGGACCGAGCATTACGAGATGGTGCTGAAGGCGGGCGACATGGAGCGCGCCATGAAGAAGCTGACATGGCATCTCGAAGAGCCCCGCGTCGGCCAGAGCTACCCCAATTTCTATGCCGCCAAGCTCGCCTCGCGCTTCGTGAAGGTCGTGCTGGGCGGGGCCGGCGGCGACGAATTGTTCGGCGGCTATCCCTGGCGCTATTATCGGGCGGTCAAGAGCACCGGCTTCGACGATTATGCCGACCGCTATTACGGCTTCTGGCAGCGGCTGGTCGGCGACGCGGAGCTTCAGGCGATGTTCGCCCCGATCTGGGGCGACGTGGCGGACGTATCGACCCGCGACATCTTCCGGGGCGTCTTCAGGCATAGCGAGGATGCCCTCGAAGGGCCCGAAACCTACATCAACCACTCGCTCTATTTCGAGGCGAAGACCTTCCTGCACGGGCTGTTGGTGGTCGAGGACAAGCTCAGCATGGCGCATAGCCTGGAAAGCCGCGTGCCCTTCCTCGACAACGACTTGGTCGATTTCGCGATGCGGGTGCCGGTCGGTCTGAAGCTCAACAATCTCGCCGAGGTCGTCCGGCTCGACGAGAACGAGCCCGGCGACAAGACGGCGCGCTTCTTCCAGAAGACCCGCGACGGCAAGCAGATCCTGCGCGACGTCATGGCCCGCTTCATCCCCGACGAGGTCACCAAGGCTGAAAAGCAGGGCTTTTCCGCTCCCGACGCGAGCTGGTTCAAGGGCGACAGCATCGACTATGTCAGGCGCACGCTTCTGCGCAACGAGGCCCGCATCTACCAGCTGCTCGACCGCGCCGCCGTCCAGACGGCCGTGCAGCAGCATCTCAACGGCGATCAAAATCGCCGCCTTCTGATCTGGTCGCTCCTCTATCTGGAGGAGTGGCTGGCTCAGCCGCTCGGGCATTAGGCCGGTCGGCGGGAGCGGGCGCGATGAGCGAGCCAACCCTCCAGAATCGGCTGCAGCGAGCGCCTTGCCTTCCGCGGCGGCGGGTTCGAAGCGGTTATCTTCGGTACCCGCCCCGATCATGTCGGTTCGCTGGGGCGGACGGCAGCAGACATCGTGCGTCTGATGGCGAAGGCGGGGTTGCGCCTCCCGGTCCAACAGTATCACAACCGCAACCGGGTCTTTCTCTGCTTCGAGAAGTAGCGCGATGAACTTTCCCTGGTGGAAAGCCCTGATCTGGAACGCGCTGGTGCTGGCATTCCTGCCGGTGCTGCTGGTCTGCGCGCTGCTGCCCTCGGGCTCGCGGCGCAAGCTGGTTTGGGGCAGCATGCCGCTGATCAGCAACAAATACTGGTCTGCGGCGATGCGCGAGGCCGGCCATGACAGCCTGACGATGATGCAGGACCATTATGCCATCAACCGGCGCGGCGATTTCGATTCCTACTTCGAGGATCTCGCGCCGGGCTTCCTGCCGCGGGTCGTGCGCCGCGGCATCGGCGCCTGCCTCGGCCTCGCCTTCGTCCTTAGGCGTGCGCGCGTGCTGCACGTCTCCTTCATGGGGTTCGCGCTCGACAACAGCCTGTTCTGGCGCCTGGAGCAGCCGCTGCTTCGACTCGCCGGCGTGAAGGTGGTTGCGATGCCGTTCGGCGGCGACTTCTACAAATATTCGCAGGTGATCGACACCTCGATGCGGCACGCTTTGCTGAGCTCCTACCCGCAACTGGCGCTGCAGGAGCGCAGGACTTCGCGTCGCGTCGCCTATTGGAGCCGCCGGGCCGACGCCGTGGTCGCCGGCATGATGGTGGACGGGTTGGGACGCTGGGACGTAACCTTGAATCAGTTCTTCCACATCGACACCACCCTTTGGAGCCCCAAGTCCGACTATTCGCTGTGCGATGGCCGCAACGGGCCGATACGGGTACTGCACACGCCCAACCATCGCGGGTTCAAGGGCACCGAATTCCTGGTCGATGCGGTCGAGCGGCTGCGCGGCGAAGGCCTCGCGATCGAGCTTGTCCTGCTGGAGAAGGTGCCGAACGAGGAAGTGCGCGCGGCGATGCAGCGCGTCGACATCCTCGCCGAGCAGTTCATCGCCACCGGATATGCGTTCAGCGCGATCGAGGGCATGGCTTCAGGACTGCCGGTCATGGCGAACCTCGAGCATGAGGCCTACACGCGGCTGTTCCGGCGCTACGGCTTTCTCGACGAATGCCCGATCCTTTCGACGACCCCGGAATCGATGATAGACCATTTGCGCCTGCTGGCCGAAAATCCCGGGCTTCGGCGAGAGCTCGGACTGGCCGGACGCGCCTTCGCCGAGAAATATCATTCCTATGCGGCGGCCCAATATCTGTTCGGCGCGATTTACGAGCGCGTCCTCGACAGGCGCGACGTCGACCTTCTCAATCTGTTCCATCCGCTGACGTCCGAATATAACCGCCGCCTGCCGCGGGTCCTTCACCCGCTGGTAGAGAACAGGCTCCCCGCCGCCAGCCGCTACCGCCTGTGCTGAAAAGCCTCGGTAAGAGCGCGGCCGTTTACGGCGGGGCGGACCTGCTGTTCAAGCTGATGCAGCTTGCCGTCCTGCCGGTCTACGCGCGACTGCTGACGGTCGCCGACTTCGGGGTCATGGCCCTGTTGACCGTCTCGGCCACCCTGCTCGGGATCCTCGCCAATCTCGGCACCAGCTATGCCGTCACGCGCTATTATTTCGACAAATCGGTAGGTCCCGAACGGCGCCCTTTGCTGGTGTCGACCGGGCTGATCCAGCTCGTCCTCAACGGTATCGTCATCGTCGGGGCCGCCGGTCTCATCCTCTCGGCGACGCACGAAGGCGTGGAGCGCGCCTACGGGATCCCCTTGTCGCTACTGCTGCTGGTCCTTGCGACGGTGCTTCCGGATCAGATCGCTCAATATTCGCTGGACACGTCGCGCCTGCAGTTCGCGCCGTATCAATTCTTCCTCATCGCAATGCTCAAGAATCTGGTGGGGCTGTTGCTGGGCCTTTGGCTGATCGCCGGCGTCGGCATGGGCATTGCGGGCTATTTCGCCGGGGCCCTGATCGGCTCGGGCGCGGCGGGGGCGATCGGCCTGTGGCTGATCCGCCGCGACCTGGTGCCCCGCTTCGATCCGGCGCTGTTCCGGCAGATCATCGGCTTCGGTTCGCCCTTCGTTTTCACCGCAGCCGCTTATTGGGTGTTCGGCTCGATCGACCGCTGGCTGTTGATCGAGCTCAGCGACGCCGTCGAGGTCGGCCTGTTCAGCATCGCGCTGAAGTTCGCGTCCGGCCTCAACCTGCTCGTCGCCGCTTTCCACCAGGCCTGGATACCGGTGGCGATGCGGATGGCGGCGGAAGAGGAGCGCTACCGCGAGGTTTTCGCGCGCGTGTTCAGCGGCTGGTTCTTCCTTCTCGCCTTCGTCGCGCTCGGGCTCGCGCTGTTCGCCGAGGAGATCATGAAGCTGCTCACCCCGGCCGCTTACTGGCCGGCAGCGCCGGCGCTGGCGGTCGGTGCGGCGGCCGTGGCCGTCTCCGGAACCACCCAGATGACTACATTGGGCTTGACGCTCGAGAAGCGGACCGGGCTGCTCGCGGCGGGCGCCTGGACCGGCGCCGCCGCCAATGTCGCGCTCAACCTGCTCCTCATCCCCCATCTCGGGGCGGTGGGATCCGCGCTCGCCACGCTCCTGACCTATTCGCTGCTGACTCTGCTCTTCCTGCGCTGGAGCCAGCGCCTCCACCCCCTGCCGCTGGAGACGGGAAAGCTCCTTTATGGCTGCGCGATCGTCGCCGTCGCCGCGGCCGCGCCGTTCTTCGGCGCCGGGGGCGGCCTCGCCTCGTTGGCGGCGAAGGCGGGCCTGCTTGCGCTGGCCTTTGTGGGGGCCTTCGCCACCGGGATCATCGGCACCGAACGCTATCGTCAGCTCTTCCTGCGGGCGGAGCGGCCGACATGACGCGAAGGCTCGTCCTGACCGGCGCGAGCGGCCTGCTAGGGACGCATCTGCTGCCGCGGCTCGGCGGCTGGGAAGTCCACGCGCTCGGGCGCCGCCCTCCGCCGCGGTCCCTGCCGAACGTCCGCTGGGTGGCGGCCGATCTCGCCCGGCCGCTCGACGACGCCGCCTTGCCCGAACGGGCGGACGCGGTCGTGTACCTCGCCCAGTCGGACCGGTTCCGCGACTTTCCCGAAGCCGCGCTCGACGTTTTCGAGGTCAATCTGGCTCAACTTGCGCAAATGCTGGATTATACACGCCGCGCGGGGGCGAGCCATTTCATCCATGCCTCGTCGGGCGGCGTCTATCGCCGTTCGAGCCGCCCGCTGACCGAGGGTTCCCCGACGGAAGAGCCGTCGGTGCTCGGTTATTATGCGGCCACGAAGCTGGCGGGCGAAATGCTCGCTCAGGGCTATGGCCGGTCGATGACGATCGTCAGCCTGCGCTACTTCTTCATCTATGGACCGGGGCAGAAGCGCGACATGCTGGTGCCCCGGCTTATCGACAGCGTCCGCACGGGGGCGCCGGTGTCACTCCAGGGCGCGGACGGGATTCGCATCAACCCGGTCCACGCGGCCGACGCTGCCGCTGCGACGGCGGCGGCCCTGGACCTGACCGACT
Source organism: Allosphingosinicella sp. (assembly GCA_036386375.1). Taxonomy (GTDB): domain Bacteria; phylum Pseudomonadota; class Alphaproteobacteria; order Sphingomonadales; family Sphingomonadaceae; genus Allosphingosinicella. Next base: position 42,075 of record DASVVV010000016.1, on the reverse strand, counting down.
CGGCCGCGATCAACGTCGCCGGGCCTGAAATACTGTCGCTGCGCGAGATGGGCGAGACGATCGGCGACGCGCTGGGCAAGCCGCCCGTCTTCGAACAGGCCGAACCGGCAGCGGGCGACCTCGTCGCGGATACGGGCCTGATGAGCGAAGCGCTGTGCCCGCCGCAACGGCGCTTTCGCGATCAGCTGGGCGAGCTGCTGTGACGGCCGGGCCCGAGCGAAGCCTGCTCTACATCGACATGGCTTATACGGTGGAGATGGTCCGGCAGAAGCGCCACTTCCAGTTTTTCGAGATGCGGCACGCCGGCGGGTATTTCACCAGGGTCTGGGGCGTTCATCCGCTCGCCGATGCGGCCGGCAAGCGCAGCCGGACGATCGAGATCATCCCTTTCAGCGAGCGGCAGACCGCCGTTGAAGGGGTTGCCGAGATGCTGAAGCTGCCGCGATGGTTCTTGCCGATGAACTTCGTCTTCTCCCAGGCAAAGCTAATCCGCCTCCTCCGCCGGCTGATCGAGCGAGAGCGGATATCGATGATTTCCGCCACGGACGCTTATTATGCCGGCCTCCTCGGCCTCATCCTCAAGCGGCTGACCGGGCGACCGCTCGCCGTCGGCGTTTATGCGAATCAGGACGAGCTTTATGCCGCGACCGGCGCGCTCGCGATGCCGCGCCTGCTGCCGTTCCGGTGGCTCGAGCGGAGGGTGGCGCGACTGGTCTTGTCGCGGGCCGACCTGGTCATCGCCGGCAACCGCAACAATCTCCAATTCGCTCTAACCAACGGGGCTCGCGGCGCCACTGCCGTCATTCCCGTCGCCAAGAACGCGGAACCGCTGCACCAGCGCTCGCCCGAGGAGCGCCCGCGCCCCCGGACCTTCGATCGCTTGGGGATCGCCCACGGGACGCCGGCCATGCTGTTCGTCGGCCGTCTGCTCGCCCTCAAGCATCCCGACGAAGCGGTGCGAGCGATGGCCGCCGTGGTCGCTCGCCGCCCCGACGCGATCGGCCTCGTCGCCGGCAGCGGCCCGATGCAGGGAGAGCTCGAAACGCTTGCCCGTCAGCTTGGGGCAGCCGCGAGCATCCATTTTCTTGGCCACATCGACCAAGAAGAACTCAGCCGCCTCATCCCGCACTGCATCACCTTGTCGCCGCTCACCGGCATGGCCCTCGTCGAATGCGGCCTGGGCGGATCCCCGCTGGTGGCGTTCGACCGCGACTGGCAGGCCGAATTCGTCGAGGACGGCGTAAACGGCTTCGTCGTCCCCTTCCTCGACGATCAGGCGATGGCCGACCGCGCGCTACGGCTGATCGAGGACCCGGCGCTGCGCGCGCGTATGGCCGCGGCCTCGCGGCGGCGCGCGCTCGACTTCGCCGACCCCGAGCGCATCCATGCGCTCGAGCGCCAAGCTTATGAGGCGCTGATCGCGATGGCGGCGCGATGAGGCTCCTGTTCGTCATCAAATCCTTGGCTCTGCCGGGGGGAGGGACGGAACGGGTGCTCGCCGAGCTGGCCGGCGAGCTCAGCCGGCGCGGCCATTCGGTCACGGTAGCGAGCTTCGACCGTGCCGAAGACCCGCCCTTCTACGAACCCGCCGAAGGCGTGGCGAGGCGGGCGCTGGCGGTCGGCGACGTGCGACGCGGAACCCGCGGCGGCGAGTTTCCGCGGCGCGTACGGGCGCTTCGGCGCCTGCTCCGCGACTCAAAACCCGAAGTCGCGGTCGGCTTCATGCACAGCGCCTACATCCCGCTCGGCCTGGCGGCGCTGGGCACTGGCATACCGGTGGTCGCGAGCGAGCATATTGCCTACCAGCATTATCGCACGCGGCCGTTCCAGGCAGCCCTCCTCCGCCTCACCCCGTGGATCAGCCGCGCCGCGACGGCGATCTCGCCAGCGATCAGAGCCGGTTTCCCGCGATCGATTCGCGAGCGGATGGAGGTGGTTCCCAACCCGGTCGGCATCGACGATCGCCGCCGCGCCGACGTCGCCGGCGAGGGACCCTCCGGGCCAACCGTCCTCGCCGTCGGGCGGCTCGAGGCGCAGAAGGACCATGCCACGCTCATTTCGGCCTTCGCGCGCCTGGCCGCCGGCTTTCCCAATTGGCGCCTCAGGATCGTCGGAGAAGGCTCGCTTCGGCCCGAGCTGGAGGCGCAGGTTGCAAGACTCGGCCTGGGCGAGCGCGTCGCGCTTCCCGGCGCGACGCCGAGGATCGAGGATGAATATGTCGGCGCGCAACTCTTCGCCATGCCTTCCTCCTATGAAAGCTTCGGCCTGGCCACTGCCGAGGCGCTCAGCCACGGTCTTCCGGTCGTCGGTTTCGCCGACTGTCCCGGCACCAACGAGTTGATCAGGAACGGCGTCAACGGCCTCCTCGTCGCGAGCGAGGAGCGGGACAAGGCCCTGGCGCAGGCGCTCGCCGAACTGATGGCCTCGCCCGAGCTCCGCCTCCGGCTCGGCGCCGCCGGCCCGGCTTCGATCGAGGCGTTTGCCCCTGCCCGCATCGCCGATATATGGGAGAAGCTGCTGAGCCGGATTGCGTCGGCGGCGGAGTAAACATGTCCACGCCCGACCCCCAGCAGCAGATCGAACGCAACGTTCGCGTCCACGACCGCATCGCCGAACGCTACGAGCAGACTCACGACGAAATCTTCAATCCGGTCGAGCAGGCGCGGCTGCGGGCGTCGCTCGAGCGCGCCGGCACCGCCTTTTCGGCGGGACCATCACCGCGGCGGGCGCTGGATTTCGGCTGCGGATCGGGGAATTTGACGCGCCACTTGCTGGCGCTCGGCTATGCCGTCGTGGCCGCCGACGTGTCGCAGGCCTTCCTTGACCTGATCGCCCGGCGTCACTCGAACGATCCAGTCGCGACCTACCGGATGAACGGACGCAACCTGGAGGGCCTGGACGATAGCAGCTTCGACCTCGTCGCCGCTTATTCGGTGCTCCACCATGTGCCGGATTATCTCGCCGCTCTCGACGAGATGGCGCGCGTCACGCGCCCCGGCGGGATCGTCTATCTCGATCACGAGCACAGCCCCGTTTATTGGCGGGCTGATGGCGACTACCGGCGCTTCGTCCGCGAGGCGGCGCGCTTCGACTGGCGCAAATTCTTCGTTCCGCACAATTATTACGGCAAGCTCCGACGACTGCTGATCGATCCGCGCTATTCGAACGAGGGCGACATCCACGTCTGGCCGGACGACCATATCGAATGGGACGAGGTCGAGGCGCGGCTCGGCGCCGCCGGCTTCGAAAAGCTTTTCGCCGAGGATTATCTGGTGTGCCGCAACAGCTATCGCACGCAAGTCTACGAGGCCCATCGCAACCGCCTCGCCGACATGCGGGTGATGGCGATGCGCAAGGTGAGCTGAGCGATGTGCGGCATCGTCGGGATCGTCGCCGGAGGCGCGGTTGGCGAGGCGCAGCTCCGGAGCATGGCGGGCGAACTCGCCCACCGCGGCCCCGACGACGAGGGCTTGTGGATGGACGCCCGGGCCGGCATCGGCTTCGGCCACCGCCGGCTTTCGATCGTCGATCTCTCCCCGGCCGGACATCAGCCCATGACGTCCGGCGACGGCCGCTGGACGATCACGTTCAACGGCGAAATCTACAATCATGTCGAGCTTCGCGCCGAGCTCGAGACGGGCGGCGGCGGACCAGCGCCGGCGGGGGGGGGCTGGCGCGGCCATTCCGACACCGAGACCTTGCTCGAATGCATTTCCGCCTGGGGGCTCGAGCGGACGATCGCCAGGGCCGCAGGCATGTTCGCGCTCGCCTTGTGGGACGCCAAGGAACGCAAGCTGCACCTGCTGCGCGATCGGATGGGCGAGAAGCCGCTTTATTATGGATGGGCGGGCGGCCGCTTCGTTTTCGCCTCGGAGCTGGAGGCGATCCGGCGGGTACCGTGCTTCGACAACGGCCTCAGCCCCCGGGCGGTGGCGCTGTTCACCCGGCTCGGCAACATCCCCGCGCCGCATTCGATCTTCGAGCGCGTCTACAAGCTGCAGCCGGGCTGCATCCTCTCCGCCGCGCCTGACGAGCTGCAAGCCCCCTCGGCGGAACCTCCAGCGGTCGGAGGGAGGCTCGTCCGGCGCTACTGGTGCTATGCCAACGTCGTCCGCTCCGGCCTCGAGCAGCCGTTCCGCGAGGAAGAAGCGGCCACCGACGCGCTCGAGGAAGCGCTGCTGAGGGCCGTGCGGCAGCAGGCAGTGGCTGACGTTCCGGTCGGCGCCTTCCTCTCCGGCGGGATCGATTCATCGACGGTGGTGGCGCTGATGCGGCGGCACACGGCGGTCAGCACCTTCACGATCGGCTTCGAGGACAGAGCCTTCGACGAGGCCCCCTACGCCCGCGCCGTCGCGGACCATCTTGGCACCCAGCATCACGAGGCCTGCGTCACCGCGGCCGAGGCGCGCGAAGTCATCCCGCTGCTGCCGCGGATGTACGACGAACCCTTCGCCGATTCGTCGCAGATCCCGACCTACCTGGTCTCCAAACATGCGCGGGGGCAGGTGAAGGTCGCGCTGTCCGGCGACGGCGGGGACGAAGTGTTCGGCGGTTATAACCGCCACCTCGCCGCCGCCGGCCTGTGGTCGAAGGTCGGCGCGCTGCCGCGTCCCGCCCGCGCGGCATTCGGAACGGCGCTGGGCCGGATCCCGGCCGGGGCCTGGAATGCCGGCGCCGATCTGCTTCGGCGGCGCAGCCGGCAGCCGCATTTCGGCGCCAAGGTGCAAAAGGCGCTGCGCACCATGGGAAGAGCGAGCGGGGTCGAGCAGCTTTACGACAGCTTCGTCGATGAATGGTTCGGCGAGGCCGCGCCGGTGTTGGCGGACGGGAGCGCGGCTCCGTCCACCGACGCTGAGCTGGGTCCCGCCCCGGATCCGCTGCGGATGATGCACCGCGATGCAATCACCTACCTTCCGGACGACGTCCTCACCAAGGTCGATCGCGCGGCGATGGCGGTAAGCCTCGAGACTCGCCTGCCCCTGCTCGACCATGGCGTTCTCGAGTTGGCCGCGCGAATCCCGCTGCCGATGAAGATCTCGGGCGGCGTCGGCAAGAAGGTCCTTCGGCGGGTGCTGTTCCGGCACGTGCCAGCGGCCTTGTTCGAACGGCCGAAGACGGGGTTCGCGGTGCCGATCGGCGAATGGCTGCGCGGGCCGCTTCGCCCATGGGCCGAAGAGTTGCTCGACGAGCGACGGCTTCGCGATTCAGGGCTACTTCGGCCGGAGCCGATCCGCGCGCGCTGGAGCGAGCATCTGGCCGGGCGCGCCGACTGGGCGGCCTCGCTCTGGTTCATTCTGATGTTCGAAGCGTGGCGCGAGCGGTCGCTCAGCCCCGCACGCGCAATCCCATCCCTGCAAACGAGCCTGTAAAGGCCTCTCCCTCGACCCGTTGCACGTCCTGATAGTTGTTGACGAAACGGAGCGGCGCCGCTGCGTCAGTACTCCACCGGTTCCCCCGGACCAGCGCCGCACCGCGAAACTGGCCGAGCCAATCGTCGCCAGCGCCGTCGTGTCCGGCCCGCGAGACGAATACCTCATTGTCCTCGAAGCGGTGGTTCGGGTTGCCGCACAGGAACAGGTAAGTGCTCTCGAATGGCGCCGTCGGCGCCAGTCGAAAGCGGTTGCCGTGGATCCTGACCCGCGGCCGCTTCGGGCCCAGGTCGTAGATGGGAGACCAGCGCGGATCGTCCCCGCTCCACTCGCCGCCGCCGACATCGACGGTGATCGGCGTCTCGAAGGGGCGGAAGGCGCCATAGGCGCAGGCGATCTGGACGTTGTGCCAGGAGCCGCCGCGGATGACGGCCTCCGCGCACGAAAGGATCATCCGTCGCATCCGCGGCGTACGCCCCGTGCAGTCGATCAGCTCCACGCGCCCTGAGCGGTCCGGATTGCCCGAGACCAGCGGCGGGCCGAGATTGTTGTCGAACCGGCATCGGATTGCGCGAAAGTCGGACCTTACCGCGAGCCGGCGGATCGGCTCCACGTCGACCCCGGCGCTTGGGCCGTGTCGGCCGTAGCGCCCGCCGGTGTTGCCGGTTTCGCTGAAGATGCAGGCGGTCGCGACCACCCTGATGCCGCCCGCGTTGGTGAAGCCCTGGCGGCCGTTATGCGTCGACCGGACCTCGCTGAGCTCGACGTCCTGGCAGGCTTCGCCGTTGCCGGTAACGTCAATGCCGATGCGAATCCCGTCGGTGGCGAAATGATGGATGTGGAGGGCCTCGATCCGCACCCGGCGGCAGGCGACCATCGAGATGCCGTGGCCGGCACCTTCCCACACGCGCGGCTCGCGGGTCATCCGCTCGACATTTCCGTAGAGCGTTCCGTTGCGGATCACGACGTCGCTGCACCGGGCGAAGAGGAGCGGGATGACGGCGTTGGAATAGGAGACCCGGCCCTCGCCGGTGTCGGCGCCGCGGTGGAAATCGCCCTTCACCTCGATCGTCGCGCCGTTCAGGTCGACAATGAGGCCGTTGCAGTCGTTGAAGGCGACATGCCTGACGCCGTTGCGCGACGGCCCGCCGACGATCTGGTAGCGGTCGATCAGATAGCGGCGACCGCGACCGAAGCGGACGGTGCCGCCGCGGGCCCGTGTGACGGCAGCGGCGAGACGCTGCATGGCCTCATAATCGTCGCTGCGGCCGTCGCCGCGCGCGCCGAACTCCTCGGGAGTGAAGACGGTGCCGGTTTGAGCGCAGGCCGGCGAGAGGACCGCGGATGCGGCCACGGCCGCGGCGCCGATGCCACAGAGCGCGTCGCGACGCGAAAGCGACGATCCGTTTCGAGAGGTGGGCGCGTGTGGCATCGATGGCTCCGTTTGCGCGCCGGGCTGGACGATAAAGGCTGGACCGTTCCTGAACCGAACACCGCCGGTGGATATCCCCAGATCTTTCCACAGCTCCCTCCGGTGCCACATGACAATCCGACGACTTGGCTGGAGTCCGGGCGCGTCATCGGTTAAGCCGGCATCGCCGGGCTGCGGCCGTCCAGTCTCGCGCCTTCGTTGCCGTCGCGCCGGCCGTGGAGAGTGAAGCGTCGTGAGCGAACATCTCGCCTGGATTGCCGCCGCCGCGGCCGCCGTCCTGTTCGTCCCGCCTGTCGTCTACGCCCTGAACGAGCGTCGCCTGCGGCGCCGGCATCGGGCGTTGGCCGGCCGGCGGAAGGCCAAGATGCGCGTGTAGCGGATTTGCCAGCCGGCCCAGCGGCCTTTATCGGCCCGGCATGAATTGGATCGAATTCAAGCTCTATCTTTCGCAAGTCACCGATCTGGACCAGGACGCGCTGCACATCTATGCGGCGGTGCTTATCCAGCTCGGCGCGGCATTTCTGTTCAGGCGCGCGCTGGCGAGCGTCATTCCGTGGCTCGCCGTCTGGGTGGTGCTGCTCGTCAACGAGGCGGCCGATCTGTGGCTTCCGGGCGAGTGGATCGGGCAGTGGCAAGTGGTTGCAGGGGTTCGGGATTCGTGGAACACGATGGCCCTGCCGACGCTGCTCTGGCTGCTCGCCAACCATGCGCCGGCCCTGTTGACGGGCCGAGCCGTAAAGCCGGAGGCCGACCCGGCGACGGCAAGCGTGCACTGAGAACATCCTGAGGCTTTTCATGACCATACAGACGATCGACGCGGCCGCCCCACGTTCGGCGCAGGCCCGCCTGACCCACCTCGACCGCCTCGAGGCTGAGAGCATCCACATCATGCGCGAGGTGGTCGCCGAGGCGGAGCGGCCGGTCATGCTCTATTCGATCGGCAAGGACAGCTCCGTGATGCTTCACCTGGCGCGCAAGGCCTTTTACCCCGCGCCGCCGCCTTTCCCGCTGCTCCACGTCGACACGACCTGGAAGGTCAGGGCCATGTACGAGATGCGCGATCGGATGGCCGCCGAAGCGGGAATGGAGCTGATCGTCTACCGAAATCCGGAGGCTGAGCGGCGCGGCATCAACCCGTTCGATCACGGCTCGGACCATACCGACATCTGGAAGACCGAGGGGCTCAAGCAGGCGCTCGACAAATATGAGTTCGACGCCGCCTTCGGCGGCGCGCGCCGCGACGAGGAGAAGAGCCGCGCCAAGGAGCGCATCTTCAGCTTCCGCTCCGCCAACCACCGCTGGGATCCGAAAAGCCAGCGCCCGGAATTGTGGCGGCTCTACAATGCGCGCAAAAAGCCGGGCGAGAGCATCCGCGTCTTCCCGCTCTCTAACTGGACCGAGCTCGACATCTGGCAATATATCCACCGGGAGGGCATTCCGCTCGTCCCGCTCTATTTCGCAGCGCCCCGGCCGACCGTCGAGCGTGACGGCATGCTGCTGATGGTGGACGACGGCCGCTTCCGCCTGAAACCCGGGGAAGAACCGGTCACGCGGTCGGTCCGCTTCCGGACACTCGGCTGCTATCCGCTGACCGGAGCCGTCGAAAGCGGAGCGGCGACGCTCGAGGAGATCATCCAGGAGATGCTGCTCACCACCACCTCCGAGCGCCAGGGCCGGGCGATCGACCACGACCAGTCGGCAAGCATGGAGAAGAAGAAGAAGGAGGGCTATTTCTAGATGACCCTCCAAGTCTACGGCTCGTCCGACCTCATCGAGCGCGACATCGCCGCCTATCTCGAGCAACACCAGAATAAGAGCCTGCTCCGGCTGATCACCTGCGGATCGGTGGACGACGGCAAGTCGACGCTGATCGGGCGGCTGCTCTACGATTCGAAGATGATTTTCGAGGACCAGCTGGCGGCGCTGGAATCCGATTCGAAGCGCCACGGAACCCAGGGACAGGAGATCGACTTCGCGCTCCTCGTCGACGGGCTGTCGGCGGAACGGGAGCAGGGCATCACCATCGACGTCGCCTACAGGTTCTTCGCGACCGACCGGCGCAAGTTCATCGTCGCCGACACGCCGGGCCACGAGCAATATACCCGCAACATGGTGACCGGCGCGTCGACGGCGGACCTCGCGATCATCCTGATCGACGCCCGCAAGGGCGTGCTCACCCAGACGCGGCGGCACTCCTATCTCGTCCACCTGCTAGGCATCCGCAACGTCGTGCTGGCGGTGAACAAGATGGACCTGGTCGGCTACGACCGGGGACAGTTCGACCAGATCATCGCCGATTATCGCGCCTTTGGGGCGGAGGTCGGGCTGACCGGGTTCACGCCGATCCCGATTTCGGGCCTTCGCGGCGACAATATCACCACCCGCTCGGACAATATGGGCTGGTATGACGGCCCGGTGCTGCTGCGGCATCTCGAGGAGGTTCCGCTCGACCAGGAGGCGCAATTGCGCGCGCCGTTCCGGATGCCGGTTCAGTGGGTGAACCGGCCAAGCCACGAGTTTCGCGGCTTCGCCGGCCTGATCGCCAGCGGCAGCATAGCCCCGGCCGCGCCGGTGCGGGTGCTGCCGTCCGGGCGCAAGTCGTCGGTGGCGCGCGTGGTGACGATGGACGGGGATCTCGACCAGGCAGTGGCCGGGCAGTCGGTGACGCTGGTGCTCGCCGACGAGGTCGATTGCTCGCGCGGCGACGTCATCGCGGCGGCCGACAATCCGCTCGAAGTCTCCGACCAGTTCGAGGCCACTCTGGTGTGGATGGACGAGGAGGCGATGCTTCCCGGCCGCGGCTACTGGCTGAAGATGGGCGCGGCGACGGTCGGCGCCTCGGTCACCGAGATCAAACACCAGGTCAACGTCAACACACTCGAGCAGATGGCCGCCAAGTCGCTCGAGCTCAACGGCATCGCCGTCGTCAACCTGGCCGTGGACTGGCCGGTTCCGTTCGCGCCGTTCGCCGACAATCGCGACCTCGGCGGCTTCATCCTGATCGACCGGCTCACCAACGCCACGGTCGGCGCCGGCATGATCCGCTTCGCGCTCCGGCGCGCCCAGAACATCCACTGGCAGCATCTGGAAGTGACGCGGGAGGCCCATGCCGCGCTCAAGGGCCAGCAGCCGAAGGTGATCTGGTTCACCGGCCTTTCCGGCGCCGGCAAGTCGACCATCGCGAACCTGGTCGAGAAGAAGCTGCACCGGATGGGGCGCCACACCTTCCTGCTCGACGGCGACAATGTCCGCCACGGGCTCAACAAGGATCTCGGCTTCACCGACGCCGACCGGGTCGAGAATATCCGCCGCATCGGCGAGGTCGCGAGGCTGATGGCGGATGCAGGGCTGATCGTCCTGTGCGCCTTCATCTCACCGTTCCGGGCCGAGCGGCGGATGGTGCGCGACATGCTCCCGCCGGGCGAGTTCTGGGAAGTTTTCGTCGATACGCCCCTGAGCGAAGCGGAGAAGCGCGACGCCAAGGGCCTCTACGCCAAGGCGCGCAGCGGCGCCCTTCCCAACTTCACCGGCATCGATAGCCCCTATGAGCCGCCCGAGCAGGCCGAGATCCGCATCGACACCCTCAAGCTCACACCCGAGGAGGCGGCCGAGCGGATCGTCGATGCGCTGGTGAGCGGTACGGCCGGCCCGGACGCCTGAGCGCGTGGAGCCGCAGCTTCCCAATCTCGTCATCATCGGCGCGCAGAAATGCGCAACCTCGAGCCTTCACCGCTATCTCGGGGCGCATCCGGATGTGGCGATGTCCAAGGACAAGGAAGTGGACTTCTTTGTCGAGGAAATAAGGTGGCCCCTTGGAAGTGATTGGTATCGCTCCAATTTCCGCGCCGACGCGAAAGTCCGTGGCGAATCGTCGCCCAACTACACCGTCTTCCCCTTCTACCAAGGCGTGCCGGCGCGGATGCATTCCCTCATTCCCGACACGAAGCTGATCTACGTCGTGCGCGATCCGATCGAGCGCATGCTCTCCCAATATACCCATAACGTCGACCGCCACGCGGAGACGCGGTCCCCGGAGGAGGCGCTGCTCAACCCCGACAGCGGCTATCTGGCGCGGAGCCGCTATTTCATGCAGCTGGAGCAATATCTCGAATATTACGACCGCTCCCAAATCCTCGTTCTCGACTATTCGGCGCTGGGCAATGACACCGCTGCCACCCTCAGAAGCGTGTTCGCCTTTCTCGACGTCGATGCCGGCTTCACTTCTCCCCTCTTCGAAACTCGCTTCCATGGTTCGGGCGACAAGAGACGGCTGACGCGCGCCGGCGCCGCCGCGCGCCGGCTTTATCGTGCCGCGAGGCGCGTCGCGCCGGGGGCCAGCCGGCTGGCGGCGTTCCGTCGGTCGTCGCTCCTGTCGAAGAAGATCGAACGGCCGGTGCTGTCGGAGCAGGCGAGGACGGTGTTGCGCGAGCGGCTGTCGGGCGATGTCCGCGAGCTGCGGGCGTTTACTGGCATGGCCTTCGTCGACTGGTCGCTGTGACGAGGAGGGCTCGGCCATGATCGCGGAGCTCGCGCGTTCGGCTTACCGCCAGCTTCCGGGAGGATTGCGCCGGGCTGTACTGGTGAGGCGCCGGGCGGGCTATTGGCTCCGTGCCGGCATCGTCTTCATCCACGTTCCCAAGGCGGCGGGGACGAGCTTCAACCATGCGCTTTACGGGCGCTTCATCGGCCATCCGCGCGCGATGGACGTCGCGCGCTGGGCGCCGAAGGCAGTGCAGGCGCTGCCGTCCTTCTCGGTGACACGCAATCCCTGGGACCGGCTCGTCTCCGCCTACCGCTTCGCCCGCGCCGGCGGCGGGCTGGGCGAGAAACGGGCCGGCATGTGGCGCGCGCGGCATTATCAAGTGCCAGAGTTCGCAACGTTCGAGCGTTTCGTGCGCGAATGGCTTGCGCCGCGGGACGTGACCAGACTGGACGGCGTCTTCCAGCCGCAGACCCTCTTCCTGTGCGACCGAAGCGGCACGCCGCTGCTGGATCATATCGGCAGGCTGGAGGATCTCGAGCCGACCTACGCCTTTATCGCCCGCCACCGCGCGCCAATCCCGCGCCTGGAAAAGACCAACCGCTCTGGTGACAGCGTCGACTATCGCCGCTTCTACACGCCCGAACTGGTCCGGCTCGTCGGAAACATCTACCGGGGCGACGTCGAGCGCTTCGGCTACGACTTCTAGCGTTCGGCGGCCAGCCGCTGGCGAAGGCCGAGCCTGTTCATCAGATATTCCGATCCGGCGTGGGTGAGATGGCCCCGGTCGCGGTAGATGATGACCCCGCCGGCGCGGGTCGCGCAGGTTCGGGCGTTGCAGAGGAGGTCCTCGGGGACGTAAAGCTCGGCGCCTGAAGCGGCAGCGACCTGTCGCAGCTGCCGAACGATGGCGGGATACCATTCGTACAGCTCGCTTCGTTCGATGTCGCAACTGTCGCGGCCGAGCACCGGCACCCCCTCGGCGCGACGCAGGTAGCAGGCACCCGGGTCGAAGCTGCTCCTTGGCACCGGCGCGACCAGGATCACCGTCTTGCCCGACGCGCGGACGCGGCGGATCGTCCGCGCTAGATAGGCCGGCGCAGCGTTCCGCCAGTCCACGGTCTCGCCGCCGATGATGAGTTGCTGGCCGAGGTCGGGGAAATATTGGACCCAAGGCGACGACATCACCACGAAACGCAGGTCGTGGTCAGCGATGATTCGCCGCGCGACCGACTCGTTGAAGGCCATGCAGGCGCGCGCCTCTCCCGGCGACGTCTCGGCGCTGATCTGGCCGATGCCAAGGATCGGCGAGCAGCCGCGCCGGGTCATCTGAATCATCGGCAGGTCGCGCAGCCCGGATACCAGATGCATGGCATTGCTGTCCCCCCACACCGCCACCCGCGGCGTCGACGAGGTCCGGCAGGCCGGCAGATCCAGCCACCTCGCGCCCTCCTGATTGCACACGGCGCTGAGGCCGTCGTTCGGAGGAAGATCGAAGCCTGCCGGCCGACTGCCAATCACTTTCGCCACCCCCGCTGGCGCGGCGACCAATCCGACCGCCGCGGTCATCCCGGCGAACCAGGCCCAGACGCGGCGGCCGCCGGCGCGCCAGCCGTATCGGAAGGGAAGCTCGACAAACGTGTATTGCCCCCAGCCGAGCAGGATTGAGAGCAGCGCCAGGGCAACCAGGAGCAGCACCGGCGGATCGCCGAGATAGGCGATATAGGCGAATGAGAATAACGGCCAGTGGACGAGATAAAGGGAGTAGGACCAGTTGCCGACGAGGGCGACGGGACGGCTGAGGAACGTCTGCGGGAGCCACCGGTCGCGGGCAAGAAGGATGAGCGCGGTGCCCGCCACCGCGATCATCGCGTCACCGCGGGGATGGACCGAATCGAGGCCGACCGTCGCCGCGAAAAGGATCGCCGCCAGCCCCAGCCACTGAACGGGTGACGGGATCTGCAGCTGTCCCCGACGAAGGACGATCCAACCGCAGGCGGAGCCGGCGAGCAGCTCCCAGGCGCGAGTAGGGAGGAGGAAAAAGGCGAAAGATTCCAGATCGGGGCGGCTCACCGCGTAGAAGCACAAAGCGAGGCTGGCAGCGGCGCCGAGCGCGATGGCGCCCGGGCGGAGCTTTGGCGCGAGGATCCAGAGCAGCAACGGGATGATGAAGTAGAATTGCTCCTCGAGCGAGAGCGACCAGATGTGGAGCAGCGGCTTCGTTTCCGCCGCATCGGCGAAATAACCGACCTGGAGGGAGAGTACGACATTCGCACTGAAGGTGAGGGCCCCCGCGAGCTGCAGCAGGTACATGCTCCATTGCGGCGCCGTCAGCACCAGATAGCTGACCAATGTGGTGCCGATGAACGTCGAATAAGCGGCCGGCAGGAGCCGCTTCGCGCGCCGGAGGTAGAAGCCGCGGAAGCTGAACGTGCCCGCTTGCAGGTCGCGCAGGATGATCGACGTAATCAGGAACCCCGAAATGACGAAGAAGACGTCGACGCCGAGATAGCCCTTGGCGAAGAAGTCGCCAAAGCCGTGGAACAGGACGACGAGGAGGACCGAGACCCCTCGCAGGAACTGGATGTCGAAACGGGTGCGCGTGTCGGCCGCAGGCGATCGTTCCCGGGTCCTCTCGACAGCCTCGGCGTTCACCCGCGACTCTCCTTGCCACCGTCATGGCCGCGCCATCCGCTCGCGGCTCGCCCGCCTCCTGTTTCAGAGGCACGATCTGGGTGAAAAGCCCGCGCGGCTCTTCCTTCGCCGGAGTGGCCAGCGCGGGCAGAGGTGCTAAGGGCGCGAATCATGATGATCAAGTCGAAAGTGGCGGCCGTCGGAGCGCTCGTGAGGGCGCTTTCGGAGCGCAAATCGCGGAGCGGTCTGTTTCGCTGGGTGGTGGCGAACGAGCAGCTTTCCGCAGCCACCTGCCCTTGCTGCGGGTTCACTGGAAAGTTCCTGCCGACCGGCACCAACATGCGGCTCGGACAGCTTTGTCCTTCCTGTGGCTCCCGCGAGCGGCACCGGCTGTTCGCGCTGGCGCTCGAACGCGGCTTCGTCGACCTCAAAGGCCGCGACGTGCTTCACTTCGCGCCGGAGCGGGGCGTGCAGCGTCTCGTGGCCAAGGCGCAGCCGCGCTCCTACACGACCGCCGACCTGGAGCCTGGGCGGGCCGACAAAGTGCTCAACCTCGAACAGATCGACCTGCCCGACCATTCCTGCGGCATCGTCATTGCGTCGCACGTGCTCGAGCATGTCGACGACCGGCGGGCGCTCACTGAGCTGTTCCGGATTCTGGAGCCGGGGGGTCAGCTGATCGCGATGGTGCCGATCGTCGAGGGCTGGAGCCAAACCTTCGAGGATCCCGCCCTCGCCTCGCGCGAGGAGCGGGCCCGCTATTTCGGGCGCTACGACCACGTGCGGTTCTACGGGTCGGACTTTCGCGACCGCGTGACCACAGCAGGCTTCGAGCTGGCCGAGTTCACCGCCGGGCCGGTGGATTCGGTCCAGTTCCGGCTCTCGCGCGGCGAAAAGGTTTTCACCGGAACCAGGCCGCGGACCGCCTAGACGGCGTCCGCCGCCCCTTCAACCGCCGCTTCGATCTCGGCAACCAGGGCGGCGTTGATCTTCGCTTGGTTGAATTCGGCCTCGACCCGAGCGCGTGCCGCGGCAGCGAGGCTGTGGGCGCGCTCGGGGTCCCCGAGCACGATCGCGATCTGGCGCGCCAGCGTCGCGACGTCGCGCTCCGACGCGAGCAGCCCCGACACGCCGTCCTCGACCAGCTCCGGGATGCCGCTGTGGAAGGTCGTGACGACTGGGACTCCGGCCGCCATGGCTTCCATCAGCGCCACCGGTATTCCCTCCATGTCGCCATCGGCAGCGGTGACGGAGGGGAGAAGAAACAGGTCCGCCCGCCGCAGCTTCTCGCGCACCTGCTCGCCCCCGAGCGGTCCGAGGAAGGTTACGCGATCGGCCAGTCCCAGCTCCGCCGCCAGCGCCTCGAGCGGCCGCTGCAGCGGGCCTTCACCGGCGATCTCGAACGACCAGCGCAGGCTCGGTTGCGTCCGCGCGACCTGCGCGAGGGCACGAAGCGAATATTCGGTGCCCTTCTTCTCCACCAGGCGGCCGACCGTCAGCAACCGAAGCCTGCCCGTCGCAGCGCGTTTCGGCGGCGCGAAGGAAATGGCGGCGCAGTCGACGCCCATCCGCAGCAGCGCGATCCGCTCCGCCGGACAGCCGATCCCGGCCAGCCGGTCGGCCCACATGCGGCTGATCGGCAGGAAGCGGTCGCCCAGCCGGAACAACGGCGCATAAGCGTCCGGCCCCGCCTGTGCGAGGTGCCGCGACATGTCGAAGCCGTGGAAGACGGTCCAGATGAGCGGGCGGCGCTGCACCCCCTCGAGGTTGCGGACCGTTATCAGCCCAACGGGTCCGAAATGGCATAGCAACAGGTCGCACTCGCTCGCCGCGCGACGCTGCAACCGGCGCCGCGAGAGCCGCCGCGCCAACATTTTCAGTCGTCCCGGCATGAGTCGGACAAGCGGACTTTCGTCGGAAAAGTCGGCGAGGCGGACGAGTTCGCGGGCGCGTTCGTGGCGCAGCCCGTCAGTGAGGCGGCGCGTCGCCAGAATTCGAAGGTCGAGGCCGGCGTCGGTGAGCGCGGCGGCCTGATCAATGATGAAGGTCTCGGACAGAGCGGGAAAGCCGCTGACGACCAGGCCGACGCGCACGGGCCTCTTGTTCGGGAATGTGGGTTGGGGAGCGGTCATTCGGCCCTACGCCTTCGGAACGAGCGCGCGCGCTACGCCTGCGGTCGTTCGGGCGGGATCGCGTTTGGCCCCGGCTCAAGCGGGAAATCCGAACGCCCGGCGAGAAGCGTGTTCGCTGCCTCGGGGCAACCGCGATCCTCTTCGACCGGCGCCAGATAGGTTAGCGGGCCGAACAGCCCGCCGGCCGTGCGGCGGAGGCCGCGCAGGCGGAGGCGCCGGCTCAGTTCCGAAAATGGCCGCATGTCGCGCTGCTAGCAGCCGCCCCCGAGTTTGTTAAGTGGAACGACCCCCGCGATCCTGACCGAGGCGTCGGCAGCCTTGGACTTTCCCTGAGGGGGCGATCTGCTAGGGCGCGGCCGGAAAGGCGGGGAAAGTTGATTGATCGGCTGCTCAGGAAATATGGCGTCAGTCCGTCGCGAGTTCACCTGCGGCGCGTGAACGAGGAATTCGCCCGCCGCGTCCCGCCCGGCGCCCGCGTGCTCGACGCCGCAGCCGGCGATCAGCCCTATCGCGACCTCTTCAGCCACGCCCAATACGAATCCGCCGACTTCCAGATGGTAGATAAGCCTTATGTCGAGACCACCTATGTCTGCGACTTGCGCTCGATCCCGGTCGAGGCGGGGCGGTTCGACTTCATCGTCTTCAACCAGGCGCTCGAACATATGCCTGACCCGGCCGCCGTGCTGGCGGAGCTCGGCCGGGTGCTGAAGCCGGGCGGGCAGATGATCACAACCGCGCCCTTCTTCTATGAAGAGCATGAGGTGCCCTACGATTTCTACCGCTATACACAATTCGCCTATCGCGAGCTGTTTCCCAAAGCGGGCCTGGAGATAGAGCGGCTGGAGTGGCTCGAAGGCTATGCCGCGACGGTCGCGCACCAGCTGCAGGGGGCGGCCAGGAACCTTCCGCGCGGGCTGTTGCTGTCCCCGATCCGCTTGCTCTTCGCGCTGCTCGCCCTGTGGTTCCAGCGCATGGACTTGCGGCGTCCGAACCGCGGCAGGGGCTATCCCAAGAATTACGTCGTGATTGCGACGAAAAAGGCGCCCGACTAACCGTCTGCCCCGGGCGCGAGGGCGCGCAAACGCTCGACGACGCCCAAGGCGGAAGAGCGCTGCTCGAGCACCGCCTCCATCAAGGCGGGCTGGCGCTCGGACAAGGCCGCGATGAAGCGGTCCAAAAGCGAGGGGAAAACGTCGGCGCCGACGGCCTCGATGTCGCTGACCAAGTCGCCGAGGCCGAGTCGGCGGAACAGCTCGAGCGTCTTGAACTCGTAGGCGATCGGAAGGACCGGTGTGCCGCTGCATAGCGACAGGATCGCCATGTGCATGCGGGTAGCGAGCACGAAGTCGAAACCGGCGAGCGTCTCGATCAGGGTCTCGGGTGCATGGAAGGCGCGGTCGAGCTCGACCGAGGCGCGCACGTCCTCGGGCAGCGTCGCCGCGATGGCGGCGGCGACAGCCGAATCGTCGGTCCAATATTCCGGGACGCCCTGGCAGGTGGAGATCAACGTCACCCGCGCCCCGTGCGCGCGCACCAGGTGCGAGACGGCGGCGCCGAGTGCCTGCAGGTAACGCGAACGCGCCTGCTCCGGATCGGGCGAGCCAGGAAAGCTCCAGTCGCGGACCGAAACCGCGACTCGGAGCGGGGCGGCAAGGCGGCGGCGGGCGGCAGCGCTGAGATGCTCCTCGTCGGCAAGGGCGAAGGCGGCGTCGGCGACGACATGGGCGTCGCTGCCTTCAGCGGCGATCGCGCGGAGATGGTCGAGCGAGCGCTGGTCCCGCAGCAGAACCAGGCCGAAATGCCGGACGGTCTCGCGCACCCGCCAGATGTTCGGGCGCGAGCGGAACGGACCGAGCGACTGGGTGAACAGCACCGTCGGCGCGCCCGAGGCCTGCATCAGCGCGAGCTGAACGAATTTTTCGGAGATGTTGTAATGCTCGACCAGATACGTCCCACCGGTGCTGACGACGAGGTCAGCCGAGCGGAAGGCGGCGAGATTGCTGCGGGCTTGCGGCGGCAGCAGCAGGCGCAGCGGCGCCAGCGCTCCCGCGGCAAGGCACACGCCGAAGCGAAGCAGAGTCACCGGCCGCGACAGCCCGATCCGGGCGGCGAAGCGCGCCAGCGGTCCGTCGTGGAGGCGCGGGATGTACATCTGGCGAAGGTCCAGCTCCGGATAATAGCGGCGCGAAACCTCGCTCTGGCGGTCGAGCACGACGATCTCGCAACGACCGAACGCTTGCTCGAGGGTGCGGATAACGCCCTTGAGGATGGCCGCGTCGCCCGAATTCAGAGCGACTACGTTGGTGATCACGATCTTCATGGCCGGGCGCGCGCCGCGAGCAGCCGCCAGCCCTCTCCGAAGGCGTAGCGGACCGAGGCCCGCCCTTCGGGCGTCAGCCAGTGGATCAGGAAAGTCGAGGCATAGGCAATTGCCACGGCCGAAAGGATCGTCACTCCGAAGGACAAAAGATCGGAGACCATCGCCACCCAGGCCCAGGCGGCGCCGGCGCCAAGCAAGCTCGTCAGGGTCACGGCGTAAAGGTCGATCGAGCGGACGGACGTCCCGCCGACGCACCACCAGAAGAGGAGAGGCAGCCGTAGCGCCGTGCTCAGGAAATAGGCGATGGCGACTCCGACCGGGCCCCAGAAGACGCCGATTGTGAAGGCAGCGATCGTGGTGACGGTCGAAACCGCGCCCCAAGCCATCAGCGCCTTACCTCGGCCGCTGGCGATGAACAGCCAGCCGCTCGTGTTGGCGATCGGCTGCAGGAGGCCCGTGAGGCTCAGCCAGGCGAAGATCGGCGCCGCCCCCGCCCAGCGCTGGCCGAGGAGGAAGGGGATGAGCTCGGCGCTGGTCGCGCCAGCGACGGCAATGGCCGGAGTGGCAACGAGCGATACGAGATGGAGGCTGTGGAGATAGGAGCGGCGAAAACGATCCGGCTCGGCGCGAAGCCGGCCGAGAATCGGGAGCATCACGCGCGACAGCGGCGCGTTGACGTTCTGCAAAGGGAACATCATCAGCCGGTAGCTGCGATCGTAAAGGCCGAGGAGCCCCGGGCCCCAGACCCGCCCGATCAGGACGTTGTCGATGTTGCGGCTGAGGAAATTGAGAAAGCGAAAGACGGTGATCGAGCCGCCGAAGCGGACCAGCCGGCCGGAGCCCGCGAGCCGGATGGGAAAGGTCGGCCGCCACCGGCTCACCAGCCAGAGGAGACCGACATTGCACACGATTCCGGCGACCGTGCCGAGCCAGAGCGCCCAATAGCTCCGCATCGCCATGGCCGCCGCGACGGTCGCAGCGAAGGCGCACAGCGCGGCGGCGGTGTCGACCGCGGCCAGCGCCCGGAAGCGCAGCTCGCGCGCGAGCAATGCGGCGTGCTGGAGCGACGAGGCGGTCAGTACCACCGTGATCGACGAAGCGGCGGTGACGTAGCCGGTGCGCGGCTCGTCGTAGAACCAGCTGACCAGCGGCGCGGCGACGACCAGCACCACCGCGATCAGCAGCGACCCGAGGAGGTTGAGCCAGAACAAAGCGTTCGACTGCTCATGGGACAGCGTCTTCGCCTGGATCGCCGCGTGGCTGAGGCCGAGATTCTGAAGCAGCAAGACGAAGGCCGTCACCGGCCCTACCATGGCGATGACGCCATAGTCGGCGGGGGTGAGGATGCGCGCGACGACGATCGTGGAGGCGATGGTCAGCACGATTCGCACGCCCTGGGCGGCGCCGATGTAAAAGGCGCCGCTCGCCGCTTTCCTTCCCATGGAACCGGGGCTATTCAACTGCCGGGACTTTCGATGCCTGCCGCTTACGGGGCGCCATTGGCGGCCAATCCCGGCAAGGCAAGAAGATTGTCGCACCCGCCCGTGTCATTCGCGGCGCCCGACCCTGACCAAACGAGCGAATTCAAGTGGCCGTTCAAATCTCCGTGATCATTCCCGTCTATCGCGACTGGGACCGGTTGGCCCAGTGCCTGGAGGCGCTGGCGGCACAGTCGCTGGCGGCCGGCCGGTTCGAGATCATCGTCGTCAACAACGAGCCGGAGCCGCACGAGGTGAGGCAGATGCCGGACAATGCGCGACTGATCCACGAGCCGAGGCCGGGCTCCTATGCGGCCCGCAATGCCGGCGTCGCCGCAGCCTCGGGCGCCTTTCTCGCCTTCACCGACAGCGACTGCGTCCCGGACTCGGGCTGGTTGGAGGCGGGGCTCGAGGCGATGGAGCGCCATCCCGGCGCCCGGGTCACCGGCCCGATCGACGTCTTCCGCGACGCCGGGGCCAGCTATTACGCCTTCGTCCACGACCGCCATCTGGAATTCCAGCAGCGCCAATATGTGGCCGCCGGCGCCTGCGCGACGGCGAACCTTCTGGTGTCGCGGGACGTCTTCGACCGCGTCGGCGCGTTTCGCGAATCCTTTTCGGGCGAGGATTTCGCTTGGAACCTGCGGGCGCAGGAGGCCGGGATCCCGATCATCTTCGTCGAGGGCGTGCGCGTCGGGCATCCGGCGCGCCGCGACCTGCGCGCGATCTTCAACAAAAGGCGGCGCAAAGCCGGCTCGCGCAGTCAAACGCCGGCAGTGCGGTTCGTGCTGGGGCGGCTGCGGCCGCCGGTTCGCCATTTCGCGCGGCTTCGGCGCGAGCGGGTCGGCTGGCCGGAAACGCTGACGGCGCTCGGCATCCACTGGTGCGGCTCGCTCGTCGAGATCGCGGAGTTCGGCCTGATCCGCCTCGGCGTCAAAGAGCCCAACCGAAGCTGAGCGCGTCACACATAACGATGGCACATCCCCTACCACTGGAACCGCAAGCGGATCGCCAGGCGCGCGTCACCGTCGCCATTCCTGCGTACAAAGCGGAGGCGACGATCCGCCGCGCCGTCGACAGCGTCCTCGCCCAGCAGGGCGTCGACCTGGAGGTGGTGGTCGTGGTCGACGGCATCTTCGACCGGACGGTTGAACGGCTGGAAGGCTACCCGCCAAGCGTCCGCGTGCTCGTCAACGAGCGCAACAGCGGCGCCCAAGTGGCGCGCAACCGCGGCCTGGTCGAGGCGACCGGCGAGTATGTGCTGTTCCTCGATTGCGACGATTACCTGGAGGATCAGATGTTGGCGCCGCTGGTGGCGCGAATGCGCGAGCGGGACGCCGAGCTCGGTTTCGCGCCGATGCAGGTGTTGAAGGAAGCGACCGGCAAGCGGCGCCCGGCCATCTTCCCAGCCTACGATTCGGCCGACGACATCTTTCGCCTCTGGATGGGCCACGGCCGCGTGGTCGCGCCCTGCTCGTTGATGTGGCGGACCGACTTCCTGCGCGAGATCGGCGGCTGGGACGAGCGCGTCTTCCGGGCCGAGGACCGCGAGGTCGTCATCCGTTCGATCATGCGCGGCGCCCGCTTCGCGGTCTCGGACCAGGGACGGGGCATCTACGTCAACCACGATTCGCCGGACCGGTTGACGCGACGCCCGGAGATACTCCAGTCCTCGATCGACGTCGGCGAAATCGTGCTGGCCACGGACACCGAATTCGTCTCCGAGCGAGTGAAGAGGGAAGGGCTGGCGGGCTATTTCTACCGTATCGGCCTGCTGCTCCAGTCGCTCGGCCGGCCCGACCTTGCCGCCCATGCGCTTCGGCGGGCGCGCGAGCTCGGACGGGTGGGACCGTTTTGGCATCGCGCCGCGGCGACGGCGCTGGGCCTGCCGTTCAGAACGCGGCTGCTCAAGATGCATCAGACCGGGCGGCCAGTCTGGTTCCTGCTGGCGTTGAGCTCGCTGCTGGTTCGGCGGGCCAATGCGGGCTTCGCCCAGCGCTGATCGCGGACAGCGGCGCGCCGGCCTATCGGTCAAGTACGTTGCGATAGACTTCCAGATGGGCGTCCGCGCAGGCGGCCATGCTGAACTTTTTCGACTGGGCCAGCGCGGCGGTCGAACAGGCCGCGTAGCGCTCCGGATCGGTCAGCAACTCCAGGATCCGCATCGCCAGCAGCTCCGGCTGCGCAGGCGGCACGAGCAACCCGTTGACGCCGTCGACCACGACCTCGGAATTGCCGCCGACGTCCGACGCGACGATCGGAAGCCCCGAGGCCGCGGCCTCAACCAGGGTAACGGGAAGCCCTTCATAGGCCGACGAATTCACGAGCAGGTCTGCCTGCTGCATCAGCGCCGCCATGTCCGCCCGCGCGCCGAGCAGCTTGAAGCGGCCGGCGAGGCCGCGCTCCTCGATCAGCCGCTCAAGCGCCGGCCGCTCGGCGCCTTCGCCCGCTATGGCGAAGCCGACGCCCGCGAGAGAAGCCGGCGCCCGCCTCAGCAGGATCGCAGCAGCCTCGATCAGCGTCGGATAGTCTTTTGCGGCGCGTAGGCTCCCAACCGCGAGAACCAGCGGCGAAGCCCGGATCGCCTGCCGCGGCTTACCCGAGGCAAAGTCACTGGGCACGCCATTCGCGATCGTCACGATGGACCCCCGCGCGTGCTGCTCGAGAAACGCGCGGCAGGCGCCGCTGACGGCTACATATTGATCGACGGTCCAGTTGAAGAGCGCGAACAGCGGCGTCGGGAAGTTCGCGGTGACGCTGTGGTGGGTATAGACGGTCGGGAGGCTGAGCCCGCTGAAGCTTCGGCTGAGCACGCCGCGAGCCAGATGCGAATGGACCAGGTCGGGGGCATAGGTTCGGGCGACGCGGCGAAACTCGCCGACGGCGCGCAGCGTGCTTCGAAAGGCGTTGGGGCTCATTATGTCGAAGCCGATCCCGTCGCGCCCCAGCCGCTCGAGGAATTCGCCCTCGAAATCGGGCGGATTTCCCACCCCGGCGGCGTGCGACATGAACAGGACGTGGAAGTCGTGACCGCGCCCGACGAGCTCGGCGCCGAGGCTGCGCACCAGCGTCTCGGCACCCCCCGGTGCGGGTGAAGCCAGGATGGACAAGATCCGCAACGGATGCTCCAGGGTCGTCGGGTGCTGATCGGGGAGCGCGGCTGGCGCGAAGGCTCGTGTTGACCGCTGCGAGCGGCCAATGCAAGTCCTCTGCTGCTCGGCGCCAACGGAGGATCGGCGCTCAATCACCCGTCCGGGCGATAGGCGCACGTGCCCTGGCGGCTAAGCCCGAGGCCGAGTCACAGGAGCGAGCAGATGGCGGATAACCGTTTCGACCTGGGGCAGGTGGGCACGCCCGTAGCTTTCCTCAATGTCGGCGAGCGCGAGCGGGCGCTCCGCTTTTACCGCGACACGCTCGGGCTGGAACTCAGGAGCAGCGACGATTTCGGCGACTTCTTGAGCTTCGGCGCCGCTTTGCTGCGCATGACCGTCCTTCCCGACTACAAGCCTAACCCGCATCCGATCCTTGGCTGGAACGTCGAGGAAATTCGTTCCGCGGTTGAGCGCCTCCGGGCGCAGGGAATCGAGTTCATCGTCTACGAGGGCATGGGCCAGGACAAACTCGGCATCTGGACCGCTCCGGACGGCAAGGCGAAGGTGGCCTTTTTCGCCGATCCCGACGGGAACGTACTCAGTATCTCCCAGGCCTGACGCCGGCGGGGCTGGATCCCAAAGCTTCGACACGCTCTTGCCTGCCGCGGGGATAAGCGGAAGATGCGCCCCGCATGCGCGATTTCTCGCAGCTCCTCGACGCGCTCGTCTACACGCGTTCGCGAAGCGCCAAGCTCAAGCTGATCGGCGACTATCTCAAGCGCACGCCCGACCCTGACCGCGGCTACGCGCTGGCGGCGCTGACCGGCGAATTGAATCTCCCGGCCGTCAAGCCCGCGGCGATCCGCGCCATCGTCGAGGAAAGGGTCGATCCGACCCTCTTCTATATGAGCTGGGACTATGTCGGCGACCTCGCCGAAGCCGCCGCCTTGCTGTGGCCGAAGGCGGCGAAGCGAGCCGTCGACCTCGACGACGGCACGCTTCGCATCGCCGCCGTCGTCGAGCGCCTCGCGGGGCTCGGGCGGGTCGAGGCGCCGGGGGCGCTGGCCGGCATGCTCGATCATCTCGACGCGAGCGGGCGGTTTGCCCTGCTGAAGCTTGCGACGGGCGAGCTCAGGATCGGGATCTCGGCACGGCTGGCCAAGGTGGCGCTCGCGCAGGCGTTCGGGCTCGACGTCGACGCGGTCGAGGAGGTCTGGCACGGCATCCCGCCGCCTTATCTGCCGCTGTTCGACTGGGCGGAGGGTCGCGGCGCGCAGCCGACGGCGGAGGACCTGCCGGTATTCCGACCATTCATGCTCGCAAATCCACTCGAGAACCTCGAGCCTTCGATGGAAGACTATGCGGCCGAGTGGAAGTGGGACGGCATCCGCGTCCAGCTGGTGCGGGCGGGCGGCGAAACCCGTCTCTACAGCCGCGCCGGTGACGACATCACCCGCAGCTTTCCCGACGTCGCCGCCGCCTACGACAAGGAAGGGGTGCTCGACGGCGAACTGCTGGTACGCGGCGAGTTCCAGGGCGGCGAGGCGGCAAGCTTCAACGCTCTCCAGCAGCGGCTGGGACGCAAGACCGTGTCGGCGCGGATGCTCGCCGATTATCCGGCGTTCGTGCGGCTCTACGACATATTGATCGACGCCAAGGTGGATGTGCGGCCGCTGCCGTGGAGCGAGCGGCGGATCCGGCTCGAAGCCTTCGTCGCCGGCTTGAACCCCGAGCGGTTCGACCTTTCCGGGCTGATCGACGCACCGGACTTCGGGGCGCTGGAGGCGATTCGCGCGGGCACCCGCGACGCCTCGATCGAGGGCGTGATGCTCAAGCGGCGCGACAGCCCTTACGTGGCGGGACGCCGCGTCGGCCTCTGGTATAAATGGAAGCGCGATCCGCTGACCGCCGATTGCGTGCTGATGTATGCCGCCCGCGGAAGCGGCAAGCGCTCCTCTTATTATTCCGATTACACGTTCGGATGCTGGAATGACGAGGGCGAGCTGCTGCCGGTCGGCAAGGCCTATTTCGGCTTCACCGACGAGGAGCTGATGTGGCTGGACCGGTTCGTGCGCAACCATACGGTGCAGCGTTTCGGCCCGGTGCGCGAGCTTGAGAAGACGCTGGTGCTGGAGGTGGCATTCGATTCGATCCATGCCAGCCGCCGGCACAAATCGGGGCTGGCGATGCGCTTTCCGCGGATCTCGCGGATCAGGACCGATAAACCGGCGGCCGAGGCCGACACGGTGGAGGGACTGCGGCGGCTGGTGACCTAGGCGGCCGGGCGGGTGCCGGGGACGAGCGCCTCGCCGATGGCCCGGAAGTCGCGGCCCGCGGCGCCCATTTCGGCTCCGCAGCGCGCGAGCAGCGTGTGGCGCTCGCCGCCAGAGATCAGCGGAGGGCTTTGCAGCTGCGTGTCCGGCGCCGAGGCGTCGATGCGGCCGAGGAAATATTGGGCGGCGACCTGACCGGTGGAGCGCAGCCGCGGATCGTCGCTCTCGGCAAGCTCGGCCATCAGCTGGAAGCAGCGCAGGTCGAGCGAGGGCGCGGATGCGGCCGCATTGGCGGGTGAGGCAGCCGCGAACAACGCGGCGAGGAGGATGCTTGCCATGCCGCCTTGGTAAATGACAAAGGTAGAGGATCGCTCAGGGAAATGGGTTTACGCGGCGTTAGCCATGGGCGCGGCGGCCGGGACGCCCGGCCGCCGGCACCAACTGCTGGATTCGCTTACTGGATGGGCGTCAGGTTGACCGCTGCGGTCTTGCCGCGCCGGTCGACCTCGAGCTCGAACTCGATCCGGTCGCCCTCGTTGAGGGAGATCATCCCGGCCCGCTCGACCGCCGAGATGTGGACGAAGGCGTCGGGCTGGCCGTCGTCGCGGGTGATGAAGCCGAAGCCCTTGGTCGCGTTGAAGAACTTGACCGTGCCGCTTGCCTTCTCGCCGGTCAGCTGGCGCTGCGGGCCGCGCTCGCGCGGGCCCGAATCCTGGACGGCCATCGGCTCGCCCTCGATGCGTAGATCGGTCGCCGAAATCCGCCCGCCGCGATCGACGAGCGTGAATTCGAGCGGCTGGCCTTCGGCGAGGCCGGTCAGGCCCGCTTGCTCGACGGCGGAAATGTGGACGAACACGTCCTCGCCGCCATCGTCGCGGACGATGAAGCCGAAGCCCTTTTGCGAATTGAAGAATTTGACGATGCCCTTGCCTTCGCCGACGACCTGCGGGGGCATTCCGCCGCCGCCGCGCGGGCCGCCGAAGCCGCCTCCACCGCCGCCTGCACCGCCGCCGCCGCCATAGCCCCCGCCGCGCGGGCCGCCATAGCCGCCACCGCCGCCGCCGCGATAACCGCCGCCACCGCCGCCGCCGCCGAAGCGGTCGCCGCCGCCGCCGCCGAAGCGATCGCCGCCGCCGCCGCCGAAGCCGCCCCTTTCAAATCCGCCGCCGAACTCTTCACCGCCGCCGATATTGTCGCGCTTGTCTCTGCCGCGACCGCCGCGTTCGCCGCGGCGCCCTCTGTCAAAACCCATCTGTGTCAGTTACTTTCCAGCGCCCATTCCCCTGTTAGAACCGCCGCGCCGGGCAAAACGCGCAAAGGCCTTCGCGCCGTAACACCGGCGCACGGCGGAATCGTATAGCGCAAAATCTCCTCAGGGGCGAGGCACTTTCTGCTCGGCGGCCGGAGCCGCCCCGTGACCGCCTTTCCGGGCCACTGCGAGATGGTGGACGAGGACGATGAGGCCGCCCACGGCCAGCCCGAACAGCCCCGCTCCGGCCGCGCCCGCGACCCAGCCGAGGATCGATCCGCCGAACGGCGCGTCATGGGCGACCGCCTCCGCCGCATCGTGGATGAGATGGGCCGGCGCCGCGACATGGAAGACCTCGAGGCCGTGGACGATGATGCCGCCGCCGACCCAGATCATCGCGGCGATGCCAATGGCCGACAGCGCCGCCATCACCTTCGGCATTGCGCGCACGAGCCCGCGCCCGATCGAGCGAGCCGCGGCCGACCTGCGCGCGGCGAGGTGGAGGCCAATATCGTCCATCTTCACGATCAGGCCGACCGCGCCGTAGACGCCGGCGGTGATCGCCACCGCGACGACAGCGAGGATACCGGCCCGCATCGGGAAGGTCTCGGCGGTCACCTCGGCGAGCGCGATCGCCATAATCTCAGCCGACAGGATGAAGTCGGTCCGGATCGCGCCGGCGACCATCGTCTGCTCATGTTCGAGGCTGTTGAGCTCGGCCGCTTTCTCGGCGAGGCTGTGCTTCGCCCCCGCCAGCGCGTGCCAAATCTTCTCCGCCCCCTCGTAGCAGAGATAGGCGCCGCCGAGCATCAGAAGCGGCGTGATCGCCCACGGAAGCAGCGCGCTCAGCGCCAGCGCTACCGGCAGGATGATGAGCAGTTTGTTTCTGAGCGATCCTCTCGCGATTCGCCAGATGATCGGAAGCTCGCGGTCGGGCGTGAAGCCGGTGACGTAGCGCGGCGTCACTGCCGTGTCGTCGACGACCACGCCGGCAGCCTTGAAGCCGGCGCGGCCGGCGGCGGCGCCGACATCGTCGATCGAGGCCGCCGTCAGCTTGGCGATGGCGGCGACGTCGTCGAGCAGTGCGGCAAGTCCGCCGGGCATGGCTGAAGCTTCCTCGGCTTGGCGTTGGCGCCCCCTGCGGCCTTTGCCGGGCGCGATCAAGCCCGCCCATTGAGCCTTGCCGCGCTTGGCCCTATCTCCGGCCGGATGGCCGTCCATTTCCACGAAGAGGATCTGCCCGAAGGGGTGCTTGCCCCCGGCCCGATCGCCGTCGACACCGAGACAATGGGCCTTCAGCTGAGCCGCGACCGGCTGTGCCTGGTCCAGGTCGCCGACGGCCGCGGCGAGGAGCACCTCGTCCGCTTTGGCCCCGACAGCCGCTACGACGCCCCCAACCTCAAGGCGGTGCTGGCCGATCCGGAGCGGCTCAAGCTCTACCATTTTGCGCGCTTCGACATCGCCTCGATCCGCGCCTATCTCGGCGTGATTGCCGCGCCCGTCTATTGCACCAAGACCGCCTCGCGGCTGGTCCGTACCTATACCGACCGGCACGGGCTCAAGGACATCGTCAAGGAATTGCTCTGCCTGGAAATCTCCAAGCAGCAGCAGCAGACCGACTGGGGGGCCCCGGAGCTCAGCGACGCACAGAAAGATTATGCCGCCTCTGACGTACGCTACCTCCATGCGCTGAAGGAGAAGCTCGACGAGCGGCTCGAGCGCGAAGCCCGCGCCGGCCTCGCCCGCGCCTGCTTCGATTTCCTGCCGCACCGCGCCCTGCTCGACCTTGCGGGCTGGGCCGAGCAGGACATTTTCGCCCATGTCTGAACTCGCCGAGACGGACCGGGTCGCCAAACGCGGCTGGGCGCGTCCCGGCGGCGGGCACGATTTCATAATCCGGCTCATGAAGATCGGCCTGCCCGCGGCGATAGGCGTGGTGCTCGCCTTCCTCGCTTTCGCTCCGCTCGAGGACAAGCAGGAGGTCAGCTTCGTGCTCGACAAGAACAAGGTCGAGCATGCCGAGGAGCGGATGCGCGTCGAATCGGCGCAATATCGGGGGCAGGACAATCGCGGCCGTCCGTTCGTGCTGAATGCCCGTCAAGCGCTCCAGCAAAGCTCGGCCGTGCCGGTCGTGGACATTGCCGGCATGCAGGCGCGGATCCAGCTCGACGGGGGGCCGGGCCGAATCCAGGCGCAACGCGCCCGCTACGACATGGCCAGCGACAATGTAGACGTGCTCGGCCCGATCCTGGTCACGGCCGCCGACGGTTATCGCCTCGCTACCCGCGACGTGCTGGTGGACCTGCGCGCGCAGACGCTCGCCAGCCGCGGCCGGGTCGAGGGATCGATGCCGCTGGGGCACTTCTCCGCCGACCGACTCGAAGTCAGCCTTCCGGATCGCACCGCGGTGCTGGCCGGCCGCGCGCGCCTCCACATCGTCCAGGGCGGCGCGCGATGAGCCGCAAGCCCGCTTTCACGGCCCTCGGCGCCGCTTTGACGCTCAGCGCCGCGGCGGCATTCGCCCAGGGCGCGGGCTCGGCGCTCAAGGGCCACGACACCGACGGGCCGGTCGACGTCGCGGCCGACCGCATCGAGGTTCAGGACCGCGCCGACCGCGCCGTCTTCTCCGGCAATGTCGAGGTCCGCCAGGGCGCCCTCCAGCTCAGCACGCAGCGCCTCACCGTCGCTTATGCCAGCGAGGGCGGGATCGAGATCAACCGGATCGAGGCGACCGGCGGCGTGCTGCTGCGCAGCCCGTCCGAAACGGCGCGAAGCCAGTTCGCCATTTACGATCTCGAGCGGCGGCTGGTGACGATGATTGGCGGCGTCACGCTCACCCGCGGACAGTCGCACGTCCAGGGCGGCCGGCTCGTGCTCGACCTCCAAAGCGGCCGCGCGGTGATGGACGGCGGCATTCCCGGCGCCCCCGGCACCGCCGAAAGCGGCGGAAGGGTCACCGGCCGGTTCACGGTGCCGCGGCGGGGGAATTGATCACGGCGTCATCGCGGCGAAAGTCGGGACCCATGAAACGAAGCGGCCGAGATCGCGGTCCGGCGCCTATGTTCATAGGTTCCGGCTTGCGTCGGAATCGCTCCTGCGCGGCATGCAAGACTCTTGCCGGTTGAGGCGGCGCGGGCGTTCCCTTAAGCTGGGCAAGGAGATAGCGGAGCGCGCATGAACGAGACACTCGCCATCGAGCGGCCTGAAGTCGAAGCGGCCGTCGGTCCCCTGTCGCGCGGCCTCTCCGTCATCTCCATCGCCAAATCCTACGACCGCAGGGCGGTGCTGACCGACGTCTCGCTCGGAGTCGAACGCGGCGAGGTGATGGGCCTGCTCGGCCCGAACGGCGCTGGCAAGACCACCTGCTTTTATTCGATCATGGGCCTGGTGAAGCCGGATTCGGGCCGCATCCTGCTCGACGGCGAAGACATTACCGGCCTTCCGATGTACCGCCGCGCGATCCTCGGCCTCGGCTATCTGCCTCAGGAGACCTCGATCTTCCGCGGCCTCACCGTGGCGCAGAACATCATGGCCGTGCTCGAGGTGGCAGAGCCGGACAAAAACGCGCGCGCCGCCCGGCTCGAGCAGCTGCTGGGCGAATTCCACCTCACCGACCTTCGCGACTCCCCCGCGATGGCGCTTTCAGGCGGCGAGCGGCGGCGTTGCGAGATCGCTCGCGCGCTTGCCGCCAATCCGTCGATCATGCTGCTCGACGAGCCGTTTGCCGGCATCGACCCGCTCTCGATCCAAGACATTCGCGCGCTGATCGGCGAGCTCAAGAATCGCGATATCGGAGTCCTCATCACCGACCATAATGTGCGCGAGACGCTCGACATCGTCGACCGCGCCTGCATCATCTACGGGGGCCAGGTGCTGTTCGCCGGCAGCCCCGAAGACCTGGTCCGCGACCCCAATGTGCGCCGCCTCTATCTGGGCGAAAGCTTCGAGCTTTGAGATGGCGAGAGTGACACGTCATCCCGGCGAAGGTCGGGATCTCAGGACGGAAACCCACGGGACAGCCGCGCGCACTCTCCCCGAGGCCCCGGCCTTCGCCGGGGCGACCGATAGACCATGAGCCTCGCCCCGCGCCTCGACATCCGCCAGTCGCAATCGCTGGTGATGACGCCGCAACTCCAGCAGGCGATCCGGCTGCTGGCGCTGTCGAACCTCGAGGTCGAGACCTTCATCGCCGAGGAAATCGAGAAGAATCCTCTGCTCGAAGCCGGCGGCGGCGACGGCGATGCAGCGGAGGCGGCACCGGAGGTCGCTGACGCCCCGGAGAAGGCCCCGGAAGCGGCGACCGTCGACGAATTGGTGATGAGCGGCGACGGCATCGCCGACGCGCCGCTCGACATGGACTTCAACAGCGAGGACTTCCACCAGGACAGCGCCTCGGACACGATGATGGGGCTGGACGGCGGGCTGGGACTGTCCGGCACCGGCGCGGGCGGCGGCGTCGGCGGCAGCGAGGACGGGCCGGACTTCGACAGCTTCGCCGGCGACGGCATGTCGCTCCACGACCATCTGCGCCACCAGGCCGGCGAATGCCTGTCCGGCCGCGACTTCCTCATCGCCGAGCAGATCATCGAGCAGATCGACGAGACCGGCTGGTTCCTCGCTTCACTGCTCGACATCGCCCAGCGCCTGGGCGTGCCGCTCCACGAGGTCGAGCGGGTGCTGATGGTCGTCCAGACCTTCGACCCCGCCGGAATCGCCGCGCGCAGCCTCGCCGAATGCCTGGCGCTGCAGGCGAAGGACGCCGACCGCTACGACCCGGCCATGGCGCGGCTGATCGCCAATCTCGACTATCTCGCCAAAGGGAACCT
The DNA here is from genome assembly GCA_036386375.1 of Allosphingosinicella sp. GTDB lineage: Bacteria > Pseudomonadota > Alphaproteobacteria > Sphingomonadales > Sphingomonadaceae > Allosphingosinicella. The sequence goes on along the minus strand of DASVVV010000016.1, from coordinate 10,790 downwards.
TCCCGCGCTCAAGCGCATCTGCGGCGTCGACGACGACGATCTGGCCGACATGATCCGCGAGCTTCGCGCCTACGATCCCAAGCCCGGCTGCCGCTTCGCTCAAGGGGAGCGCGTCAATGCGGTCGTGCCGGACGTTTTCGTCGCCCGGCGCGGCACCGGCTGGGCGGTGGAGCTGAACGGCGCCACTCTGCCCAAGCTGCTGGTCAACCGCTCTTATTATCAGGAGCTTTCGAGCGGCCCGCAGGACCGGCGCTCGAAGGCCTGGCTGTCCGAATGCCTGCAGAGCGCCGGCTGGCTGGTGAAAGCGCTCGACCAGCGCGCGCGCACTATCGTCAAGGTGACGAGCGAGATCGTCCGCCAGCAGGAGGGTTTCTTCCGCAGCGGCGTCTCGCAGCTGAAGCCGCTGACCTTGCGTACCGTGGCCGAGGCGATCGGGATGCACGAATCGACGGTGAGCCGGGTCACGTCGAACAAATATCTCGCCTGCGATCGCGGCCTCTATGAGCTCAAATATTTCTTCACCAGCGGCATCCAGTCGAGCGAAGGCGGCGAGGCGGCTTCGTCGGAAGCGGTGAAGAGCCGAATCAAGGCGCTGATCGCCGCCGAGGATCCGCACAACATCCTCTCCGACGACCAGCTCGTCGACATGCTGAAGGGCGAGGGGCACGATATCGCCCGCCGCACCGTCGCCAAATATCGCGAGGCGCTTGGCATCGGCTCCTCGGTTCAGCGGCGACGGCAAAAAGCGATCGGCAGGGCCGCCGCGTGAGCGCCGTCCGCCGATCGTGTGCCGTGGCGGCGGTCGCCCTCATCGCCTCCTGCGCTTCGCCCGAAACACGGCTTCGCACTGGGCTGACGAACGCGGGGCTCCCGCAACCGCTCGCCGCCTGCATGGCGGAAAGGATGGCCGACCGGCTGTCGCTGATGCAGCTCCGCCGGCTCGCGGACCTCCCCCGGACGCGCGAGGCGGGCGACCTCGACGAGTTCCTCCACAGCGTCCGGGCGCTCGGCGACCGCGAGATACTGACCGTCACTGCCGCCGCCGCGGCGCGCTGCGCCGTCCGCCCCGCCGCGCGGCAATAGCCGCTCCCGCCAGGCCAGATTGAACCCCAGCCGCCGGGGAATCGTTCACCGGCCGTCCCACCAGGAGAGGCGCGATGACCGACAACAAGAAGAAGGGCGATTTCGACCAGTGGCAGAAGGAAGATAAAGGCGGCGACAAGAAGCAACGCGACGACCGCAACGAGCACAGCCGCACCGACAGCGAGAATAGCGGCGGCGGCGGCCGCAATGTCGGGGGCTGACAGGCGCCGCCCCACGTGCTTAGGCGCCACCCATGAACATCCACGAATATCAGGCCAAGGAGCTGCTCGGCAAGTTCGGCGTCCCCGTTCCCGCCGGCCACGCGGCGACGACCGTCGAGGAGGCGGTCGCCGCGGCGGAAAAGCTTCCCGGACCGCTCTACGTCGTCAAGTCGCAAATCCACGCCGGCGGGCGCGGCAAGGGCCGGTTCAAGGAGCTGGGCCCCGACGCCAAGGGTGGGGTCCGGCTGGCTCGCACGGCCGAGGAGGTACGTGAGCATGCCGCCGAGATGCTCGGCAAGACGCTGGTGACGGTCCAGACCGGCCCCGCCGGCAAGCAGGTCAACCGCCTCTACATCACCGACGGCGTCGACATCGCCCGCGAATTCTACCTTGCTCTGCTCGTCGAGCGGAAGACCGGCCGCATCGCCTTCGTCGTCTCGACCGAGGGCGGCGTCAACATCGAGGAGGTTGCGCACGAGACGCCGGAGAAGATCCACACCTTTACCGTCGATCCCGCCACGGGCTTCATGCCGCATCACGGCCGCGCCGTCGCCCACGCGCTGGACCTGGAGGGCGACCTCAACAAGCAGGCGCAGAAGGTCGCCGGACTGCTCTACGACGCCTTCATCGGCACCGACGCTTCGCAGATCGAGGTCAATCCGCTCGCCGTCACCGACGACAGCCGTCTGCTCGTGCTCGACGCCAAGATCGGCTTCGACTCGAACGCCGAGTTCCGCCATCCGGACCACGCGCTTCTCCGCGATGAAACCGAGGAGGACCCGCAGGAGCTCGAGGCCTCGAAGCACGACCTCGCCTACATCAAGCTCGACGGCAATATCGGGTGCATGGTGAACGGCGCCGGCCTCGCCATGGCGACGATGGACATCATCAAATTGAACGGCGCCGAGCCCGCCAACTTCCTCGACGTCGGCGGCGGCGCGTCCAAGGAAAAGGTGACGGCCGCGTTCAAGATCATCCTCTCCGATCCGGCGGTGAAGGGCATATTGGTCAACATCTTCGGCGGCATCATGCGCTGCGACATTATCGCGGAGGGGATCATCGCCGCCGCCCGCGAGGTCGAGCTGAACGTGCCTTTGGTGGTGCGGCTCGAAGGCACCAATGTCGAGGAAGGCAAGGCGATCCTCGCCGACAGCGGCCTTCCGATCGTCCCCGCCGACGATCTCGGCGACGCCGCGAGGAAGATCGTCGCGGCCGTGCGCGAGAAGGAGCCGGCCTAGTTGATTTCCTGCGTCACCCCAGCGAAGGCTCGGGTCCATGCTGACTCTGCTTGGTGCCCTCGCCGGCATGACGGAAGATGAGAAGGGACAAAAATGAAGCTGCTGGTCGCCGTGAAGCGGGTGATCGATTACAACGTCAAGCCGCGGGTCAAGGCGGACCAGACGGGGATCGACCTCGCCAACGTCAAGATGAGCATGAACCCGTTCGACGAGATCGCCGTCGAGGAGGCGATCCGGCTCAAGGAAAAAGGCGTGGCGAGTGAGATCGTCGCCGTCTCGATCGGGCCGGCCAAGGCGCAGGAGATGCTCCGCACCGCGCTCGCCATGGGCGCCGACCGCGCCATCCTGGTCCAGACCGAGGACGAGGTCGAGCCGCTGGCGGTCGCCAAGATCCTGGCGAAGATCGCCGGGGAGGAACAACCGGGGCTGTTCATCCTCGGCAAGCAGGCGATCGACGACGATTCCAACCAGACCGGGCAGATGCTGGCGGCCCTGCTCGGCTGGCCGCAGGGCACCTTCGCCTCGAAGGTCGAGTTCGACGGCACCGAAAGCGTCAGCGTCACCCGCGAGGTGGACGGCGGCCTGGAGACGGTGAAGCTGAATCTTCCCGCCGTCGTCACCACCGACCTCCGGCTCAACGAGCCGCGCTATGCCTCGCTCCCCAACATCATGAAGGCCAAGTCGAAGCCGCTCGCCCAGAAGACGCCCGCCGATTACGGCGTCGAGACGGCGTCGCGGCTGACGGTCCTCAAGGTCGTCGAGCCGCCGAAGCGGACGGCCGGCATCAAGGTCGGCTCGGTCGACGAGCTGATCGACAAGATCAGGGAAACGGGAGTGATCGGATGAAGACGCTCGTCCTCGTCGAGCATGAAGAAGGCCAGCTCAAGGACGCGACCTTGGGCACCGTCACCGCCGCGTCGAAGCTGGGCGAGGTCCACCTATTGGTCGCGGGCGAGGGGGTCGGCGGTGTCGCCGACCAAGCCGCGAAGATCGCCGGCGTCGGCAAGGTCCATGTCGCGGACGACGCGGCTTACGGCCACGGATTAGCCGAGAATGTGGCGCCGCTGGTGGCCAAGCTGATGGAGGAGCATGACGCCTTCCTCGCCCCGGCGACGACGACCGGCAAGAACATCGCGCCGCGCGTCGCGGCCTTGCTCGACGTGATGCAGATCTCAGACATCCTTTCGGTCGAGGACCAGGACACTTTCACCCGGCCCATCTATGCCGGCAACGCCATCGCCACGGTGAAGTCGTCGGACGCCAAGAAAGTGATCACGGTCCGCACCACCGCGTTCGAGAAAGCCGCGCGCGACGGCGGCTCGGGCGAGATCGAGGCGGTGAGCGGATCCGGCGACCAGGGCCTGTCTAGCTTCGTCGGTGCCGAGATCGCCCATAGCGAGCGGCCGGAGCTGACCAGCGCCAAGATCATCGTCTCGGGCGGCCGCGCCCTCGGTTCCGGCGAGGCCTTCCACCAATATATCGAGCCGCTCGCCGACAAGCTCGGCGCCGCCGTCGGCGCTTCGCGGGCCGCGGTCGATGCGGGCTACGTCCCCAACGACTATCAGGTCGGCCAGACCGGTAAGGTCGTCGCCCCCGAGCTCTATGTCGCTATCGGCATTTCCGGCGCGATCCAGCACCTGGCCGGCATGAAGGATTCCAAGACGATCGTCGCTATCAACAAGGACGAGGATGCGCCGATCTTCCAGGTCGCCGACATCGGCCTGGTCGGCGACCTCTTCAAGGTCGTTCCGGAGCTGACCGAGAAGCTGTAGGCCCGGCCGAGTCCTAAGGGTCGCCGGGGGTAGCAGCGACCCCGTCAGGCGGATCAGGCGGCCACCGCCCTTGGCAGCGCCGGATAGTCGACATAGCCTTCGGGCCCCTGCGAGTACCAGGTCGGCATATCGTCCTTCGCCAAGGGCGCGCCGCGCGCGATCCGCACCGGCAGGTCAGGATTGGCGATGAACGGGCGGCCGAAGGCGACGGCGTCGGCGGCCCCGCTCGCCACCGCCTCGGCGGCCGAGACGGCGTCATAATCCTGGTTCAGGACCAGCGGGCGTCGGAAGACCTGGCGGGCGAGCGGCGACACCTTGGCCTGTTCCGTCCGGCCGAACGTGCCGTCGGGTCCCTGCTCGCGAAGCTCGAGGAAGGCGATTCCGATACGCTCGAGCTCCCGCGCCGCCGGCAGGTAGACCGCCGGCGGGTCGCTGTCCTCCACACCCTGGCTGGCGCCGTTGGGCGACAGCCGCACCGCCGTCCGCGCCGCGCCGATCGCCGCCGCCACCCGCTCCGTCGCCTCGACGAGGAAGCGGATGCGGTTCTCCGGCGGCCCGCCATATTCATCCTCGCGGAGGTTGGCGCTCTCGCGCAGGAATTGATCGATCAGATAGCCGTTCGCACCGTGCAGCTGGACGCCGTCGAACCCCGCCGCGCGCGCATTGCGGGCAGCGCGCTCATAATCGTCGAGAATACGGGCGATGTCGTCGCGGGTGGCCGCCCTGGCCCGAACATAAGGCTGCTTGCCGGAATAAGTGTGGGCACAAGCGGGCGCCGTCGTCGCCGACGAGGAGACCGGCGGGCCGCCGCCAAGCTCCGGGTGGACGAGGCGGCCCATGTGCCAGAGCTGCGCGAAGATCAGGCCGCCGCCGCGATGCACGGCCTCGACCACCGGCTTCCACGCCTCCACCTGGGCGGCATTCCACAGGCCGGGCGCATAGGGCCAGCCGAGCCCCTCGCGGCTGATGCCGGTCGCCTCGGAGATGATCAGCCCGGCGCCGGCGCGCTGCCCATAATATTCGGTCATGATCGACGTCGGCATCGCTTCGCGCGTCGCCCGGGCGCGCGTCAGCGGCGCCATGAAGATGCGGTTGCGGGCGCGCACTGCACCGAGCTGGAGAGGATCGAACAGGCTGGGCATCTGAGACTCCCGGCATTGGGTCACAGGCGGGCAGGTAGCGATGACCGAGCAACGGTTCAATAATTCCGAACTATCAAATTTTCAGATGAGCGCCTATATTCTGCTTATGCCGACTTTCTCGCACCCCCGCCTCCATGATGTCGCGCTTTCGGCCGCCCTCCATGCTCTGGCCGATCCGTGCCGGCTGGCGATCGTCAGGCGGTTGACGCGCGGCGGCGAGCTCTCCTGCTCGGCGGCCGCCTGCCATGACGTGCCGAAGAGCACGCTCAGCAATCACTTCAAAATCCTTCGGGCGGCGGGCCTGATCCGCACCCGCACCGCCGGCCGCGATCACCTCAGCACCCTTCGCGGCGAGGAATTCGAAGCCCGCTTTCCCGGCCTCCTCGCGACCGTCCTGGCGCAGCCGGACGAACGCGCCGACGCGGCATGACACCGCCGCAGCGCCGCGACGGGCGGCTCCGGGTGGCGGCAGCGGCCCGGAATGACTAAATGCGGCGCGAAACGGAGAGCGCGACGATGGCCGAGCAGGAAACGACCGAAAAGCGGACGGCGGCACCGGCCGGAATCCCGACGCCGAGCCTCGAGGAGCTGCAGCACTGGACTTGGGTCATGGGCCGCGCGCAGCAGATGATGATGGAGCATCTCGCCCGGCAATGGGGCGAAGCGGCTTCGAAGGCGCCCGCCGATCCGGCCAAATTCGCCTCGGCCTTTCCGATGATGAACTGGTTCGCCGACCCGGCGAAGGTCGCCCAGCAACAGGTCGATCTTTGGACCGAAGGGATGGGCATCTGGCAGCGCGCGCTGGGCCGGCCGACGCCGCGCACCGAGCTCGAGGAGAAAGCCGACCGCGACAAGCGCTTCGCCGCCAGGGCGTGGCACGATAATCCGATGTTCGACATGATCCGGCAGACCTATCTGCTGGTCTCCGAGCGGCTGCTCGGCGCGGTCGACACGCTTGAAGGGGTCGATCCGAAGACCCGGGAGAAGCTCCGCTTCACGACCAAGGCGTTCATCGACGCCATGTCGCCGTCGAACTTTGCGCTGACTAACCCGCAGGTGATCGAACGCGCCGTCGAGACCAAGGGCGAGAGCCTGCTCAAGGGCCTCGAGCACATGCTCGACGATCTTTCGAAGGGCCAGCTGACGCACGTCCAGCCGGGAGCGTTCGAGGTCGGGCGCAACATCGCCGTGACGCCGGGCAAGGTCGTCAAACAGACCAAGCTCTACCAGCTGATCCAGTACAGCCCCGCGACGGAGCAGGTGTTCGAGACGCCGCTGATCATCTTCCCGCCCTGGATCAACCGCTTCTACATCCTCGACCTGAATCCCAAGAAGAGTTTCATCAAATGGGCGGTGGACCAGGGGCTGACCGTGTTCGTCGTCTCGTGGAAGTCGGCCGACGAGAGCCTGACCGACGTTACGATGGACGATTATGCCAAGGCGCAGATCGAGGCGATCGACTCGGTCCGCGACGCGCTCGGCGTCAAGCAGGTCCATGCGATCGGCTATTGCGTGGCCGGTACCTATCTCGCGGCGACGCTGGCGCTGCTGGCGGCGCGCGGCGAGGCGGACAAGGTCGCGTCGGCCACCTTCTTCACCGCCCAGGTCGACTTCTCCGAGGCGGGCGACCTGTCGCTGTTCGTGGGCGACGAGATGATGGAGATGGTCCGGCAGCTTTCGACCGAGAAGGGCTTTCTCGACGGCCGCTATATGGCCGCCACCTTCAACCTGTTGCGCGGGCGCGACCTGATCTGGAATTACGTCACTAACAATTACCTGCTCGGTCAGGATTATCCCGAGTTCGACCTGCTCTACTGGAATTCGGACACGACCAACCTCCCCGCCACCTGGCACCAGACCTATCTCGACCAGATGTATCGCGAGAACAAGCTGGTGCAGCCCGGCGCGATCCACATCGATGGGACGCCGATCGACCTTCACAAGGTGACCGTGCCGACCTACGTCCAGGCCGGGCGCGAGGACCATATCGCGCCGCCGCAGAGCGTGTGGAAGATCACCCACCATTTCCAGGGACCGTTGCGCTTCGTGCTGGCGGGCTCCGGCCATATCGCCGGCGTCGTCAACCCGCCCGATGCGCAGAAATACCAATATTGGATCAATGAGGAAAAGGTCGACAGCCTCGACGCCTTCATTGGGGGCGCGAGCGAGCATAAGGGCAGTTGGTGGCCCGACTGGACCCGCTGGATCGGGGAACGGGCGCCCAAGAAAGTGGCGGCGAAAGGCGCGCGCATTCCCGGCAAGGGCAAGCTCAAGGCGATCGAGGACGCGCCAGGGAGCTATGTGAAGGCGCGTTAGCCCATCGTCATTCCAGCGCAGGCTGGAATCCCCCTTCTTCCGCACCGCGGAAGACATTGGGATCCCAGCTTTCGCTGGGATGACGACGAGGGTGGCGGCCGCGTGGTTCAGGCTGTTGCTGCAGCGCACAAAAAATCCTTGAAATCGGTCCTCGGCGGCCTTATTTGCTGCACTGCAACAAGGATTGGAGCTTCAAGCCATGGCCGAACAAACCGTCACGTCGGATGTCATCGACGCCACTCAGGAGATCGTCGAGACCGCCGTCGACGCGGCGGTTGCGGTGACGCCGCGCGCCGAGCCGAAGTCCGATCGCGCCGCGCCGAAGGCGCGCGCCAAGGCGGCTCGCAAGGCCGTCCCCGCCCGCCGCCGGCAGCCGGCCAGGGCGGCCGCGGCGAAGAAGGCTCCGGCCAAGGCCGAGCCGGCCAAAAACAAAGCGGTCCGTGCCCGCAAGGCCCGGATCGACCAGACCCAGAAGCAGACCAAGCCGGCCCGCGCCGGCGCCCGGACCAAAGGAGTGACCATCATGAATAAGCAGACCCGCAACACCGTCGAGACCGGCATGTTCGCCGCCGACCAGTTCAAGACCGTTTTCGGTGACGTCAACGAGCGCGCCAAGGCCGCCGCCGAGCGTTCAGCCAAGGTTGCCGAGGAGCTCGCCGAGCTCACCCGCGGCAATGTCGAGGCGTTCGTCGCTTCCTCGAAGATCGCCGCCAAGGCCGTCGAGACGATGAGCCAGGACGCTGCCGAATATAGCCGCAAGAGCTTCGAGGACGCTTCGGCGGCCCTCAAGAGCTTCGCCGAAGTGAAGTCGGCGACCGACTTCTTCAAGCTGCAGGGCGACTATGCGCGCGCCGCTTTCGACAGTGCCGTCGCCGAGAGCGCCCGCCTCAGCGAGACCATGCTGAAGTTCGCCGGCGACGTCGCCGAGCCGATCGCGAGCCGCTACACCGTCGCGGCCGAGCGCGTGAAGACCCTCGCCGCCTAAGGCTCCGGCCTTAGCTTTCGAGGGTCGTACCGCCGACCGTGGAAAAGGGCGGCCCTCCCAGTCGGAGCGGCCGCCCTTTTTACGTCCGCTGCCCGCCGCCGCCGCTGGTCGCACCGGCGGGGCGTTACCACCTCAGCCTCTTGCTGGAAGCGGGCACCGTGAACTATTTACCGCGTTGATATGGACATGTTCGACAGCGTGATCAGGGCGGGCGACGGCGGGCGCGGCGACGATGAAGGCACCGGCCTCGGCCTCGCCACCAAGACCCGCACGCGCACCAAGACCCCCTCCCCCTACAAGGTGCTGATGCTGAACGACGACTACACGCCGATGGAGTTCGTCGTGCTGGTGCTTCAGCGCTTCTTCAAGATGGGGATCGAGGACGCGACCCGCGTGATGCTGCACGTCCACCAGCGCGGCGTCGGCGTGTGCGGGATCTTCCCCTACGAGGTCGCCGAGACCAAGGTCGCGCAGGTGATCGACTACGCGCGCCAGAACCAGCACCCGCTGCAATGCACGCTGGAAAAGGCCTGACCTGATTTAGCGCGGCGGCGGCAGCCAGCCGGTCTCCAATTGGTTGCGATCGAGGAAATTGGCCTCCAGGCACAGCCGGTCCTCGTCGAGCACGCGCATGCGGTTGCCGCTGCGCTCGATTATCCCTTCCTCGACCAGCGCCCGCATCATCCTGTTGACGTGGACAGCGGTAAGGCCGGTGGCGTCGCCTATCTCTTCCTGGGTCAGGGGCAGCTGGATGCCGTCGGCGCCCGCGAGCCCGAGTTCGCGCAGCCGCCGGTAGAGGTCGCAAAGCAGCGCAGCGACGCGCGCCCGGGCCGAGGTCCGACCGATCGATGCTAGCCGGTCGGCGATCGACACGCGCGCGGCGACCGAAAGGGCGAGCAGGAGCGCGGCGAGGCGCGGATGTTCCTGGACCACCGCCGCCAGCCGCTCGCGCGTGAACGGGGCGACGCGCGCATCGGTGACGGCGGTGATCGTATCCGGCGAATGGCGGAAGGCGAGGAGCGGCAGGCCGATCACGTCGCCGCGGAACTTGAAGCGCATGATCTGGCGGCTGCCATTGCCGAGCACGACGCTGGAATGGATCCAACCGCTGCCGACGATGAAGAGCTCGCGCGGCGCTTCGCCTTCCGAGATGAGGACGGCACCGCGCCGGTAGTGGCGCTCCTGTTCCTCGAGGCCGGCCAGCGCCGCATGCTCGCCCGGCGTGAGCGCAACATGGCGGCTGAGCCGCTCGGCTAGGCACGATCCCCCCAACGCCACTCCCCCGGGTACCCATATCGTACCCGGGCGCGGACAATAAAGACATGGCCGGCAAAGTGCGCTGATCGAAATCAAGCCGGCCAAGAGACCCTAACGATTTCTGCCCCCGGCGCAGCAGCTTGCGCGGGCTCCAAGATGGATTAAGGATCGCGCCCAGAGATGGACCGGATCATCATCAAGGGGGGCGCGCCGCTGAACGGGAGCATCCCGATCTCCGGCGCGAAGAATGCCGCGCTGACGCTGATGCCGTGCGCGCTGCTGACCGACGAGCCGCTGACGCTTCGCAACCTGCCCCGGCTCGCCGACGTCGACTGTTTCGGCCATTTGCTGAACCAGCTCGGCGTCTCCACCACCGTCGAAGGCGCGCGCAAGGGCGAGTTCGGGCGGGTGATGACGCTTCGCGCCTCCTCGATTGCCTCGACGGTGGCGCCCTACGACATCGTTCGGCGGATGCGCGCCTCGATCCTGGTCCTTGGGCCGTTGCTCGCGCGCGCCGGCGAGGCGACTGTGTCGCTGCCCGGCGGCTGCGCGATCGGCAACCGGCCGATCGACCTGCACCTCAAGGCGCTGCAGGCGCTCGGCGCGGAGATCGAGCTTGCCGCCGGTTATGTAAAGGCGATCGCCCCCAAAGGCGGCCTGACCGGAAGCACGATCCGCTTTCCGATGGTGTCGGTCGGCGCCACCGAAAATGCCTTGATGGCGGCCGTGCTCGCCAACGGGACGAGCGTGATCGAGAATGCGGCGCGCGAGCCCGA
>DASVVV010000015.1:0-18747 GCA_036386375.1 Allosphingosinicella sp. | reverse complement strand
CGTCGCTGGACGCCGCCGATGCGGCGGGTCGGCGGGCGAGGGCGCGCCGCGCGTCCGCGATCAGGGTGGGCAGCGCGGCCGCCGGTCCGGAGCGGGTGACGGTGCCGATACCGGCCCAATCCTGACTGACCCCCTCCCCATCGAGCGGCGCAGTCAGCAGCACCTGCACCGAAGCCGTCGGGGAGAGCGGGCTGCGCTGCACGATCGCCGCAAGCCCTCCGCTCAGCCGGCGCAGCTCCGGAAGCGCCGCAGCTTCAGGCCGGGGCGGCGCCCCAGGCCGGGGTGCCGCGGGCGCAAGAGTGCCGACACCGAGCCCCGCCTGCGCCGGCGGGTCCCCCGGAACCAGCCATCCGATTGTTCGCAACTCCGGCGCCAGATAGGCCTGCGCCACTCGTCGCACGTCCTCGCCGCTCACCGCCGCCACCTGACGCGGCAGGTCGAGCAGCCTCTCGAACGCGCCGATCCCTTCGAAAAAAGCGAGCTGGTGCGCCGCGTCCTCGGTCGTCTCGACGTCGAAGACCAGCTGCCCGGCGACCGCGGCGCGCGCGGCCGCCATCTGATCGGCCCGCGGAACCTCGCTCCTGAGCCGCGAAATCCGCCGCTCGAGGTCGCGCTCCAGCGCCGCTGAGTCGGCATTCGCGTCGACCGATCCGGTAATGGTGAGGAGGTAGCGGTCGGCCGTCGGGATGAACCAGCTCTTCAGGTCCTCGGCCGCGCCGTGGAGCGCGGCGCCGGCAACGGCGGGCGTGCCCCAGTCATTCTGCCGGAAATTCACGCCCGAGCCGCCGCTGAGCATCTGCTGGAGAATGAGAAAGGCCGGGTGGTCAGGACTGGAGGCGGCGGGAGCAGGATAAGCGACCTCGAAATGTTGTCGGCCGACCGCCCCGGCGAGGCGGATCCGCCGCTCACCCCGTTGCAAGGGCTCCACCGCCGCCACTCGCGACGGTGCCGGCCGTGTCGGAAGGGGGCCGAAATGCCTTCGCACGAGCGCCCGCGCCTGACGCCGGTCGACGTCGCCGACGATGGCGAGCACCGCGTTCGACGGCGCGTAATGCGCGGCATAAAAGGCCCGCGCATCCTCGGCTGTAAGCGCCGCGACGTCGCTCTCATAGCCGACGGTGTTGTTGCGATAGGGATGGGCCTGGAAAGCCGCCGCTGCGACGGCGTCGAACAGCACCGAGGCCGGGTCGTTCTCGTAGGAATGCATTTCGGTGATGACAGCGCCGCGTTCCGCGGCGATCGCCGCGGGGTCGATCGTCACCCGCGCCATCCGGTCCGCCTCAATCCGCAGCATCAGGTCGAGCCCGCCCGCCGGCATCGTCGAATAATAGCTCGTCTGGTCCAGCCAGGTGTAGCCGTGCCACTCGCCCCCGGCATCGTAGACGGCGTCGGTCGCGGCGCCATTCGGGAAACTGGCGGTCGCGCGGAAGGCGAGATGCTCGAGGAAGTGGGCGAGGCCGGTCTTCCCAGCCGTCTCGTCGCGCGAGCCGCTGCGGTAGATCATCTGCGTGCTGACGACCGGGAGGCTGTGGTCCTCGAGCACGATGACGGTGAGGCCGTTTTCGAGGCGGGAGACTTCGGCGCGCCTCAGGTCCAGCTCGGCCCGCGCCGGCGGCGACGCGGCCGCGGCTGCGGCGACCAGGCATAAGCGCGCCGGCAATAGGCTCCACGTGCGCTTTGTTCGAGGCGACCGCACCCGCATCGCGCCATCATCGGGCGCCGCGCCGCCGCGCGCAATGCCCGGGAGCGGTCGGCGGCAAGCTAGCCGTTATAGAGGACGATGTAATCGGCGGTCAGCGCCACGGCCGGCTCGAGTATGGCGAACAGGATCTGCGCCTCGGCACCGCTTCCGTCCGGATCGTAATAGAGATTGCCCGTCTCGCTGTCGTAGATGATCCGGTCGTTTACGTCCTGAGCCGTCGGCCCCACCCGGAAGGTCTGGTCGTTGACCGCATCGACGTTCGTGAAGACCGAACGGTTCAGATAGATCAGGTCGGTCCTCCCCAATTCCTCGTCCGGCTCGAGATCGAAATTCTCGATCCGGTCGACATTGGTCAGCGGGTCGAGCGCGGTGTCGAAGTAGAAATGGGACTTGCCGGGGCCGCTGATCAGCCGATCGTTGCCCAGGCCGCCGAAAATTTCGTCGACCACCTCTTCGCTGGCCGTGATTCCGGCCGTGATCACGTCGTTGCCGTCCCCGCCGATCAGCACGTCGGCGCCCGTGCCGCCGTCGAGCTCGTCGTCGCCCTCGCCGCCCTCCAGCCGATCGTTCTTGCCCGCGCCGCCGAGGCGGTCGTTGCCGCTGCCGCCGATGAGATGGTCCTCGCCGAACCCGCCGTCCAGCACGTCGTCGCCGGTCCCGCCGTCGAGCTGGTCGGCGCCGGTCCCGCCGACCATATCGTCGTTGCCGGCTTCGCCGAACAGGCGATCGCTCTCGGTGCTGCCGTCGATCTGGTCGTCGCCGCCGCCGCCCAGGATGACGTCGGCGCCGGCGCCGCCACGCAGGACGTTCGCCCCGGCATTGCCGACCAACTTGTTCGCCAAGGCGTTGCCGAACCCGTCGAGCGCCGAGTAACCGACCAGGACCAGGTCTTCGACATTGTCGGGCAGCCTGAAGTCGATCGAGCTCTTGACGAGGTCGCGGCCCGCCGAGGCGGCCTCCACGACGGTGTCGCCGGAGGTGTCGACGGTGTAGATGTCGTCGCCCGCGCCGCCGGCCATCCGGTCGGCGCCGGCGCCGCTGACAAGAGTGTCGTTGCCGTCGCCGCCGTTCAGCGTGTCGTCGCCCGCGCCGCCGCGCAGCACATTGGCGGCGGCATTGCCGGTGATGACGTTGGCAAGGGCGTTGCCGGTGCCGTCGATCGCGCCGGTCCCGGTGAGCGTCAGATTCTCGAAATGGGTACCGATCGTGAAGTCGATGCTGCTGCGGACGAGGTCGATGCCGCCCGAAGCGGCCGCCTCGCGGGCGATGTCGCCGACATAATTGACGATGTAGATGTCGTCGCCGTCGCCGCCTTCCATCAGGTCGTCGGCCCAGCCGCCGTCCAGCGTGTCGTTGCCGTCGCCGCCGAACAGCCGGTCGCGGCCGCTGAGGCCGCGCAGCAAATCGTCGCCGCCCAGCCCCTCGAGCCGGTCGCTCGCACTCGTCCCGGTGAGGCTATCGTTGCCGGGACCGCCGATTCGCACTGCCATGAGACGCACCTCCAGTCGCGCGTCTCATAACAGAGCGAGCCGAAAACGGAAATTCGATCGCTATCCCGGCGCTTAGCCCCGCGGCGGCGCGGCCGTCAGGCGGCGAAGGTTCGGACGAACTGGCCGGCGGTCGCCTTGAACCGGGCCATCTGCTCGTCGACCTCGGAGAAGCTCTTCTCGACGTCGTCGATCTCGCTGGCGACGCTTTCGGTGTCGGCGCGGATCGAGGCAATGGTGGAGGACATGGAGTCGGCCGCCAGCGCGGTCTCGTCGACGGCGGCGGTGATCATCGTCACCGTCTGCGCCTGCATCTCCATCGCGCGCCGGATGCGGTCGGCGCTGGTCTGCACCTCCTCGACCGTGGTCTGGATGCTGTCATTCGCCTCGACCGTCTGGCGGGTGGCGGACTGAATCGCGGCGACCTTGCCGGCAATGTCGTCGGTGGCGCGCGCGGTCTGGTTGGCAAGGCTCTTCACCTCCTGGGCGACGACGGCGAAGCCCCGTCCGGCATCGCCGGCGCGCGCCGCCTCGATGGTCGCGTTGAGTGCCAAAAGGTTGGTCTGGCCGGCAATGTCGCGGATGAGGCCGAGGATCGATTCGATCGCCTCGACATGGCTCGACAGCGCCTTGCTGACCTCGACCGCCTTGCAGGCCTGCTCGCCGGCCCGGACCGCTACGCCGGCGGCGACCTCGACCTCGCTGCGCGCTTCCTCGATCGCCATGATCAGCCCCGCCGCGGTCTGCGCCGCCTCGCGCATCGCCACCGCCGACTGCTCGGCCGCCGCGGCGACTTCGGACGTCTTGTCGAGCATGCCGCGCGCGGCCTGGCTCGCTTCCGACGCCTGGGCGCGGACCTTGCGGCTTCCGCTCGCGGTGCGCTCGACGACGCTCATCACTTCCTTGTTGAATTCGGAGCCCTGTCGGCTGCGCCGGTCGTGCTCGGCGCGGGCGCGAAGCCGCTCGAAATGGGCGCTGTAGACGTCGACCTCAATGAGGGTCGCCCGAGTGGCCGCCTTGCCGAGCCGCATCTGCCGCTCGAAATCCTCGCGCAGCTTGCGCCCGGCAATCTCCTGACCCTTGTTGGAGGCGGCCGCGATGCCGGCGAAGAGGGTGGTGAGCGGGATCCCGGCCGCCGTCGCGGCCGCGACATATTGGCCCGCCATCTCGACCCAGGCCGGATCGGCGATGCGCGCATATTTGGCTTCGACATAGGGAATGATGCGCTGCGTCAGCGCCTCGATCTTGGCCTCGTCGATCGGGAAAGGCAGGTCGGGCGCGCGGGCATATTCGATCCAGAACTGGCGCGCGACCTCCTCCTTTTCGGGCTCGATCAGCGACCAGATTTCGCGGCAGTCGGCCGCCAGCGTCCCGTCGGGATCGAACAGCTTCAGCCGCTCCTGGAGCTCGACCGCTTCCGACTGTCCCGACTCGCCGTTCATTTCGCTCATTCCCCTCGGTGCTCCGCCTCGGCCAAGGGTTACGGCGGCAATGGTTAAGATGGTGTTAGCCAATGCCGCCCGGCGCCGCCTTCGGGCGCGGCTTGACTGCCCGCGCGCGCGCGCATTAGTTGCCTTTCGCAACCTATTTCGGAGGCCGCGATGGAATATGGGGTCTGCACGCCCGGCCGGATCAGCGGCCTTTCCGGCCTCGAATTCCTGCGCGCGATGATCGCCGGGCGGCTGCCGGCGCCGCCGATGGCCGAGACAATGGGTTTTCGGCTGGTCGAGGCGGAGCCCGGCCGCGCCGTTTTCGAAGGCGAGGCTTCGGCACGTCTGCTCAACCCGCTCGGCTCGGTCCATGGCGGCTGGGCGCTGGCGCTGATCGACAGCGCTACCGGCTGTTCGCTCCATGCCGACCTCGACGCCGGCACCGGCTACACGACTGTCGAGACCAAGGCGAACTTCACCCGCCCGATCGCCGCCGACATCGGCACCGTCCGCTGCGAGGGGCGGGTGCTCAGCCGCGGCCGCCAGATCGCCACCGCCGAGGCGCATCTGCGCTCCGCCGACGGCAAGCTCCTCGCCCACGGCACCTCGACCCTCATCATCCTGCCGCCGCGCTGAGAGCGGCGAGCCCGCTTCCGATCGGCTTGCCCGCGCCCGCCGTGCCCGCCCCGCCGCGCGAAGTTCATTGAAGTTCACGATCTGGCCCCGTCCGTGAATCTGCGCGCGCCCCGCGGCCGATGAGCGCGGGCGGCTCAGGAACCTGAGGGGCGGCAATGGCGCTAGCCCAGCCGGCGGCGATTTCGGCTTCGGCGGTCGGGATCGGGCGGTGGTGCGAGACGAACAGGCGCCGGGCGGGCGGCGCCCAGGCGGCGGAGAAAGCGGCGTTCACGTCGGCCAGGCGCACCCGCGCGACATAGGCTTCGGTCGCGGCCGCGTCGGCGGGGGCGGTGAAGACGATGCCGCGGCCCGCCGCCTCGACGATCGCATCGGCCAGCGCGCTGGCGGTGCGCGGCGCTGCGTCGCGGGCGAGCGAGCGGCGGGTGGCGGCGAGCTGCTCGGCAAGCTCGGCGGGCGAGAAGCCCTGCTCGAGCGCGCGGCGCAGCTCGGCGGCGGCGCGAGCCAGGGCGCGGCGCCAGTCGCGGTCCCTGGCCTCGACGTCGACACGGGCGAGGCGGACGGCGGAGAAATGGTCGTAGACCGCCGCGGTCGCGCCGGCGAAGGGCGGGTCCGGACCGGCGGCGATCCCGGCGAGGCGGCGGTTCAGCATCTCGAAACCGAGACGCTCGAGGAAATGCGAGTCGCGGCGGCTGCCGGCGTCCGCCCGGGGGTCGAGCGGGGCGAGGGCGGCGATCGTGACCGTGGTCGGGGCGGACGGATCGACGAAGACGCCGACTTTCGTTTCGTCTGCCGGCGCGATGGGCGGCGGGCGCAGCGGCGGCGCCGCCGGCGCCGGCCCGGCCCAGTCGGCGAAGCGGGCGGCCAGCTCGGCTTCGGCGGCGGCGGGGTCGAAATCGCCGACCAGGACGAGGGTGGCGCGCGCCGGCGTGTAGTGAAGCGCGTAGAGGCGGCGAAGCGCGGCGGGCTTTGCCCGTCTGACGCTCGCCGGGGTGCCCGCGACGGGGCCGCGGGCGAGCCGGGTGTCGGGCACAAGCAGCCGGTCGAGGGCTGTCGCGATCCGGTCCGCGACGGTGTCGCGGGCCGCGATCTCGGCGATGACCCGGTTCCTGGCGCCGGCGACGGAGCGCCGGGAGAAGACGAGGTTGGAGGCTATCTCGCGCATCAGCGTCAGGGCGGTGGCGCGCGCGGCCTCGTCCGAGCGCGCCAGATCGAGCCGGTAGACGGTCTCGTCGGGGCTGGTGAAGGCGTGGAAGTCCGACCAGCGTGCG
The DNA here is from genome assembly GCA_036386375.1 of Allosphingosinicella sp. Taxonomy (GTDB): domain Bacteria; phylum Pseudomonadota; class Alphaproteobacteria; order Sphingomonadales; family Sphingomonadaceae; genus Allosphingosinicella. The sequence continues at coordinate 12,224 of DASVVV010000015.1, read as the reverse complement.
AGGCCGGCGCGGGCGAGCACCGGCGCCAGCGCGCCTTCGGGAATGTTCGCCGATCCGTGGAAGATCATATGTTCGATCAGGTGCATGAAGCCCTGCTCGCGCCTGCCCTCCAGCATCGCCCCGCCGGCGACGTGAAGCCGCGCGGCAAGGCCGCCGGACGGGCGGTCGCTGCGCATCAGCGCATAGCGCATGCCGCTGGGAAGCACGCCGAAGCGCACCTCCGGGTGCGGGGCGAGGTCGCCGCGGGCGAAGCCCCAGGCCGCCCGCGCCGCAGGGGAGGGGGCGGGCGCCCCGGCAGCGGCGGGGAGCGGGATCGCTGCCGCCGCGAACGCGAGCAACAAGGCCGCGATCAGGGCGCGAAACGGCCCGAGCGGTTCGGAGGGGACGGTCACTTTACCGGACCGCCGGCGCGCGCTTTCCGGCTGCGGCGCGTGAAAGCGACTGTCCCTGGCGGAGCAAAAAAGTTGAGGAAGTTGAGGCATGGCAAGAGGCGCTCAATCTTCCTCGCCTTCGCCTGCACCGGCAAGCGGTTGATCGGCTTCGTCCGCGCCGAGCGGTTCCAGCGGCTGGACCTTTTCGAACAGCGCCAGCACCGACGGGCTCAGGCCGCCGTCGAAGCCGAAATGGCGGTCGCGGCGGGCGCAGTCCACTTCGACCCTCGCGGCGCGTAGTGCGGCCTCGTCAGCCTCGACGGCGGCCAGCTCGGCGGGGCTGAGTCGCCGTTTGTAACGGTAGTGCCCCGGCTCGCGTTCTTCGTAGCCGTCAAAGTCCGCCGGCGGCGGGAAGCTCGTCCACCACCCGTCGGGATCCTGCCATACGACGATGTCGTCGACCACGCCGTCCTCCTCAGGCTCCGATTCGTCAGACTCGGGCACGGCCTCGTGCCCTTGCAGGGCAGGGTCAGCCTCCCCCTCCGGCCGGCGCGCCTCGACGAAGGCGTCGGCATCGCCGCCTTGGGCGACGCAGTCGATGAACTCGTCGAGATCTTCGGAGAGCGCGCGAAGATGCGCCTCGCTCGCCGCTTCTTTTTCGGCGAGCCGGTCGAGCCGGGTGAGCAGCGACATGGCAAGCCGGTTGTCGTAATAATGATATTCGCCGACGATCACGCCGTCGCGCTTGCGCACGGAGACGCAGCCGGCGATGGCGCGGCCGGAAAGCTCCGACGCGACCCGGTCGCGGGCGCGGTGGACGAGCACGGCGTCCCACATTTTCGCGAAGGCGCGGCCGCGGCGGCTGTTGCGGAAATTATAGGCCGCGGTGACCGACAGGCCGGCGGCGCGGGCGGCATGGTCGACGACGCCGGTGGCGGCGAGGCCGCGAAGGAAGGCTTCGACGGCTTCCGGCGTCCAGCCGTCGTGGCGCGGCTTGCGGCAGCCGGGCGGGAAGGTCTCCTCGAGCGTCTCGGCGAGGGTCTCGCCAAGGCAGTCTGAGATGAGCGGCGGGTCGGCGAACTGCGGCTCGGCCTGCGGGTTCAGGGTGGAGGCGGGCTCATCGACCGCGGCCTCGGGGGCGAAGGCGCTGGCTTGCGCGAATCGGTTCTCTTCCATCCGGCATTATGGATCACAGAGGCGCAGCTGTAGGAAAGTTCTTTTTTTGTTCGCGCGGAGGCGCAGAGGCGCAGAGAAGCGGGAGGGGCCGCGAGGACGGCACGAATCGCCCCTCCACCGGCAGGCGAAATAAAAGGTGCTTTGAGGCGGTAGGCGGCACTTTCGGCGGATCGCCAGGACCCTTGGCCGCCGGACCCCTCCCTTGACGCCGCTTCTTTATTGGCCCCTTGTGGCCGCTTGCGCCCGACAGCGGCCGGGGCGCCATCGGAAAATCGATGAACGAGTTCGAGCAGGGGCTGATCGACACGCCGGAGCGGACCCGCTCCGAGCGGCAGATCGACAATGTCCGCGAGCAGGGCGGGTTCTTCGTCGAGGCGGTGCGACTGACGCGGATGCCGATGATCGTCACCGATGCGACCCTGCCGGGCAATCCCATCATTTTCGCGAACCAGGCCTTCATCCGGCTGTCCGGCTATTCGGCCGAGGAGCTGAACGGCCAGGATCCGCACTTCATGAACGGCGCCGGCACCGCCCCGGAAACGATCGCGGGCTATGAGGCCGCGATGCGCGACGGGCGCGACGCTAACGTCGAGATCGTCCAGTATCGCAAGGACGGCAGCGCCTTTCGGGCGATGCTGTTCGCAAGCCCGCTCGACGACGGCCAGGGCCGGGTCATTCACCATTTCCTCTCCTATCTCGACATCACGCGGCGGTTCGAGGCCGAGGAGAGGTTACAGGCGCTGACGCGGCAGCTGGAGGCAAAGGTGGCGGTCCGCACGCGCGAGCTGGTCGAGGCCAATGCGGTGCTGACCTCGCTCGTCGCCGACAAGGAGATTCTGCTGGCCGAGGTCAACCACCGGGCCAAGAACAGCCTCGCCATCGCCTCGTCCTTGCTCGGCATCCAGGGCCGGCGCCAGGCGGACCCGCAGGTCAAGGCGCTGTTCCAGGAGGCCCAGGACCGGCTGATGGCGATGGCACGGGTGCACGATCTGCTGAGCCGGTCGGAAGCGTCGCAGCGGGTCGACATGGCGACCTATCTGGGGGATCTGTGCGGCGCGCTCCAGCCGATCACCGAGCAGGACGATTGCGTGAAGCTTCACTGCGCGGCCGAGGGCGGCATGTCGGTGCCGGCCGAAATCGCCATCCCGCTCGGCATCATCGCCACCGAGCTGATCACCAACGCCGTCAAATATGCTTTCCCGCCGCCGGCCTGCGGAACGATCCGGGCCGGAGCGAAGCGGCTCGAGGGGGAGCGGGTCGAGCTCAGCATAAGCGACGACGGTCGCGGCATGGCGGGCGGCCGCGAAGGCTCGCTCGGTTACGGGCTGGTCGAGACGCTGGTCCGCCAGATCGGGGGCGACATGACGGTTCAGGAACGGCCTGGCGTGACCGTGACGATCGTCTTTCCCTGCCCCGAGCCGGCGGAAGGGCCGCCGCCGCGCTAATGCGCGCCGATGGCGAGCCTGACGGCGCCGGCGATCTGGGCCGGGGTGAAAGGCTTCTGGACGACGATAGGCTGCGGCAGCCGGCGGCGCGCCTCGCCGCCGGTCGCGGTGATGAACACGACGGGGATCGCCCTCACCGAGCAGATCGCCTCGACCGCGTCGATGCCGCAGCCGGGGGCGAGGCGGACGTCGGCGGTGATGAGGTCCGGGCAGCGCAAGGCGGCGGCGGCGAGCGCGCTGTCGAGCGAGGTCGCGAAGTCGAACGAAACGCAGCCGCATTCGCGCAGCACGTCCTCGATCGCCATGGCGATCAGGGCTTCGTCCTCGATGATGAGCGCGTGCATCGCATCTGTCCCAACAGGCGGGAGCGCGATGTCTCTCAGTCGCCGTGGGCCCCGGAGCGTCGCCGACGATAGCGGTCCAACGGGCCGCGGAGCCGATGGTTCAGAACTTCTTTCGGCACGTCGGCTGGATGACGAACCCTAATTCACCAGCTCCACCGCCATCGCCGTGGCTTCGCCGCCGCCGATGCACAAGGTGGCGAGGCCGCGGCGTTGGCCGTGGGTTTCCAGGGCCGAGACGAGCGTGGCGAGGATGCGGGCGCCTGAGGCGCCGATCGGATGGCCGAGAGCGGTGGCGCCGCCATGGACGTTGAGGCTTTCGCGGGGGATGCCGAGGTCGCGCATGGCAATCATGGCGACGCAAGCGAAGGCTTCGTTCACCTCCCACAAATCGACGTCGGCGACGTTCCAGCCGGCGCGCTCGAGCGCCTTTTGCACGGCGGGGACGGGGGCGGTGGTGAACTTGTTCGGCGCCTGGGCGTGGGCGGCGTGGGCGACGATGCGCGCCACGGGTTTCCGGCCGAAGCGGTCTGCCACCGATTGGCGGGTGATGACGAGCGCGGCGGCGCCGTCGCTGATCGAGGAGGCGTTGGCGGCGGTGATGGTGCCGTCCCTGGCGAAAGCCGGCTTGAGGTTGGGAATCTTCTCCGGGTTGGCCTTGCCGGGCTGCTCGTCGCAGGTGACGGTCTCCTCGCCCTTGCGGCCCTTTACCGTCACCGGCGTGGTCTCGCGGTCGAAGGCGCCGGACCGAATCGCCTCGTTCGCGCGGCGCAGCGATTCGATCGCATATTCGTCCTGGGCGGCGCGGGTGAACTGATATTCGCGCGCGGCGTCCTCGGCGAAGGTGCCCATGGCGCGGCCGGCATCATAGGCGTCTTCGAGGCCGTCGAGCATCATATGGTCGTAGACGGTGTCATGGCCGATGCGGGCGCCGGCGCGGTGCTTCTTCATGAGGTAGGGCGAGTTGGACATCGATTCCATGCCGCCGGCGACGATCAGGTCGGCCGAGCCGGCGGCAATCATGTCGTGGGCGAACATCGCCGCCTGCATGCCCGAGCCGCAGACCTTGTTGACGGTGGTGGCCTCGACGGAGCGGGGGAGGCCCGCGCCGAGGGCGGCCTGGCGGGCCGGGGCCTGGCCCAGGCCGGCGGGAAGGACGCAGCCCATGAAGATCTTGTCGACGTCATTGCCGTCGATGCCGGCGCGCTCGACCGCGGCGCGGACGGCGGTCGCGCCGAGCTCGGTGGCCGCGACGGGGGCGAGCCGGCCCTGGAAGCCGCCCATCGGCGTGCGGGCGTAGGAGAGGATGACGATTGGGTCGGCGGCGGCGGTGGCCATGGGTCTGTGGTTCCTTCCTACTTCCCCTCCCCTTGATTGGGAGTGGTAGGCGCGGGGTGAACTTGCGAGACCGCCGGTGCGGCGGAAACGTTCACCCCCACCCAACCCTCCCCCATCGAGGGGGAGGGCTACGGCGGCGACATAGGCACCCCGGGCCGCTTGTTCAAACTTCCGGGGCTCTGCTACGGCGCCCTTCGATACGCCGCTTCGACAAAGCTCAGCGGCTACTCAGGGTGAGCGGGTCGAGGAGGGATGGACATGTCCGATTTCGGGCTCGATTTCGCGCTGGGCGAGATGGCGGACGCGATCCGCGACACGACGCGACGCTTCGCCGAGGACAAGATCGCGCCGATCGCGGCCGAGATCGACGAGAAGGACTGGTTCCCGGCCGAGCTGTGGCCGCAAATGGGCGCGCTCGGCCTTCACGGCATCACCGTCGACGAGGAGGATGGTGGGCTCGGCCTGGGCTATCTCGAACATGTCGTGGCTCAGGAGGAGGTGGCGCGGGCTTCGGCCTCCATCGGGCTCAGCTACGGCGCCCATTCGAACCTTTGCGTCAACCAGATCAGGCGCTGGGCCAATCCGGAGCAGAAGGCGAAATACCTCCCCAAGCTGATCTCCGGCGAGCATGTCGGCTCGCTCGCCATGTCGGAAGCGGGCGCGGGCTCGGACGTCGTCTCGATGAAGCTTCGCGCCGACAAGGTGCAGGGCGGCTATGTGCTCAACGGCACGAAGTTCTGGATCACCAACGCCCACCATGCCGACACGCTCGTCGTCTACGCCAGGACCGGCGAAGGGAGCCGCGGCATCACCACCTTCATCATCGAGAAGGGCATGCCCGGCTTCAGCCTCGGGCAGAAGCTCGACAAGATGGGGATGCGCGGGAGCCCGACCGGCGAGCTGGTGTTCAACGATTGCGAGGTGCCGGACGAGAATGTGATGGGGCCGGTCAATGGCGGCGTCGGCGTGCTGATGAGCGGCCTCGATTACGAGCGGACCGTGCTCGCCGGCATCCAGCTCGGCATCATGCAGGCCTGCCTCGACGTGGTGGTGCCCTATGTGCGCGAGCGCAAGCAGTTCGGGCGGCCGATCGGCACCTTCCAGCTGATGCAGGCCAAGGTCGCCGACATGTATGTCGCGCTCAATTCGGCGCGGGCCTATGTCTACGCCGTCGCCCGGAATTGCGACGCTGGGAAAACGACGCGGTTCGACGCGGCGGGGGCGATCCTCCTTGCCTCGGAGAGCGCGGTGAAGGTCAGCCTCGAGGCGATCCAGGCGCTGGGCGGCGCCGGCTATACCAAGGACTGGCCGGTCGAGCGCTACATGCGCGACGCCAAGCTGCTCGACATCGGCGCCGGCACCAACGAGATCAGGCGGATGCTGATCGGGCGGGAGCTGATCGGGGCGGGGTGATCCGCCGGCTTCAAATTTGGCGGGCGAAGGTGAGCCAAAGGTCGTCCTCCCACGCGCCCCCGTCGCGCGCCATCCGGCCCTTGCTTTCCAGGGTCCCGCCGTCGGCGGCGGCCGTGATCGTCTGGGTCTGACGGAATTCGGGGTCGTCGCGGCGCCAGGTGACGGTGCGGTCGCCGGTCTCGACGTCATATTTCCGCGAAACGCCGCGCTCGTCGAAATAGAGCATGGCGACGGTGCCGAGGCCGTTGTCGCTGCCGAAGATGGCGACGCCGCTCGGAATTTCCGGCTCGTCGATCTCGGAATGCATGATCAGGAACGCGCCGCCCTCGTGCCAGGCGAAGGAGGTCCGGCCGTGAAAGACCTCACCGGGCACGAGCGGATGGGTGCCGGTCGTCCGCCAGCTTCCGATCAGGAAAGCGAGCGGACGAAGGGCCGGGTTGGGAATGAGGGCTTCGCGGCCGATCCGGCCTGCCTTCGTCACCAAATCCTGACCCTGTCGCTCGGCGCCAAATAGAGGGCCTGGCCGGGCTGAACGTCGAAGGCGGAATACCAGGGGTCGAGATTGCGGACGGTTTCGGCGCGCCAAGGATCGGGGGCGTGCTCGTTGGTGGCGATCTGGGCGCGCAGGGCCGCTTCGCGCGCCTTGGCGCGGTGCGCCTGGGCGTAAGCGAGGAAGAAGCGCTGGTCGCCGGTGAGGCCTTCGATCACCGGCGGCTCGCGGCCGTTCAGCGAGGCATGATAGGCGTCGTAGGCGGCGGCGAGGCCGGCGAGGTCGGCGATGTTCTCGCCCAGCGTCAGCTCGCCGTTGAGGTGAAGGCCGGGGAGCGGCTCATAGGCGTTATATTGCCGCACCAGGGCCTGGCCGGCGGCCTGGAAATGGGCGAGATCCTCGGGGGTCCACCAGTTTCGAAGCCGCCCTTCGGCATCGAAGCCGGCGCCGAGATTGTCGAAGCTGTGGCTGATCTCGTGGCCGATCACCGAGCCGATCGCCCCATAGTTGAAGGCGGGATCGGCGTTGGGGTCGTAGAAGGGCGGCTCGAGGATTCCGGCCGGGAAGTTGAGCGCGTTCTGGAGCGGCAGATTGACCGCGTTGACGACGTGCGGGAACATCCACCATTCGCCGCGGTCGACCGGCCGGCCGATCTTGGCGAGCTGGTGGCGATATTCGAACAGCTCGGCCCTGCGGGCGTTGCCGAAGGCGTCGTCGGGGCGGACTTCGAGGCCGGCATAATCGCGCCAGCGGTCGGGATAGCCGACGCTGACGGAGATGGTGGAGACCTTGCGCCGCGCCTCGGCGCGGGTGGCCGGCGACATCCAGTCGATCGTCTGCAGCCGCCGGTCGAAGGCGGCCGTGATGTTGCGCGCCATCTGCTGGACGTCGGCGCGCGCCGAAGCCGGGAAATAGCGATCGACATAGATACGCCCGACCGCGTCGCCGAGCGCGTTGCCGGTCGCCGCCAGCGCGCGCTTCTCGCGCGGACGCTGCGCCTGGGCGCCGCTCAGGGTGCGTCCGTAAAAGCCGAAGCGAAGGTCGTCGAGGCGGCGCGGAAGCACCGCGGCCATGCGGCTCGCGCTGTGGAAGGCGAGCCAGTCCTTCCAGGTCTCGAGCGGCTCGCTCGCGACCAGCGCGGAAAGGCCGCGGATCGGGGCGGGATGCCAGGCGATGAACTCCGGCTGGTCGCCGAGCTGCGCGGCGTCGAAGAAGGCGTCCCAGTCGATGCCGGGAGCGCGGGCGGCGAAGTCGGCGCGCCGCCAAGTCTTGGCCGCCTGCGCGTTCTGGGCGTCCACGGCGCCGACCTGGGCGCGGGCGATCTTCGTCTCGAGGTCGAAGATGCGCTGGGCCCGGGCCGGAGCATCGGCGATGCCGATCCCGGCGAGGAAGTCGGCGATGTAGGTGCGGTAGGCGGTGCGGATGCGCACCATGTCGGCTTCGTCGGAGAGGTAATAATCGCGATCCGGCATGCCGAGCCCGCCCTGCAGCAGATAGGGGACGGTCCGGCCCGGATCCTGGAGCGCCTGGGTGACGAACAGGCCGAGAAGATTCTCGGTCCAGAAATTGGTGGCGTTGAGCGGGTCGACGTCGGCCCGCAGGCTTGCGCCCAAGGCGGCGGAGAGGTCACGGCGGTTCGCGACCGCCCGGACCTGCCGCAGGACTGGACCGAGCGGCTCGAGGCCACGGCGATCGATCTCGTCCTGATCGAGATAGGCGGCGTAATAATCGGCGATCTTGCGCTCGTTCGATCCGGCCGCGGGGTTGGTCGCCGCCATGCCGGCGATGATCTCGCGGTTGCGGCCTTCGACCACCTCGGCGACGGCGATGAAGGAACCGATCCGGGTACGATCGGCCGGCATTTCGGTGCGCTCGCGCCACGCGCCGTTGGCGTAGCGGTCGAAGCTGTCGCCGGGGGCGACGCTGCGGTCGATGCCGGCCAGGTCGACGCCGGCCTTCCCGGTCGCGGCGGGCTGGGCGGCGATGGCGGCCGCCGCGAGGGCGGTGAAGAGGAGCGCGAAAGCGGGCGCGAAACGGGGCATCGGACTCTTCCCGGCTGTCATGGTTGGATAGGACAGCCTCTAGAGCGGCGCCGCGCTTGCGCCTAGCCGATTCGACGGGGCGCCACTTCCCATCGACATCCGACGCGGCTAACCGGTCGGGCGGCGCGCCAGGGAGGCCCCAGTGAGCGAAGGACTGCTGAACGTTCTCCAATATTATGGCGCGGCGGCCGGCGCGATTGCCGCGCTGATCGTCTCGCTCGACCTCGGGCGGCGGCCGACCGGCTGGGCGTTCGTGATCTTCGTCACCTCCTCGCTCGCGCTCATCGCCTGGGGTTTCATGAACGACGAGGGCGAGGGGATCGGGACGCAGAACATCGTCCTGTTCGTCATCAACCTGATCGGCGTCTACCGTTACCTGATCCGCAAGAAGCCGCCGGAGCCGGCGGCGGCGTGACGGTCCTTACGTCCAGCGTCGACGAGGGGTCGGAGACCTACCGGCGCTATGCGGCGCATAACCGCGCCCTCGTCCAGGCGCTTCGAGCGAAGGTGGCGTCGGCGGCGCGGGGCGGGTCGGACAAGCATCGCGACCGGCATGTCGCCCGCGGCAAATTGCTGCCGCGCGACCGGGTGGAGCGGCTCATCGATCCCGGCGCGCCGTTCCTCGAAATCGGCCAGCTCGCCGCGAACGGGATGTACAAGGACGAGGCGCCCGGCGCGGGGATGATCGCCGGGATCGGGCGCCTCTGCGGCCTCGAATGCATGGTCGTCGCCAACGATCCGACGGTGAAAGGCGGCGCTTACTTTCCGATCACCGTCAAGAAGCATCTGCGCGCGCAGGAGATCGCCCGGGAGAACCGGCTGCCCTGCGTCTATCTCGTCGACAGCGGCGGGGCGAACCTGCCGCACCAGGCGGAGGTGTTCCCCGACCGCGAGCATTTCGGGCGGATCTTCTACAACCAGGCGCAGATGTCGGCGGAGGGGATCGCGCAGATCGCCTGCGTGATGGGAAGCTGCACCGCGGGCGGCGCCTATGTCCCCGCCATGTCGGACGAAAGCGTGATCGTTCGAGGCCAGGGCACGATCTTTTTGGGCGGCCCGCCGCTCGTGAAGGCAGCGACCGGCGAGGTGATCACGGCCGAGGATCTGGGCGGTGCGGAGGTGCACGGGCGCCGCTCCGGCGTCGTCGACCATGTCGCCGACAATGACGAGCATGCGATTGCGATCGTGCGGGACATCGTGGGGCGGCTCAACCGGGTGAAGGCTATCGACATCGACCTCGCCGAGCCGGTCGAGCCGAAGCTCGATGCCGACGAACTTTACGGGATCGTGCCCGACGACGTTCGAACGCCTTACGAGGTGCGCGAAGTCATCGGGCGGATCGTCGATGCTTCCGAATTTCACGAGTTCAAGCATCTTTACGGGACGACGCTCGTCTGCGGCTTCGCGCGCATCTGGGGCATTCCGGTCGCGATCCTGGCCAATAACGGCATCCTGTTCAGCGAGAGCGCCCTGAAGGGAGCGCATTTCATCGAGCTCGCCTGCCAGCGGCGAACGCCTTTGCTGTTCCTGCAGAACATCTCCGGCTTCATGGTCGGCGGCAAATATGAAGCGGGCGGAATCGCCAAGGACGGCGCCAAGCTGGTGACGGCGGTCGCAACGGCGCAGGTGCCGAAGATCACTGTTCTGATCGGCGGCAGCTTCGGCGCCGGCAATTACGGCATGGCCGGGCGCGCCTACGGCCCGCGCTTCCTGTTCACCTGGCCGAACAGCCGGATCAGCGTGATGGGCGGCGAGCAGGCCGCGAGCGTGCTGGCCACGGTCCATAAGGACGCCGACAGCTGGTCGCCGGAGGAAGCGGAGGCCTTCAAGGCCCCGATCCGCCAGCGCTATGAGGACGAAGGCAATCCTTATTACGCGACCGCCCGGCTGTGGGACGACGGCATCATCGACCCGGCCCAGACGCGCGACGTCCTCGGCCTCGCTTTTGCCGCCACGCTGAACGCCCCGATCCCGCAGCGGGCGCGCTTCGGGCTGTTCAGGATGTGAGGGAGCGGTGATCGCGCGGCGGTGGCACGGGCGGGTCCCGAACGCTTTGGCGGAGCGGTACCTCGCGCTGATGCGCGATGTGGCGCTGCCCGATTATCGCGGCACGCGAGGCAATCGCGGCGCCTGGTGCCTGAGCCGCGCCGAGGGCGATGTGACGCATGTCGAGATGCTGACATTCTGGGACGATCTCGACGCGGTCCGGCGGTTCGCGGGCGAGGATGTCGAGGCGGCGAAATATTACGATTTCGACGCCGACTATCTGATCGAGAAGGAACCGAGGGTGCTGCATTACGAGGCGGTCGGGCGGTGACGCCCCTCCCGTCATCCCGGCGCAAGCCGGGACCCAAGCGCAAAAGCTTTTTTGGAGAGGCGCCTCTATCTCTAGCTCGGATCCCATGGCCGCGTCCTTGGGTCGCGGCTTTCGCCGGGGTGACGCTGTGATTTCCTCGCTGCTCATCGCGAATCGGGGGGAGATTGCGTGCCGGGTGATGCGGACGGCGCGGCGGTTGGGCATTCGGACCGTCGCCCTTTATTCCGATGCCGACGCCCGGGCCCTGCACGTGCGGGAGGCGGATGCGGCGGTGCATGTCGGGGCGAGTCCCGCGCGGCAGAGCTATCTTGTCGGAGAGCGGATCATTGCCGCCGCCCGGGAGGCAGGGGCGGAGGCGGTGCATCCCGGCTACGGGTTCCTCTCCGAGAATGCCGAGTTCGCCGAGGCGGTGACGGCGGCGGGGCTGGTCTGGGTCGGGCCGAAGCCGGACAGCATCCGGGCGATGGGGCTCAAGGATGCGGCCAAGAAGCTGATGATGGAGGCGGGCGTGCCGGTCACGCCCGGCTATCTCGGCGAGGACCAGGCGCCGGAGCGGCTCCAGCGGGAGGCGGAGGCGATCGGGTTCCCGGTGCTGATCAAGGCGGTGGCGGGCGGCGGCGGCAAGGGGATGCGCAAGGTCAACGCCTCGGCCGAGTTCCAGGACCTGCTCGCTTCCTGCAAGCGCGAGGCGGCCGCGTCGTTCGGCGACGACCGGGTGCTGATCGAGAAATATATCGAACGGCCCCGCCATATCGAGGTGCAGGTGTTCGGCGACACGCACGGCAATGTGGTCCATCTGTTCGAGCGCGACTGCTCGCTGCAGCGGCGCCACCAGAAGGTGATCGAGGAAGCGCCCGCGCCGGGGATGGACGAGGCGACGCGGGCGGCCGTGTGCGAGGCGGCGGTGAAGGCGGCGCGGGCGGTCGATTATGTCGGGGCGGGGACGATCGAGTTCATCGCCGACGCCTCGGAAGGGCTGCGGCCGGACCGGGTCTGGTTCATGGAGATGAACACCCGGCTCCAGGTCGAGCATCCGGTGACCGAGGAGATAACCGGGCAGGATCTGGTCGAATGGCAGCTTCGGGTCGCGTCCGGCGAGAAGCTGCCGCTCCGCCAGGACGAGCTGGCGATCAGCGGCCATGCCGTCGAAGCGCGGCTCTATGCCGAGGATCCGGCGCACGGCTTCCTGCCCTCGACCGGGCGGCTCGACCATTTCGTGCTGCCCTCAACGGTGCGGGTCGACGCCGGCGTCGAGGAGGGGGACCGGATCAGCCCCTATTACGACCCGATG
>DASVVV010000014.1:0-46522 GCA_036386375.1 Allosphingosinicella sp. | reverse complement strand
GAGGGGGAGGGAGCAATCTGCACCGGCGCGAAATTCTCGGCGTGGCCGAAGCCCTCTTTTTCGACGAGCACATTCTGCCGCGTGCCCACGAGTCCCTCGAGCCACGCCCCCTTGCGCCGCGCCGCCGCCTCGCGCAGCCGACGCGCGCGCGCCTTGAGGGCCTTCGGCTGGACCTGCGGCATCCGCGCCGCCGGCGTGCCCTTCTTCGGCGAGAAGGGGAAGATGTGGGCCATGACGATGTCGCACTCGTCGATCAGCCGCAGCGAATTTCCGTGCATTTCGTCGGTCTCGGTCGGGAAGCCGGCGATCAGGTCGGCACCGATCGCGATCTCGGGGCGCCGCGCCTTCAGCCGCGCCACCGTCTCGATGGCCTGGGCGCGGCTGTGGCGGCGCTTCATCCGCTTCAGCATCAGGTCGTCGCCGGCCTGGAAGCTCATGTGGAGGTGCGGCATGAAGCGCGGCTCCCCGCAGGCAAGGTCGAACAGGCGCTCGTCCATCTCGATGCAGTCGAGCGAGGAGAGGCGGAGCCGCGGGAGGTCCGGCACGTGCCGAAGGATGCGCTCGATCAACAGGCCGAGCGTCGGCGCGCCGGGCAGATCGGCGCCGTAACTGGTCACGTCGACGCCGGTCAGGACCACCTCCTGGAACCCCTCGCCGGCGAGCACCTTGATCCGCTCCACCACCGAGCCGGCCGGGACCGAGCGGCTGTTCCCGCGGCCATAAGGGATGATGCAGAAGGTGCAGCGATGGTCGCAGCCGTTCTGCACCTCGACGAACGCCCGGGCGCGTTCGGAAAAGCCGGCCGAGAGGTGCGGCGCCGTTTCACGCACCGCCATGATGTCGGAGACGCGGATCTCGGCTTCGCGCGTCATCCCAGCGGAAGCCGGTATCTCACTGTCTTCAAAAGAGAAGGGAGATTCCCGCGTTCGCTGGAATGACGAGCGGAGTAATTTCTCCCTGTTGCCAACAACCCGGCTCACTTCGGGCATGGCCGCAAACGTTTCCGGCTCGACCTGCGCCGCACAGCCCGTGACGAAGATGCGCGCGTCGGGGCGGGCGCGCTTCGCCTTGCGGATCGCCTGGCGGGTCTGGCGTACCGCCTCGTTCGTGACCGCGCAGCTGTTGACGACGATCAGATCGTGCTGGCCGGCTGCGAGCGCCCTGATCGCCTCGCTCTCGGCGGCGTTGAGGCGGCAGCCGAGCGTGATCACCTCGGGCGCGGTCATGACGGCAGGTCGCCGGTGAAAACGTGGGTCGCGGGGCCGGCCATGCGGATCGACTGCCCCGCCGCCCATTCGACCGTCAGCGAGCCCCCCGGAAGGTGGACGGTCACCGGACTCTCCACGAGCCGCCGCCGGATCGCCGCCACCGCGGTCGCGCAGGCGCCGGTCCCGCAGGCCTGGGTGAGACCCGCGCCGCGCTCCCAGACGCGGAGCCGGAGCGCGCCGTCCTGCACGCAGGCGACGTTGACGTTGATCCGCTTCGGGAAGAGCGGGTCGTTCTCGATCAGCGGCCCGAGGCGCCGCAGCTCGACGGCGTCGGCATCGGCGACAAAGAAGACCAGGTGCGGGTTGCCGACATTGACCGCCGCGGGCTCGACCAGCGCCTCCCATCCGACCGGCATCGCGGTCGTGTCCATCGCATAAGCGAGCGGAATCTCGTCCCAGCCGAAGCGCGGCTCACCCATGTCGACCGTGGCGGCGCCGCCGTTGGCGGAAGCCCGGATGACGCGGCCGGCCGTCTCGATCGCGCTTTCGCCGCCCTGAAGCAGCGCGACGCAGCGCGCCGCATTACCGCACGCTTCGACCTCGCCGCCGTCGGCATTCCAGATTCGCATCCTGACGTCGGCGACGCCGGACGGCTCGAGCACGATCACCTGGTCGCAGCCGATGCCGGTGCGCCGGTCGGCGAGGGCGCGGGCGCGCGCAGCGTCCATAGCCACCGCCTCCTCGCGCGCGTCGAGGATGACGAAGTCGTTGCCGAGACCATGCATCTTGCGGAAGCGCGCCATGTCGAGCGGCGATCTAGGTGTTGAGGCGGGCGAAGTCCACGGCGAGGGGCGGGTGGACGCCCCGGCGGCGCCCGCGATACACCCCTTTTTCATTCGGGAGGGGGGAGATGGCAACGCCTTTCACGGTGGTGGCGGTCGTGGCGCTCTTTTGCGTAGGCGCGGGGGCGGCGGCGGCGGAACCGGACGGGGTTCGGGCCGAGGTCGCCGCCATGGCGGCCGCGTGGAATCGCGGCGACCTCGAAGCGGCGCTGCAGAGCTACTGTCCGTCGCCCGAGCTGACCTGGGTCAGCGCCTCCGGCCTCACTCACGGCTTCCCAGTCGATGCGCGAGCAATTCGGGCGGACCCCCGAGGCGATGGGCACGATGGCCCCCGAAGCGCTGGAGACGCACGAGCTCGGCAACGGCGCCTCGCTGGTGGTCCTGCGCTGGTCGATCACCGACGAGGGGCGGCGGCTGATGGGCGGCATTTCGACGCAGATCTGGGCGCCTGCGCCGGTCCGGACCAGGATCGTGTTCGAGCACGCCAGCTAGAGTTTCGTCACATGGGTGGCTCCCCTCCGCCGGCCGAGCGGAGCGGAGCTAGCCGTTTCGCTTTGCCGCCTTCTCGCGGTGAGGGCATCCCGGCCAGCAACAGGGACGGCGTTTCCCATCGCTCAGGTTGGAGCGCCCCCAGTCGATCCGCTTGCGCCTGGTCTCGGTTTTCTTGGCGGATTCGACCCAGCAGATCCATTCGTTGCGCGCCAGCGGCGTGATATCCAGCCAGGTCGCCAGCGCTTCCGGATCTCGTTCAAGAGCGCCCTTCAGGTCGTCGGGAAGATCATGCACGACGCCCCCGGGGATGCGTATGTCGTCGCTGATCGGCAGCATCGCCCCATCCTCTGCCTTTCCTCGCCCAAGAGCCTATCCGATAGAACCGGTGGTGCAATGTCCGCAATGGTCGAGCTGACCGGGCCGGCGATCGTGCCCTTGCTTGCGCGCGCTTGCCCCAGCCGCTATGCGCCCCCACATCCCGTTTTGGGGTGAGTTTCGAAGCGCCTCGTGCGCGCGCTGGCCGGCGAGGTTTCGCCCGCCGGCGCTTTTGCGTTTGGCGGAAAGGAGTTGCGGCCGATGTTCGAAAGCCTGGGCGATCGCCTTTCCGGCGTGTTCGACCGGCTGCGCGGTCGAGGCGCCCTCACCGAAGCCGACGTGCGCGCCGCGATGCGCGAGGTCCGCATCGCCCTCCTCGAAGCCGACGTCGCCCTCCCGGTCGTTCGCGAGTTCGTCGACAAGGCGACCGAGCAGGCGGTCGGGCAGCAGGTGCTGCGTTCGGTCACTCCGGGGCAGCAGGTCGTCAAGATCGTCCATGACGCTCTGGTCGAGATGTTGGGTGCCGAGGAAGCCGGGCTCGACATCGAGGTCACCCCGCCCGCCATCATCATGCTGGTCGGCCTGCAAGGATCGGGCAAGACCACGACCACGGCCAAGCTCGCCAAACGGCTCGCGGCGAAGGACCGCAAAAAGGTCCTGATGGCCTCGCTCGACGTCAACCGGCCCGCGGCGCAGGAGCAGCTCGCGGTGCTCGGGCGACAGGCCGACGTCGCGACGCTTCCGATCGTCCCCGGCCAGCCGCCCGTCGACATCGCCCGGCGCGCGGTCAATGCCGCCCGGCTGCAGGGCTATGACGTACTGATGCTCGACACGGCCGGCCGCCTGCATGTCGACCAGGCCTTGATGGACGAAATGAAGGCCGTCGCCCAAGTCTCTGCACCGCAAGAGGTTCTCCTTGTCGCCGACGCGCTGACCGGTCAGGACGCCGTCAATGTCGCCAAGGCCTTCGTCGACGAGATCGACCTCACCGGCGTCATCCTCACCCGGCTCGACGGCGACGCGCGGGGCGGGGCGGCGCTGTCGATGCGGGCCGTCACCGGACGGCCGATCAAATACGCCGGCGTCGGCGAGGGCATCGACAAGATCGAGCCTTTCTCGCCCGAGCGCATCGCCGGGCGCATCCTCGGCATGGGGGACATCGTCAGCCTCGTCGAGCGGGCGCATGAGACGATCAAGGTCGAGGAAGCCGAGGCGCTCGCCCAGAAGATGGCCAAGGGCCAGTTCGATCTCAACGATTTGCGCTCCCAACTTCAGCAGATGCAGAGGATGGGCGGACTCGGCGCCCTGGCCGGGATGCTGCCGGGCATCGGCAAGCTCAAGAACCAGATCAACCAGAGCGGCGTTCTCGAAGGCAATGTGCTGGGCCGGCTCGACGCGATCATCTCGTCGATGACTCCCAAGGAGCGGACCAGGCCCGAGCTGATGAACGCCAAGCGCAAGATCCGGGTCGCCAAGGGTTCCGGAACGACCGTGCAGGAGGTCAACAAGCTCCTCAAGATGCATCAGGAAATGGCGACGGCGATGAAGAAGCTCAGAAAGATGGGCGGTCTTTCCAAGCTCGGCGCCCTGTTCGGCGGCGGCGGCATGGGCGGGCTCGGCGGAATGCCGGGCCTTCCGCCGGGCGGCCTGCCGGGAGGGCTCCCCGGTCTGCCGGGGCCGCAGGGCGGCGCGCCCTTCAATCTTCCCAACAAGTTCAAGCGATGAAGCCCAACCCACCGTCGATCCAGCGAAAGCTGGATTCCATTCTGACTCAGGACGGACCCCAGCCTTTGCTGGGGTGACGGACCGAAGAAAGGACCGAAGACATGGCAGTAGCAATCCGGCTGGCGCGCGGCGGCGCGAAGAAGCGGCCTTATTACAAGATCGTCGTCGCCGACGCGCGCAATGCTCGCGACGGCAAGTTCATCGAGCGGATCGGCAGCTATAATCCGCTGCTTCCCAAGGACAGCCCGGAGCGGGTCAAGCTCGACGGCGAGCGCGCGCGGCACTGGCTGTCGGTCGGCGCGAAGCCGTCCGACCGCGTCCACCGCTTCCTCGATGCCGCCGGCATCCTCGAGCGGCCGGCACGCAGCAACCCCAAGAAGGGCGAGCCGGGCGACAAGGCGAAGGAGCGCGCCGAGGAGCGCGCAACGCGCGAAGCCGAAGCCGCCGAGGCCGAGGCCGCCGCCGCCGGGGCTCCGGCCGAGGGGGAGGCGCCCGTCACTGAACAAGCCGCCGCGCCGGACGAGGCGCCCGCTGCCGAAGAGCTACCCGCTGCCGAAGAGGCCCCGGCCGAAGAAGAGGCCGGTCCGGCCGAGCCGACTGCCGAGGACGCCCCGGCCGCTGGCGAAGAGCCGGCGCCCGCCGCCCAGGAAGCTCCGGCCGAGGACGAAGCTCCGGCCGCCGCCGACGACGCGGCGCCGGCTGCCGAAGCGCCGGGCGCCGTCGAGGCGGCTCCGGCCGAGGAAGTCGCCGGCGCCGGCGCGGGCGGCGAAGGCGAGGCCACCCCCGCCGACGAAGCGACCAACGAGGGCCAGTCGACCTCCGAGCCGGCCGAGGGCGCCGACGAGGCCGCTCCCGAGGGAGGCGCCGAGAAGGCCGAATAGACTTTGTCCGAAAAGCGCGTCGCGCTCGCCGCCGTCGCCGGCGCCCACGGCGTCGGCGGCGAGGTGCGCCTGAAGCTCTTCGCGGACAGCGCCGAGAGCCTGAAGCGCCACCCGCGCCTCTACGCCGGCGAGCGCGCGCTTACGCTGGCGTCGGTCCGCGGCGGCGAAAGCGGCGCGATCGCGCGATTCGAGGAGATTGGCGATCGGAGCGCCGCCGAGGCACTGCGCGGAACGCTGCTCGAAATCCGCCGTTCCGACCTTCCGCCGCTCGAGGAGGGCGAATATTATCATGCCGACCTGATCGGCCTCGCCTGCGAGAGCCCGGACGGCGAACGCCTTGGCACCGTGGCGGCGGTCGAGAATTTCGGCGCCGGCGACCTGCTCGAGGTGGAGCGACCGGGCGGCAGGCGCCAGCTCATCCCGTTCCGCGACGGAATTGCCGACCTGCGCGACGGGAAGATCGTCGCCGACCCGCAATTCCTCGCCTGACGCGCTGTTCCGCTCTTCTTCAGCCCGGCGCGCGCGCGGGCGCGGTCTCGCCGGGGACGCGGTCGCGGATCCACTGCGACAATATCCATTTCTCGCCGCTCGAGGGGGAGCGGCCGGCGTGCAGCGTCAGCGGGTCTGGGCGTCCGTCGGGCGTGACGTTGGCGAAGAACAAGGCATCGCCGGTGCGTCCGCGATAGGCGATACCCGCTTGCGGGAATTCGGTTGCTCCCCCGGCGAAAGCGTCGTTGAGGTAGAGGAGGAAGGTCCCGATCCGCTGCCCGCGGCGGGCCAGATCGAGCGCGAGGCCGGGCTTGTCCGGATCGATATAATCGTGGTGCGGCCTGAATTCCTCGCCGACGCGATAATGCATGAGCTGGGGCAGTTCGAAGACGAACTCGGGAATCCGGGTGGCGGCGGAGATGCGGGCACGGAGCACCTCGATGGCGACATCCATGTCCTGTACCGGGAGCTCGGCCGAACGGTTGCTCCGATAGGGGTCCTCGAGCGTCTCGCCGCTGTCGACGTCCCAGACCACCGCCGGGTGCAGCTTCGGGCGGAGTCGCTCGATCACCCACCGGCATTCCGCCGCGCTGGCGAAGCGCTCGAAGACGCGCAGCCTGGGCTTCTCCGCAAGCGCCTTTGGGGCCGGGGCGGCGAGAAGCCGTTCGACGCTGATCCGCCCACGCGCGCCGCGCCAGTCGCTCGAGTCGCCGCTCGCCGCGAGCAGCTTCAACTGGCCTCGCGCGTGTTCGGAGCCGCGCTCGCCGGCAAGCTCGAGATAGTCGAGCGCCCGTTTCCAGTTGCGGGGGCGGCCGGCGCCGACCGCTTCGAGCGTGGCGAGCATGCACGCGGCTTCGGCGTGGCCGGCGGCCGACGCCTTTTCGATCAATCGCACCGCTTCGTCGAATTTCTCGAAGCTGTCGGCCAGGCCGATCAGCCGCCGGCCGAGCTCGAGCTCGGCGCCGGCCTCGGCAGGATCGGGGGAGGGGGCGATCGCCATGCCGGCAAAGTGCCCGAACGCCGCGCGCCGGCCAAGCGGCAAAACCGCCTCAGCGCAGCAGCGGGCGGAGCTTCGCCAGGTCGTTCCGGATCGTCGTCGCCGCGACGCCTCCTTCACCCATGGCATGGCTGATCTGGTCGAGGCCGATGACGACGTCGCCGGCGGCGTAGACGCCGGCGACGTTGGTGCGCTGGTGGTCGTCGACGGTGACGCAGCCGGTGTCGCCGCTCAGGGCCAGCCCGATCTGCTCGGCGAGCTCGGTATGGGTGTCGGAGCCGAGCGCCGGATAGACGCTGTCGAAGGCGTGGTGGCCGTCGGCCGTCTCGACGACGATGCATTTCTCATGGACGCCGACGCCGCGCGACGGGCCGTCGATGGTGCGGATGCCGTGCTCGCTCAGCCGCGCCCGGTCCTCCGGGGCGAGATCGTGGGCGTCGTGCGGCGCGATCAGGGTGATGTCGGCGGTGAAGCCGCGCAGGAACACCGCCTCGGCGACGCCGTGCGAGCCGCTGCCGATCACACCGACCTTCTTGTCGGTCACTTCATAGCCGTCGCAGATCGGGCAGTAGCGGATCAGGCCTCGCCCGAGCGCCTCGTCGTGCAGCTCCTCGTCCATGTCCGGGCGCCGGTTCTTGACCCCGGTGGCGAGCAGGACCGAGCGCGCCGTGGCCGAGCCTTCGCCCCATTCGGCGCTGAAGCCGCCCTCGAGCGCGTCGAGGCGAGTGACCCGCCCGGTCGTGAAGCCCGCGCCATATTTTTCGGCCTGGGCGCGCATCCGCGCCAGCAGCGCCTTGCCGGAGACGCCGTCGGTGAAGCCCGGCACGTTGCGGGTGCACGGGATCCAGCCGGCGCGGCTGCGGCCGGCGTCGACGACGCGCACCTTCAGGTGGAAGCGGGCGAGGTAGATGGCCGCGGTCAAACCGGCCGGCCCCCCGCCGACGATCAGGCAATCGAAATCAGGTTCGCTCATCCGCGCTCAGCGCGACGCAGGCGACTTGGTTCCGCGCTGGCGCCGCGGGCGCGCCGGTGGCAGTATCGCGGCGCGAGCGGGAGGGACGAAAATGAGGGCTGCAAGACTTGTCGCGGCAGCGCTGGCGCTCGGATCGCCCGCAACGGCCCAGGCGCAGGCGAACCAGGCGGCCCCGGTCCCGGCCCCGGCGTCCGCGACGCTGACCCAGCTCGCTCCGGCGATCGACCGCCATTTCCGAGCATTCCAGGAGCAGGCCCATGTCCCCGGCCTGGTGTGGGGAATCGTCCGCGACGGGCAGCTCGTCCATTTCGGCGCCAGCGGCATCCAGGACGTCCCGGCGCGGCGTCCGGTCGGTCCGGAAAGCCTGTTCCGCATCGCCTCGATGAGCAAGGCGTTCACCGCGCTCGCCATCCTCAAGCTGCGCGACGAAGGGCGGCTGTCGCTCGACGCGCCGGCCGAGACCTATGTGCCGGAGCTGCGCGGCTGGCGCTATCCGACCAGCGATTCGCCGAGGATCCGGGTGCGCGACCTCTTGAGCCACGTCGCCGGCCTCGTCACCGACAATCCCTGGGGCGATCGTCAGCAGCCGCTGCCGGAGGAAGAATTCACGCGCATGCTCCGCGAGGGCGTGCCGATGAGCCGGGTTCCCGCCACTGGCTATGAATATTCGAACTTCGGCTACGCGCTGCTCGGGCGGATCGTCAGCAACGTCTCCGGCCGCCCCTATAAGGACTATATCGAGCAGGAGATCATGCGCCCGCTCGGCATGAACTCGACCGGCTACGAGATCGCCGAGGCGCCGTCGGAGCGGCGGGCGATCGGCTATCGCTGGGAGGATGACGCCTGGCGCCGCGAGCCGGACATGGCCCATGGCGCCTTCGGGGCGATGGGCGGGGTCCAGACCAGCGCAAGCGATTATGCTCGCTACGTCGGCTGGCTGCTCTCCGCCTGGCCGCCGCGCGACGGGCCGGAGCAGGGGCCGGTCCGCCGCTCCAGCATCCGCGAGCTCGCCCAGGGCCTCAACTTTCCGAGCCTCGCCCGACGCCCCGGCGCCGCCGGCGAGGGCGCCTGTCCGCAGGCGGCGGCCTATGGCATGGGCTTCAGGGTCGCCGTCGATTGCGATCTCGGCACGACCCTCGCGCATGGCGGCGGCTATCCCGGCTTCGGCTCCTATCTTCTGCTCCTGCCTGAGCACGGCGTCGGCATCTTCGCTTTCGCCAACCACACTTATTCGGCCCCGGTCGGCGCGACGTGGGACGCGGCGATGGATCTCCACCGCGCCGGCCTGCTGCCCGGCCGCGCGATTCCCGTCAGCGAGGCGCTTGCCGCCGGCTACCGCGCCGCCGGCGCCATCTACCGAGAGGGGCGGGTGGACGCGGCCGGCGAGCTGCTGGCGATGAACTTCCTGATGGACCGCTCGGCCGAAAATTGGGCCCGCGACCTGGCCGGGATGAAGCTGGTGGTCGGCGAATGCCGCACCGACGCCCCGATCGCGCCGACCGGCGCGATGTCGGGCACGTTCAGCTGGACCTGCGACCGCGGCAGCCTGCGCGGCGAGGTGCTGCTCGCCCCGACGGTGCCCGCCGGCATCCAGGAGCTTCAGTTCGAGGTGGTGCCGTTGAACCGTTGAAGCGCGATGTATATACGGGCCGTATATACGGAGGGATTAGTGAGCCAGGAATAAGTCGCCAAGAGCTTCAAGTCCGGCAATTCGGTGGCGATCCCGATGCCGGCGGCGCTGGGCATTGAGCCCGACCGGAAGTGGACGGTCACGGCGGAGGAGGGGGAGTTGCACATTCGAGCCAAGCAGCCGCGGCGGAACCTGAATGTCGACAAATTCTGGGGCTCGGCGAAAGGTCTCAAGCTCCTCAAGAATCGTGAGTTCGAGGAGCGGCCGAGCGCGAAAGCGGCGAGGCTGAGGTCGCAGGACGATTGATCCACTACCTGATCGATACCGACTGTGCCGTCTACGCGATGCTCGGCGAGTATCCCGATCTGCGCGTTCGACTGATGGAATGCCAGCCGGGCGAAGTCGGAATCTCCGCGATAAGCTTCGCGCAGATCATGCTTGCCGAGGCGCAGGGTAAGCCGCCCGCAATGTCGAAAATCGACCTGTTTCTCAGCGAGGTACCGGTATTGCCGTTCGATGAAGCCGCGGGACGCGCCTATGCGGGCCTCGCCTTCAGGCGCGCGACCGTCGACCGTCTGATTGCGGCCCATGCACTCAGCATCGGTGCCGCCACCGTGACGAAGAACGAGAGCGACTTCAGCGACATAGCCGCGCTCAAGGTAGAGAATTGGACCAGGTGAACTGGACCGCCACCGTCCTCACGCTCTACCCGGAGATGTTTCCGGGGCCGCTCGACTACAGCCTTGCCGGGCGGGCCTTGCAGCAGGGGATCTGGTCGCTGGAGACGGTCCAGATCCGCGAATTCGCGAACGATAAGCATCGGTCGGTCGACGGCACGCCCGCGGGCGGCGGGGCGGGGATGGTGATGCGGGTCGACGTCCTGGCGCGCGCGGTCGATCATGTGCTGGCTCGGCGGCCGGAGGCGCCGCTGCTTGTCCTGACCCCCCGCGGCGAGCCGCTGACCCAGGCCTTCGTGCGCGGCCTTGTCGCCGGTCCGGGCGTCTCGATCCTGTGCGGCCGCTTCGAGGGCATCGACGAGCGGCTATTCGACGCGCGGCCCGTTGTCCCCGTCTCGGTCGGCGACTATGTGCTTTCGGGCGGCGAGACGGCGGCCTTCGTCCTGCTCGACGCTTGCGTGAGGCTGCTCCCCGATGTTATGGGCGCGGCCCTGAGCGGCGAGGAGGAAAGCTTCGAAGGCGGCCTTCTTGAATATCCGCATTATACCCGACCTTATGAATGGGAAGGGCGCAGGATCCCCGAAGTGCTGCGATCGGGGGATCATGCGAAGATCGCCGCTTGGCGAAAGGCCAGAGCGGAAGAAGAGACACGGCTAAGGCGGCCGGACCTGATCGAGCGTCACGGGGACGCGCGAAGGCCACCGCCCTCTGGTGCGCAGCGGACGAAAAGAGAGCGATAGCGATGAACATCATCCAGCAGCTCGAGGCCGAGGCCATCGAGCAGTTCAAGGGCGCCAAGAGCATCCCCGAATTCCGCCCCGGCGATACGCTTCGGGTCGGCGTCAGGGTCGTCGAAGGCGACCGTACCCGCATCCAGAATTTCGAGGGCGTCTGCATCGCCCGCGCCAATAAGGGGCTGGGGAGCTCCTTCACCGTGAGAAAGATCAGCTTCGGCGAGGGCGTCGAGCGCGTCTTCCCGCTTTATTCGCCGAACATCGACACGATCGACGTCGTCCGCCGCGGCGACGTCCGGCGCGCCAAGCTCTATTATCTGCGCGGGCGCACCGGCAAGGCCGCCCGCATCGCCGAGCGCCGTGACCCGCGCGCCGGCCAGGCCGCCGCAGCGACGGCCACTCCCGAGACGGAAACCGCCGAAGGCTGAAGCCTCCGCGATTGCGAGAAAAAGGGAAGGGCGGTCGCTCATGAGGCGGGCGCCCTTTTCCTGTTGCGACGTCATCCCGGCGGAAGCGGGGATCTCATTTTCTGGCAGCAGAAGCGTAGGGCAGTAAGATTCCAGCTTGCGCCGGAATGACGAAGTAGCGCGACCTAAGATATATCTTGACCGGTTTTTATCGAAGATATATCTCGGAGTGGTTGAGCAGGAGACGGACGATGCGCTTCAGGATGCACGGCTGCGGCCCCCGAATCGAGTTCCCCGAAGGTCTGTTGGCGATGGGCTTCGGTCCGCGCGGGCCGTTCGGCAAGAATTGGAGCTGGGACGGCGATTGGGACGGCTGGGGCGGCGGCGGCAGCGGCCGGCGTGGGCGCCGGCGGGTGTTCGAGCCGGGCGAGCTCCGCCTCGTCCTCCTGAAGCTGATCGCCGAGCAGCCCCGTCACGGCTACGACCTCATCCGCGCGATCGAGGAGATGACCCACGGCACCTACGCGCCCAGCCCCGGCGTCGTCTATCCGACGCTGACCATGCTCCAGGACATGGGCTTCATTGGCGAGACCGAGGCGGAAGGCTCCCGCAAGGCGTTCGCCATCACGCCGGAGGGGCAGGCCCATGTCGAGCGCCGCAGCGAAGAGGCCGAGGCGCTTTTCGAGCGGCTCAACGAGATGGGGAGGGACCAGCGCAAGGCGGGCGGCGCACCGATCAAGCGCGCGGTTGGCAACCTCCTGTCCGCGCTCTGGCACCGCGTCACGAAGGACGAGGTGACCGAGGAGACGCTGCACGACATCGCCGCCATCCTCGATGAAGCCGCGCAGAAGATCGAGCGGATGAAATAGCGTCGGGGCTCAGCGGCCGCGGAAGAGGCCACCCAGTATCCCTCGCACGATCCCGCCGGCGACCCGATTGGTGAGCTGGCGCTGCACCGACCGGCCGAGCTGGCGCGCCATGTCTTCGTGGAAGGGGACGTTGCGGCGCTGCTCCCGCTCTTCGCGCGCCCGCTCGCGGTCGACCCGGATTCGCTCTTTCTCGGCTTCCTTCTGGGCCTTCGCCTCGGCCGCCTGCGTCGCGGCGGCGTCGGCGCGGCGCTTCAATATTTCGTGCGCGCTCTCGCGGTCGACCGTATCGTCGTAGCGGGTGCCGACCTGCGACGAGCCGCGAAGCACCGCCCGCTCGCGTGCCGCCAGCGGACCGGCGCGGGAGCGCGGCGGGGCGATCAGCGTGCGCTGCACCGGGGTCGGCGCTCCCGCCTCGTCGAGAAGCGACACGAGCGCCTCCCCCGTGCGCAGCTCGGTGATCGCCGCCTCGGTATCGAGGCCGGGGTTGGGACGAAAAGTCTCGGCGGCGGCGCGGACGGCCCGCTGATCCTGGGCGGTGAAGGCGCGAAGCGCATGCTGGATCCGGTTGCCCAATTGTCCCGCCACCTCGTCCGGAATGTCCAGCGGGTTTTGCGTGACGAAGTAGATGCCGACGCCCTTGGAGCGGATCAGCCGGACCACCTGTTCGATCTTGTCGCGCAGCGCCTTGGGCGCGTCCTCGAACAGCAGGTGGGCCTCGTCGAAGAAGAAGACCAGCCGGGGCTTGGGCGCGTCGCCGAGCTCGGGCAGCTCCTCGAACAGCTCCGACAGCAGCCACAAAAGGAAGGTGGCGTAGAGCTTCGGGCTTGCCATCAGCCGGTCGGCGGCAAGGATGTTGACGTAGCCGCGGCCCTCCTCGTCCGTCTTCAGGAAATCGCCGATGTCGAGCGCCGGTTCACCAAAGAAGCGGTCTCCGCCCTGCGCCTCCAGCGCCAGCAGCTGCCGCTGAATGGTGCCGACCGAGGCGCGGCTGACATTGCCGTAGCGCGCCGACAGATCCGCCGCCCGCTCCGAGCAATAAGCGAGCAGCGACTGAAGGTCGGCGAGGTTGAGCAGAAGCAGCCCCTCCTCGTCGGCGAGGCGGAAGGCGATGGCGAGCACGCCCTCCTGCGTCTCGTTGAGACCGAGCAGCCGGGCGAGCAGCAGCGGCCCCATCTCGGAGACGGTCGTTCGAATCGGATGCCCCTGCTCGGCGAACAGGTCCCAGAAGACGGCCGGCGCGGCGCGGTATTCGTAATCGGCGATGCCGAGTTCGGCCGCCCGGCGAGTGAAGGCCTCATGCGCCTTCTGCTCGGGTCCGCCGGGCATGGCGATGCCGGCAAGGTCACCCTTCACGTCGGCGGCGAAAACGGGGATCCCGGCGGCGGCGAAGCCCTCCGCGAGGGTCTGGAGGGTCACCGTCTTGCCGGTGCCGGTGGCGCCGGCGATCAGGCCGTGGCGGTTGGCGCGGTCGAACCGCAGGCGCTGGGGCAGGTCGCCGGCCATGCCGACCAGAAGGCTGTCAGTCTCCACGCGTTGCTCCCTCGATGCTCAGGGGACCGGGCTCGGCCGTTGGCGCCCGCCGGCGGCGTGCTGGCGGACGATCGCGATGTAGGAATCGACGAGTTCCTGATTGACCTCGTCCCAGCCGTAGCGCCGGCTCGCTTCGCAGCCGGCGCGGCCGGCGGCGCGGCGGGCTTGCTCGTCCCGGCAATAATGCGCGAGCGCGTCGGCGAAGCGTTCGCAGGCTCCGGGCCGGATCAGGCGCCCGGTGACGCCGTCGTCGACCAGGCTCTGGCTGCCGGTCGCGCTCGCCGCGACGACCGGCAGGCCCGCCGCCATCGCCTCGAGCGTGACGTTGCCGAACGTCTCGGTCACCGACGGGTTGAACAGCAAGTCCATCGACGCGACGGCGCGGCCGAGCGCCTCTCCCTCAAGCAGGCCGAGGAAGACGGCGTCGGGCAGCCTTTTCTCGAACCAGTCGCGGGCCGGTCCGTCGCCGACCACCAAGACCTTGTGCCGCACCTGACGGCGCGCGAGGCGGTCGATCGTGTCGGAATAGACGTCCAGGCCCTTTTCCATCACCAGCCGGCCGACGAAACCGATCGCGGGCACGTCGTCGTCGATGCCGATCGAGCGGCGCCAGGCGAGGTCGCGCCGGCCGGGGTTGAAGATCTCGCGGTCGATGCCGCGCGTCCAGATCCTCACGTCGTAATTCATGCGCTGGTCGCGCAGCAGCTGCGCCATCGAATCGGACG
The DNA here is from genome assembly GCA_036386375.1 of Allosphingosinicella sp. Taxonomy (GTDB): domain Bacteria; phylum Pseudomonadota; class Alphaproteobacteria; order Sphingomonadales; family Sphingomonadaceae; genus Allosphingosinicella. The sequence goes on along the minus strand of DASVVV010000014.1, from coordinate 32,028 downwards.
GTGCGAAGATGGCGTCGCAGCGCCGGTAGAAGCGCCGCAAGGCCGCCTGCACCAGCGGCTCGATGAACGCGAGGCCGTAATAGCGGAAATAAGTTTCGAAGCGGGTGTGGACCGAGGCGACGACCGGCACCGCGAGCCGCCGCCCGAAGCTGACCGCGCGGTGGCCGAGCACGTCGGGGCTGGCGACGTGGACGATGTTCGGGCCGAAGCGCCTGATATCGCGCCTGACCTTGAACGGCAGCCGGATCGGCAGCCGGTATTCGGTCCGGCGCGGGATTTTCACGCTTGGTATGTGGACGACCTCGCCATTGGGGGGGAAGGCCGGCTCGCGCACGGTCGGCGAATAGATCCGAACCTCCGCGCCCTGGCGGAGCAGGTACTCGACCAGGCGGTTCAGCGCCTGGTTAGCGCCGTCGCGAACATAGTTGTAATTGCCGCTGAACAAGGCGACGCGAAGGGCGGTGGCGTCCATCACAGGCGCGATAGGGGGTCGCGGCGGCTAAGGCAAAGCATCGTCGCCCCCGCGCGCGGGCGGCGAAAGCGGCGGCCGGTCGCGGATCGAGCGGCGCAGCCGGCGCACGCCGAACAGCACCGGCAGGATCAGCATCGCCAGCATGACGAGGGTCAGCGCTTCCTTCATGACCATCCAACGAAAACGGCCCCGCCGGGGGTCCGGCGGGGCCGCGATCGTTTACAGGCTCAAGGGTTCGCCTCAGCCGCGGTCGGCGTCGGCGGGGGTCTTGAGATAGTCGCCGGCGTCGGCGTCGGTGCCGTGGCCGCTCGGAGCGACCTCGGCCAGCGGATCGGCGTTGATCGCCGCTTCCAGCCCCTGGGCGAGCTCGGCGGCATGCTCTTCCTCCGCCGAATTGGCCGCAATCAGCGATTCCTGGATCGCCCGATGCTGCGCGCGAAGCGCCGCGTCGCGCGACGAGGCCGCAATCCGCATCCGCTTCATGCCCGCCCCGGTGCCGGCCGGGATAAGGCGGCCGACGATGACATTCTCCTTGAGGCCCTCCAGGCTGTCGATCTTGCCCTGCACCGAGGCTTCGGTGAGGACTCGGGTCGTCTCCTGGAACGAGGCCGCCGAGATGAAGCTGCGGGTCTGCAGGCTCGCCTTGGTGATTCCGAGCAGGACCGGCTTGCCTTCGGCGAGGCGCTTCTTGCCCGCCTTCAGCTTCGCATTGGCTTCGTTCATCTCCTGCCGGTCGACCTGCTCGCCGACCAGGAACGTCGAATCGCCGCTTTCCGTAATCTCGACCTTCTGCAGCATCTGTCGAACGATCACCTCGATATGCTTGTCGTTGATCTTCACGCCCTGGAGGCGGTAGACTTCCTGGATCTCCGACACGAGATATTCGGCCAGCGCCTTGACCCCGAGCACCTCAAGGATGTCGTGCGGGTCGGGGCTGCCGCCGATCAGGTTGTCGCCGCGCTTGACGAAGTCGCCTTCCTGCACGTCGATGACCTTCGACTTCGGCACCAGATATTCGACCGGATCGCCGCCCTCCTCGGGGATGATCGCGATCTTGCGCTTGGCCTTATAGTCCTTGCCGAAGGCGATCCGGCCGGAGACCTTGGCGATGATCGCATTCTCCTTGGGCTTGCGCGCCTCGAACAGCTCGGCGACGCGCGGCAGACCGCCGGTGATGTCGCGGGTCTTGGCGGCCTCGCGGCTGACGCGGGCGAGCACCTCGCCCGCCTCCACCTTCTGGCCATCTTCCACGGACAGCATCGCGCCGGGCGCCAGCATGTAGCGCGCAGCCTCGCCGCTCTCCTCGTCGAGCAGGGTGATTCGGGGGCGAAGATCCTCCTTGGTCCGGCCCGATGCGCGATAGTCGGTCACCACCCGCTGGGCGATGCCGGTCGCTTCGTCGGTCTGCTCGGTGAGCGTCTTGCCCTCGATCAGGTCCTGGAACTTCACGACGCCGCCCTTTTCGGTGATCACCGGCATCATGAACGGATCCCATTCGGCGAGACGATCGCCCTTGCTCGCGATATGACCGTGCTCCACCATAAGGTGGGCGCCGTAAGGTATACGATGAGATGCACGCTCGCGCCCGTCCATGTCGACAATGGCGAGCTCGCCGTTGCGGGCCATGGCGACATGACGGCCGCGCGGGTCGATGATGACCGGCAAATCGCGAAGCTCGACGGTACCGTCGACCGGCGCCTCGAGGCTCGACGTTTCGTTCAGCTGGGCGGCGCCGCCGATGTGGAAGGTCCGCATCGTCAGCTGGGTGCCCGGCTCGCCGATCGACTGGGCGGCGATCACGCCGACCGCCTCGCCGATATTCACCGGCGTCCCGCGCGCGAGGTCGCGCCCGTAGCAGCGGGCGCACACGCCCATCTCGCTTTCGCAGACCAAAGGCGAACGGATGTGGACCGACTGGATCCCCATCTCGTCGATCTTTAACGCCGCGGCCTCGTCGATCAGGTCGCCCTCGCGGGCGATCGTCTCGCCCAACTTGGCATCGACCACGTCTTCGGCCGGGGTGCGGCCGAGGATGCGCTCGCCGAGCGACGCGATCACCGCGCCGCCCTGGACGATGGCGCGCATGTCGAGGCTGTTGTCGGTGCCGCAATCCTCCTCGACGATGACGCAATCCTGCGACACGTCGACGAGGCGCCGGGTCAGATAGCCTGAATTGGCCGTCTTCAGCGCCGTGTCAGCCAGGCCCTTGCGGGCGCCGTGGGTCGAGTTGAAATATTCGAGGACCGTGAGCCCCTCCTTGAAGTTGGAGATGATCGGCGTCTCGATGATCTCGCCCGACGGCTTGGCCATCAGGCCACGCATACCCGCGAGCTGCTTCATCTGTGCTTGGCTGCCGCGCGCGCCCGAATGGGCCATCATGTAAATCGAGTTGATCGGCGCCATCCGCCCGCTTTCGTCCTTGGGCTGCGCCTTGATCTTTTCCATCATGGCGTTGGCGACCTGGTCGCCGCAGCGGCTCCAGGCGTCGATCACCTTGTTGTACTTCTCCTGCTGGGTGATCAGGCCGTCCTGATATTGCTGTTCATAATCCTTCACGAGCGCGCGGGTCTCGTCGACCATCGCCACCTTCTCGTGCGGGATGATCATGTCGTCCTTGCCGAAGGAAATGCCGGCCTGGAACGCGTGGCGGAAGCCCAGCGCCATGATCGCGTCGGCGAACAGCACCGTCTCCTTTTGGCCGGTGTGGCGGTAGACGATGTCGATGACGTCCGCGATCTCCTTCTTGGTGAGGAGGCGGTTGACCGTCTCGAAGGGAACCTTGTGGCTCTTCGGCAGGGTCTCGCCGAGCAGCATCCGGCCCGGCGTCGTCTCGAAGCGCTCCATCCGGACCTTGCCGTCCTCGCCCGTCTGCGGGACTCGGCTGACGATCTTGGTGTGCAGCGTCACCGACTTGTTGAACAGGGCCTGGTGGACCTCCGACATGTCGGAAAGCATCGAGCCTTCGCCCGGTTCGCCCTCGCGCTCCATCGACAGATAATAAAGGCCGAGGACCATGTCCTGCGAAGGCACGATGATCGGCTTGCCGTTGGCGGGCGACAGGATGTTGTTGGTCGACATCATCAGCACGCGCGCTTCCAGCTGGGCCTCGAGGCTCAGGGGCACGTGCACAGCCATCTGGTCGCCGTCGAAATCGGCGTTGAACGCCGCGCAGACCAGCGGGTGCAGCTGGATCGCCTTGCCCTCGATCAGCACCGGCTCGAACGCCTGGATACCGAGCCGGTGGAGCGTCGGCGCGCGGTTGAGGAGCACCGGATGCTCGCGGATCACCTCGTCGAGGATGTCCCAGACTTCCTTGCGCTCCTTCTCGACCCACTTCTTCGCCTGCTTCAGGGTCATGGAGAGACCCTTGGCGTCGAGGCGCGAGTAGATGAACGGCTTGAACAGCTCGAGCGCCATCTTCTTGGGCAGGCCGCACTGGTGGAGCTTGAGCTCCGGACCGGTGACGATGACCGAACGGCCGGAATAGTCGACGCGCTTGCCGAGCAAATTCTGGCGGAAGCGGCCCTGCTTGCCCTTCAGCATGTCGCTGAGCGACTTCAGCGGACGCTTGTTGGCGCCGGTGATCGTGCGGCCGCGGCGGCCGTTGTCGAACAAAGCGTCGACGGCCTCCTGGAGCATGCGCTTCTCGTTGCGCACGATGATGTCCGGCGCGCGAAGCTCCATCAGCCGCTTCAGGCGGTTGTTGCGGTTGATGACGCGGCGATAGAGGTCGTTGAGGTCCGACGTCGCGAAGCGGCCGCCGTCGAGCGGCACGAGCGGGCGAAGCTCGGGCGGGATGACCGGGACGACGTCGAGGATCATCCATTCCGGACGGTTGCCGGATTCGAGGAAGCTCTCGACGACCTTGAGCCGCTTGATGATCTTCTTGGGCTTCAGCTCGGACTTGGTCTCGGCCAGCTCGGTCAGCAGCTGCTCGCGCTCGCCCTCCAGGTCGAGGTCGATCAGCATCTGCTTGACCGCCTCGGCGCCGATGCCGGCCGTGAAGGCGTCCTCGCCATATTCGTCCTGGGCGTCGAGCAGCTCGTCCTCGGTGAGGAGCTGGAACTTCTCCAGCGGCGTCAGGCCGGGCTCGGTGACGATGTAGCTTTCGAAATAGAGGACGCGCTCGAGCTGCTTCAATTGCATGTCGAGGAGCAGGCCGATGCGGCTCGGCAGCGACTTCAGGAACCAGATATGGGCGACCGGCGCGGCCAGCTCGATATGCCCCATGCGTTCGCGGCGGACCTTCGAGACGGTGACCTCCACGCCGCACTTCTCGCAGACGATGCCTTTATATTTCATGCGCTTATACTTGCCGCACAGGCACTCATAATCCTTGATCGGACCGAAGATGCGCGCGCAGAACAGGCCGTCGCGCTCGGGCTTGAACGTGCGGTAGTTGATCGTCTCGGGCTTCTTGATCTCGCCGAACGACCAGGAGCGGATGCGCTCCGGGGAAGCGATCCCGATCTTGATCTGGTCGAACGTCTCCGGCTTGGCGACCGGATTGGCGAAGGTGGTCATCTCGTTCATCGTTTAACTCCTAGGCCCGTTTGCAGGGCTGGGGATTCAATCTTCGGACCGGCCGTCGGGACCGTCACTCCGCCGCTTGGGCGAGTTCGTCGTCGGGGTCGATGATGCTGTTCAGCTCGACGTTGAGGCCGAGCGAGCGCATCTCCTTCACCAGCACGTTGAAGCTCTCCGGGATGCCGGCCTCGAACGTGTCGTCGCCCTTGACGATCGCCTCGTAGACCTTGGTTCGGCCGATCACGTCGTCCGACTTCACCGTCAGCATTTCCTGGAGCGTGTAAGCGGCGCCGTAAGCCTGGAGTGCCCACACCTCCATCTCGCCGAAGCGCTGGCCGCCGAACTGCGCCTTGCCGCCCAGCGGCTGCTGGGTGACGAGGGAGTAAGGGCCGATCGAGCGGGCGTGGATCTTGTCGTCGACCAGGTGGTGGAGCTTCAGCATGTAGATGTAGCCCACGGTCACCTTGCGGTCGAACGGCTCACCGGTGCGCCCGTCGAACAGGACCACCTGGCCGCTCTCGTCGAGCCCCGCCTTCGTCAGCATCGCGGAGACGTCGGCCTCCTTGGCGCCGTCGAACACCGGCGTCCCCATCGGGATGCCGTTGGTGAGGTTGTCGGCCAGCTCGAGCAGCTGGTCGTCCTCTCGCGCGTCGATCTCGGCATGGTAATTTTCGCCGTAAATGTCCTTCAGCGTCTGCCGGATCCGGCCGGCGTCGCCGCTCTCAAGGCCCTCGCTCTTGGAGCGAATGTCCTCGAGCAGGGCCGCGACCTGCCGGCCAAGGCCGCGGGCGGCCCAGCCGAGATGGGTCTCGAAAATCTGCCCGACGTTCATTCGCGACGGCACGCCGAGCGGGTTGAGCACGATGTCGGCAGGAGTCCCGTCCTCGAGGAAGGGCATGTCTTCCTCGGGCAGGATGCGGCTGATGACGCCCTTGTTGCCGTGACGGCCGGCCATTTTGTCGCCCGGCTGGAGCTTGCGCTTCACCGCGACGAACACCTTGACCATCTTGAGCACGCCAGGCGGCAGCTCGTCGCCGCGCTCGAGCTTCTCGATGCGGTCCTCGAGCCGGCGCCGGATCGCGGCTTCGGCCTCGTCATATTGGGCGCGGACCGCCTCGAGGTCGGACTGGACGGAATCCTCCTTGACGGCGAACTTCCACCATTCGTGCGGCTCGACGCCGTCGAGCGTCTCGGCGTCGATCGTCCCGCCTTTCTTGACGCCCTTGGGCGCAGCGGTGACGGTCTGGCCGAGCAGCATCTCGCGAAGGCGGGCGTAGGAAGAGCGCTTCAGGATGTTGCGCTCGTCCTCGGCGTCCTTGCGAAGCCGGTCCTTCTCCTCGGTCTGAATGGCGCGGGTACGGTCGTCGATGTCGATGCCGTGCCGGTTGAACACTCGCACCTCGACGACGGTGCCCTGGACGCCCGGCGGCAGGCGCAGCGACGTGTCGCGCACGTCAGACGCCTTTTCGCCGAAGATAGCGCGGAGGAGCTTCTCCTCCGGAGTCATCGGGCTCTCGCCCTTCGGCGTGATCTTGCCGCACAGGATGTCGCCCGGCTCGACCTCGGCGCCGATATAGACGATGCCGGCCTCGTCGAGGTTGCGGAGCGCTTCCTCACCGACGTTCGGGATGTCGCGGGTGATATCCTCGGGCCCGAGCTTGGTGTCGCGGGCCATCACCTCGAACTCTTCGATGTGGATCGACGTGAAGACGTCGTCCTTCACGATCCGCTCGGAGATCAAGATCGAATCCTCGAAATTGTAGCCGTTCCACGGCATGAACGCGACCAGCACGTTGCGGCCCAGGGCCAGCTCGCCGAGGTCGGTCGACGGACCGTCGGCGATGACGTCGCCCTGCCGGACGAAGTCGCCCTTCTTCACCAGCGGACGCTGGTTGATGCAGGTATTCTGGTTGGAGCGCTGGAACTTCATCAGCGTGTAGATGTCGACGCCCGACTTGCCGGCCTCGACGTCCTCGGTCGCGCGGATGACGATGCGGGCGGCGTCGACCTGGTCGACGAAGCCCGAGCGCCGGGCGGCGATCGCCGCGCCGGAATCGCGCGCCACCGTCTCCTCCATGCCGGTGCCGACCAAAGGGGCCTCGGCGCGGACGAGCGGCACTGCCTGGCGCTGCATGTTCGATCCCATCAGCGCGCGGTTGGCGTCGTCATTCTCCAGGAACGGGATCAGCGAGGCCGCGACCGAGACGAGCTGCTTCGGGCTGACGTCCATCAGCGTGATCTGCTCGCGCGGCGCCATCAGGAAGTCGCCGGCCCGCCGCGAGGAGACGATCTCCTCGCCGAACGAGCGGTCCTCGTTCAGCTCGGCATTGGCCTGGGCGATGGTGTGCTTGGCCTCCTCCATCGCCGACAGATAGATGACCTCGCTCGTCACCTTGCCGTCGACGACACGCCGGTAGGGGGTCTCGATGAAGCCGTATTTATTGACCCGGCTGAAGCTGGCGAGACTGTTGATCAGGCCGATATTCGGCCCTTCCGGGGTCTCGATCGGGCAGATCCGGCCATAATGGGTCGGGTGGACGTCGCGCACCTCGAAGCCCGCGCGCTCCCGGGTGAGGCCGCCCGGCCCGAGCGCCGACACGCGCCGTTTGTGGGTCACTTCCGAAAGCGGGTTGGTCTGGTCCATGAACTGCGAGAGCTGCGAGGAGCCGAAGAACTCGCGCACCGCGGCCACCGCCGGCTTGGCGTTGATGAGGTCGTTCGGCATGACCGTGGACACGTCCACGCTCGACATGCGCTCCTTCACCGCCCGCTCCATACGGAGCAGGCCGACGCGATACTGGTTCTCGAGCAGCTCGCCGACCGAGCGCACGCGGCGGTTGCCGAGATTGTCGATGTCGTCGATCTCGCCCTTGCCGTCCTTGAGGTTCACCAGCTCCTTGACGACCGCGACGATGTCCTCGGTGCGAAGCGTCGTGATCGTGTCCTCGGCGTCGAGGCCGAGGCGCATGTTGAGCTTGACGCGGCCGACGGCGCTGAGGTCGTAGCGCTCCGGGTCGAAGAACAAACCGGCGAACAGAGCCTCGGCGGTCTCGCGGGTCGGCGGCTCGCCCGGGCGCATGACCCGGTAGATGTCGGAGAGCGCCTGGTCGCGGTCCTCGGCCTTGTCCGCCTTCAGGGTATTACGCATCCACGCGCCGGTATTGACGTGGTCGATGTCGAGCAGCTCGATCCGGTCGATGCCGGCCTGGTCGAGGCGCTCCAGATTCTCGGCGGTCACTTCGTCGCCGGCCTCGATATAGATTTCGCCGGTGCTCTCGTTGACGAGGTCGTAGGCGCTGTAGCGGCCGAAAATCTCCTCGGTCGGGATGATGAGGTTGGCAAGACCGTCCTTGGCGGCCTTGTTGGCGGCGCGCGGGCTGATCTTCTGGCCGGCCGGGAACACGACCTCGCCCGAATCGCCGTTGACGATGTCGAAGCTCGGCTTCTGGCCGCGCCACTGCTCGGCGACGAACGGCACCTGCCATCCGCCCTTGCCGCGGACCTAGGCGACGCGGTCGTAAAAGGTGTTGAGGATTTCCTCGCTCGACAGGCCGAGCGCGTGGAGGAGCGCGGTCACCGGCAGCTTGCGCTTGCGGTCGATGCGGACGTTGACGATGTCCTTGGCGTCGAACTCGAAGTCGAGCCACGAGCCGCGATAGGGGATGACCCGCGCGGCGAAGAGATATTTGCCCGAGGCATGCGTCTTGCCGCGGTCATGGTCGAAGAGGACGCCGGGGCTGCGGTGCATCTGGCTGACGATGACCCGCTCGGTGCCGTTGATGATGAACGTGCCGTTCTTCGTCATCAGCGGCATGTCGCCCATGTAGACGTCCTGCTCCTTGATATCCAAAACGGAGCGGGTCTCGGTGTCGGGATCGACTTCGAACACGATGAGGCGCAGCGTCACGCGCATAGGCGCCGCATAGGTCATCCCGCGCTGGCGGCATTCGTCGACGTCGTATTTGGGGTCCTCGAGCTCGTAATGGACGAAGTCGAGCTCGGCGGTGCCCGCGAAGTCGCGGATCGGGAAGACGCTGCGGAGCGTCTTTTCGAGGCCGGACACATAGCCGTCCTGCGGCCGCGAGCGGAGGAACTGCTCGTAGCTCTCGCGCTGAACCTCGATGAGGTTCGGCATTTCGCTGACTTCGTGAATGTTGCCGAAAATCTTGCGGATGCGCTTGGACGCGGTGGGCCGGGTCTCGAGAACCGGAGCTGCCTTGGTCGCCATGTAGGTTTATCTGCCTCTTCTCGCCTGCCCCGGCGAAGGCCGGGGTCGTCCCGGCGGGGGGCCGGGATCTCGTTTCTCTCACCGACTCCCGGCCCGCCGGGAGTTCGATCTAAAGGCGCGCAGAAACGCAAAAAGCCGCAGATTTCCGGTTCGGAAATCGCAGCTTGGAGCGTCCTGAAACCTCAGCCGATCCATGCGTTGAATGCGCGGCGCGACGACGCATCCTGTTCCGAAAGGCTGTGGTGAGGAGCGCGATATAGGAGCGGGGGAGGGGAGCGTCAATGACCGATCGCCGGTAACGCCAGTTTGGCTTGACATTTTCGATTCGGCGGCCGCCGGGCTTCACCGCTTCAGAGCCGCTCGTCCGCGTTCGCTCCGATCAGGGAAATGGCGTGCCGCCGCCGAACGGCGTATAGCGCGGCCCATGAACTGGCTCTCTGGCCCCGCGCTGTTCCTCGCGACGGTGATGGCGATGGAAGCGGTCGCCTATGCCGCGCATCGCTGGGTGATGCACGGGCCGGGCTGGTTCCTCCATGCCAGCCACCACCGTGCGCACGGCGGCCGCTTCGAGGCGAACGATCTTTACGCCGTCATCTTCGCCCTGCCCTCCATCACATTGATTTTCGGCGGGGTTAATCTCGGCTGGGGAAGCTGGACGATCTGGGTAGGGGCGGCGATCGCCGCTTATGGGGCCATCTATTTCGGCTTCCACGACGTCATCGTCCACAAGCGCATCGCCCATCGCTACGTCGCCCGCTCACCCTATATGAAGCGCATCGTGCAGGCGCACCGCCTCCACCATGCGGTCGAAACGAAGGCGGGCGCCGTCAGCTTCGGCTTTCTGTGGGCGCCGCCGGCCGAGAGGCTCAAGTCCGAGCTCCAGCGGCGCGAGCGGGTGGGGATGCGGGCTCCGCTCGGGTCCTAAGGCCCCACGGAGCGGGTCCAGAGGCCGTCGCGCACCACCGGCGCGGGCTGATCGGCGCATTCGCCGAGCGCGCGCAGAACAAGCAGGAACTTGGCCGGCTTGTGGATCACCGTGCGGCTGTCCCAGGCGCGTTCCGCCCTGGCGGCGACCTTGCGGGCGATGCCGCCATAGATGTTGGCGGCCGCGAGCACTGCCCAGCGCGACCGGAACGGGAGCCGCGCCGCGCCGATGCGGGCGGAGACTTCATAGCGCTCGGCCAGCTCTGCCAGCCGCCGCGCGTGGGCGGCCAGCGCGGCGCGATCCTCAGCGTCGAAGCCGTCGGCGCGGAACCATTCGGCCGGAACGTAGAGACGGCCAACCTCGTAGTCCTCAACCACGTCACGGGCGATATTGGCGAGCTGAAAGGCGATGCCGAGGTCGCTGGCGCGGTGGAGAATCTCCTCCTCGTCGGGCCGCACCCCCATGACGATGGCCATCATGCAGCCGACAGCGCCGGCGACATGATAGCAATAGCGCAGCAGATCGGCCTCTGTCTGTGGCCGCCAGCCCTCGGCGTCGAGCGCGAAGCCGCGGAGGTGATCGTCCACGAATGCGCGCGGGATCCGGCACTCGGCCGCCACGATGCGCAGCGCGTCGAACGCGGCCACCCCTACCCTCTCGCCGGCCAAGGCGCGCTCGGTCCGCGCCCGAAGCAGATCGATCCGCGTCTGAGGATCGGCGGGCGCGACCGCCCCGTGGCCGAGCGTCTGGCCGTCGGCGATGTCGTCGCAGGCGCGGCACCAGGCATAGAGCAGCCAGGCGCGCTCGCGTGTCTTCTGGTCGAACAAATTGCTGGCGAAGCGGAAGGATTTCGAACCGGCGCGGATCGTCCGCTCCGCCTCCGCCAGCAGCGACGGGCGCTCAGCCGCGGAGGTCATCGAGCATCAGCCCGGCCGTCGCCTGGGCGCTTCCGACGACGCCCGGGATGCCGGCGCCGGGGTGCGTGCCGGCTCCGACGAAATACAGGTTGGGAATGACGTCGTCGCGATTGTGGGTGCGGAACCAGGCGCTTTGAGTCAACAGCGGCTCGAGGCTGAATGCGGAGCCGAGATGCGCGCCGAGATCGTCCGCGAAGTCCTGCGGCGTATAGTGGAAGAGAACCTCGATCCTGTCGCGAAGCCCCGGGAGCAGCCGATGCTCGATGTTTTCGAGGATCCGGTCGCGATACGCGGGCGCCGCCGCCTCCCAGTCGAGCGGCAGCTTGCCGAGATGCGGCACCGGCGCCAGCGCGTAGAAAGTCGAGCATCCTTCGGGAGCCATGGCGGGATCGGTCGCGGTCGGATGATGGATGTACAGCGAAGGGTCGTCGGCGAGGCGGCCGCGATCGTAAATGTCGCCGAGCAGGCCCTGATAGCGCGGGCCGAACAGGATATTGTGGTGCGGCACGTCCGGAAAGGTGCCGCGGACGCCCAGATGGACGACGAACAGGGAAGGGGAGAAGCGCTTGCGGCGCAGCTTCGCCGCGGCGCGAGCACCGCGGCTGTGTCCGTGGATGAGGTCGTAGGTGTGAACAACGTCGGCATTGGCGGCGACGGCGTCGAACTTGCCGCGCCAGCCGTTGCGCGTTCGCACCGCGGTGATGAGGGCGCCGTCGCTTTCGATTGCCTCGACCGGGTCGGCGAGCCGGATCGTCCCGCCCAGCCGCTTAAAATGGCGAGCCATGCCCGCGACCAGCGCATTGGTGCCGCCCTTGGCGAACCAGACGCCGCCGTCGCGCTCCAGCTTGTGGATCAGCGCATAGATCGCGCTGGTCGTAAGCGGGTTCCCGCCAACCAGCAAGGTGTGGAAGGACAGCGCCTGGCGCAGCTTCTCGTTGCGCACGTAGCTGGCGACGATCGAATAGACCGATCGCCACGCCTGGTAGCGGGCGAGGCTCGGCGCGGCGCGCAGCATCGAACGGAAGTCGAGGAACGGCACCGCCCCGAGCTTCTCATAGCCTTCGCGAAAGACGCCTTCGGAATAGCGCAGGAAGCGGCGATATCCGCCCACGTCCCTGGGTTCGAGCGCCTCGATCTGCCGGTCGAGGCTGGCATCGTCGTTCGAATAGTCGAACACGGTCCCGTCGGGCCATGACAGGCGGTAAAAGGGAGTCACCGGCACCAATTCGACGTCGGCGGCGATATCGGCGCCGGTCAGGGCCCAAAGGGCCTTCAGGCAATCCGGATCGGTGATGACAGTCGGGCCGGCGTCGAAGGTGAAGCCGTCGCGCTCCCAGAAATAGGCGCGGCCGCCGGGCTTGTCGCGCGCTTCGACGATCGTGGTCTCGACGCCGGCCGCCTGCAAGCGGATCGCGAGCGCAAGGCCGCCGAAGCCGGCCCCGATCACCGCCGCTTTCTTCACGACCATAACGCCCTGAGCGCGCGAGCGATGGCCACCGGCGGCCGGCCGCCGAGGATTCGCAAGCCGTCGGCCGCGGTCGAGCGGGCGGCGTAGAAGCGCTCGATCACGCTTCGGTCCAGCCGGTAGAAATGCTGCAGGACGCGGTAACGCTCCGGCGGATCGGCGGCGTGGAACAGCATCCGGCCGAGAAGGCGGTAGAAGCGGCGCGCCCGCCAAAGCCGTTTCGCCTCATTTCGAAGCGTTGCGCCGATACTCGAAAAATCATTCTGGGACGCGATGAGCATCGCCGTCCGCACGGCATCGGGCAGCGAGTAGCCGGTCGTCGGATGGAAGAATCCGCCGCGAAGTCCGATTCGCCCGCGACGGTCGTCGGCGGGCCAGAAGGCGTCGAAGTCCCCGCCCGTGGCGACTGGGAGCACGCCCGTTTCTTCCTTCTCGAGTTCGGCGAATTCCCAGCTGCGCGCCCGGGCATAGGTTTCGATCCGCCTTCCGATCTCGTCGCGGTCGAGCGTCGCATCGCTCGAATAATAGGTGTCCTCGATGAGCAGCCGGTCGTCGCCGAAGGGAAGGCAGTAGACGAAGCGATAGCCCTCGGCCTGATCGACGGTCGCGTCCATGACCACCGGCCGTTCCAGCCCGTGGGGCCGGGCGAGCCGATATTCCCGGCCGACGAACTTCTGCCAGCCGAGCTCCAGCGCATCGAGCGCGCAGGCGCCGCGGGCGTCGATGTGGATCTCACCTTCGTCAGGGGTGGCGCCGAGCCGATACTGATCGGGCCGGAGCCGTTCCCGCACCAGGCGGTCGAGCAGCTCCGAACGGCTGCTGTTGTAGCCGCTCGCGAGCGTCCGCTCGCGTCCCGGAAAGCGGACATCGTAGCTCTCCCAGCGCCGGTCCACGAACGGGTCGACGAGCCAGCGATCCTCCGGCGCAACATCTGCGTCGAAGAACGACCAGATATGGTTGCCCCCGAAGGTCCCGCCCTGTTCGACCAGCAGCAGCTCGATCTCCGGGCGCAGCTTGGCGAGCGCGAGCGCGGCCAGCGAGCCCGCAAGGCCGCCGCCGGCAATCACCACCCTATCTTTGTTCCCGCTCACGGCGCCCTCCTTACGCAGCCGGCAAGGCTGTTGTAAGGGTCGCCCGATGAGCCTCGCTTTCGCCATGGCCGGGTCGATCGCCGCGATGACCGGGATCGTCGGCCTTCGCTATCTGGCCGTGAGCGGCGGGTTCGCCTGGCTGACGAGGCGGCGCTTCCCCGGTCTTTACGGCGGCCGGGACCGGCAGATTCGCCGCGAGATCGGCTGGTCGCTGGCGAGCGCCGTCATCTACGGCGCCCCGGCGGGGCTGCTCGCCTGGGGCTGGCAGGAGCATGGCTGGACCCGCGTTTATACCGACGCCGGGGCTCACCCCGTCTGGTGGATTCCCGCCTCGGTGCTCGTCTACCTGCTCCTCCACGACGCCTGGTTCTACTGGACGCACCGCTGGATGCATCGGCCCAGGCTGTTCCGGGCCGCGCACGCGGTTCACCATGCCAGCCGCCCGCCGACGGCCTGGGCGGCGATGAGCTTCCATCCGCTCGAGGCGCTCACCGGCGCGGTCGTCATTCCCGCGCTCGTGCTCCTTATTCCGATCCACGTCGGGGCGCTCTTCGCCGTCCTGACGGTGATGACGGTGATGGGCGTGACCAATCACATGGGGTGGGAGCTGTTTCCGGACCGCCTGGTGGAGGGCCGCGCCGGCGCCTGGCTGATCACCGCCAGCCATCATCAGCGCCACCACCAGCAATATGGATGCAATTATGGCCTTTATTTCCGTTTCTGGGATCGGCTGTGCGGGACCGACCGCGGCCTCGGCGCGTTCGGCGATTCTCGCCCTCGTGCCGCTGGCGCTGCTGACGTCGGCGGTGCCGGCGGCGGGGCAGGGGGGCAACCTCGAAATCGAGGTGCAGGGCCTCCGGAACGGGCGCGGGTTGGTGCGGCTGTGCCTGACGCGCCGGCCGGAATTCTTCCCCGACTGTAACCGCGATCCGGCGGCGGTGAAGCGCAACGTCGCGCCGGCCGAGGCAGGGACCATCCACCTTTCCGGCCTCGCTCCGGGCACGTGGGCGCTGGCGGTGATGCACGACGAGAACGGCAACGGTCGGCTCGACCGGCTGATGGGGATCCCGCGCGAGGGCTTCGGCTTCTCGCGCAACCCGCGCCTTCGCATGGGCCCACCGCACTACCGGGACGTGCGCTTCGACTTCAGCGGCGCGCCGATGCGCCAGACGGTGCGCCTTCGTTACCTGCTCTAGCCGGGCGCCATGCGAATGACGCTGTGAGGCGCACGCCGAGCGCGAGCGCGTCGCCGGTGCGGGGCCTGAAGCCCGGATTGACGATCCATTGCAGGTCCGGCTGCACCGTCAGCCAGGAAAGGACCGGGACGCTGTAGGTAAGCTCCACCGCCGTTTCGTGCCGGGTGCCGCCATCGTCGAGCGAAACCCGGTATGGCGCTCCGCTCCACGCCGAAGCGAGCGCCAGCCCGAGCTGCTCGCCGCCGAAGCCCAGGAGCGGTCCCTGCAGGACGAGCCCCGCTCCGGTGTACAACTCGACCTCATGGATCCGGCGCTCGGCCAGCCCGATCCTCGCAAAGCCGAGCAGCTGCACAGCCGCGCTGCCTGCAAGACGGTTCTCCACGATCAGATATGCGCCGGATGAGCCTTCGCTTTGGGCAGGC
This sequence comes from Allosphingosinicella sp., assembly GCA_036386375.1. Lineage (GTDB taxonomy): Bacteria > Pseudomonadota > Alphaproteobacteria > Sphingomonadales > Sphingomonadaceae > Allosphingosinicella. Next base: position 16,785 of record DASVVV010000014.1, on the reverse strand, counting down.
GCCGTGCCGGCGGGTGCGCCCCACCGCTCGAAATCGCCGCTGTGATGGCGCAATCCCAGGACGGCGCGGCCGCCGGACCAGCGGCGCTCGCCTTCGGCCACCACGAGGACGCCTTCCCCGCGCGTCAAGCCGAAAACGGTGCGGCGCGGCCGTTCCGGATCGCGCGGGATGCCCTCGAACAGGCCGATGCGAACCCGCCAGGCGCGGATTTCCGCTTCCGCCATCGCCCCGAGGCCGGGCGCGGGGAAGATCGAAGGGCCGTTTGCGCCGATCTGGCTGAAGTCGGGCGCGATGCCGTGGGACGAGTTGATGAACAGGCCGCCCAACTCGTTGACGTCGAACTCACTGTTGAGGTCGATGACGCCCAGCTTGGCGCGCAACCCTTGCCCGAGCCGCTGCTCGAGCCACAGCTCGTAAAGACGGGGCGAGCCGTCATTGTCGATGTTGCTGATCGTCTGGAAGTCGCCGACCAGCGCCTCGGTAAGCTGGCTGCGATTATTGTAGAGGCCGGAGGCGGCGAAGGTGGCGCCCTCCCATCCGAGCGGCTCGAGATCCAGCGTCAGGCCGAGATCGAGATTGTCGAGGTAGCGGGTGCCCTCGGCCCGCCCCGCCGGCACCGCCCAGCCTTCAGCCTTGTAGGCGAGCGACAGCTCGAGAGGTGAGGGGGGTGCCTCTTCCGGCCCCGCGGGGCGGGCGGCCGCGTGGCTTTCGGCGAAGAGCGCGCAGGCGGACGCGACGAGCGTCGCCTGCCACCCGCGTCCCGTGCGTCTGCGCGCCGCTGCCCCTAAGCTCGCCCCCACCAGCCCCTTCTAGCACGGGCAAAGCGCTAAAATGAACGTCCGAAGCGCAGGGGAGCCGCCGAAAATCCAGGCTCAGGCGGTCTCGAGAAAGCGGGCAAGATCGTCGCTTCCGCCGATGTGCGCGCCGTTGATAAAGATCTGCGGAGTCGTGCGCACGTCGTGCTCGGCCTTGAAGGCGTCGACCTCCTCGCGCGAGCCGAGGACATGTTCCTCGACCTCGAAGCCCTGCTCCTCCAGCAATTGCTTGGCGCGAACGCCGTAGGGGCACACATGGTCGGGGAGCACCATCCGGTACAGAATTGCTTTGCGGCCTTCCATTCGCCCAGTCTCCGTTCGCGGGTGTAGCGGGGGAAAAGCCCGGCGCAGCCGCGGGTTCCGTCGGCCGCAAAGCAAACGGGGGCTGGTGTCGCCACCAGCCCCCGCTCTTCCAGGGACCGCGCCGGACCCGAAGGCCCCGGCGCCGCTCCCGGCGCGGTTCCGGCGGAGGCCTTTCGGCCTCCGTCGGTCCCATCGGGTTCCCACCGGCGAATCCCGGCAGGTTCCCTTTCGCGCTTCCTTCGCCCGAAGGCTCCGGTCGCGCTGGACGTCTGAAGGAAAGTGGGTTCGGCCTTGGCTTGCGCCGCCGCCTCGCTCTTCTCCCTTCCGACGCCCGGCCACTGCCTTGGCGGCTTACTCCTCGCGGAGGTCCGCCGCTTCCAGCCTTGGCCGCTTCCGAAGAGGCACCTTCGTTTCCGAAGTCGCTCCCCGGCCGCGAACCGGACCATGGCCGCGCGAGCCGATTCGCGCCAGCGCCGCCCGCCTGTGGATAGCGAGGATAGCGGGGATAGAAGCCGTCTCCCAGGACGCGCCGCATCTTTTCGGTTCGGTCGGAACCCCCTGATTTATAGAGGGTTCTGCCTAGAACTAACCTACATCAGGGGCTTCGACCGCTCGTGCTGAGCTATCCCGCGCGACTTATCCCGACCGAAGACGGGCAGATCCTGGTCCGTCTCGTCGACGTCCCCGAGGCCGCCGCCTTCGGATCGACCGAGGAAGAGGCGCTTGCCAACGTGCAGCCGATCCTCGAGGCGGTTCTTTCCTCTTATTGTGTCGACGGCCGGCCGATCCCCGCGCCCTCCGACATTTGCGGCGCGCCCACCGTTGCTACGAAAAATTTCAGTTTGATCGGATTGGAAGTTCCAACGGCTTGAGGATGGACCCCGCAATACTCTAGAGGCGCCACAAAGCCACAGGAGTTATTGCCATGGAAGCCACCGATCTGATTACCCTTACCTCCGACATCGTCGCCTCCCACGTCTCCAACAATCGGGTCTCGCCCAGCGACATGCCCGACCTCATTCAGCGCGTGCATCAGGCGCTCGCCGGCCTTTCGCAGCAGCAAGCGGCGCCGGAGGAGGAGAAGAAGACGCCGCTCGTCTCCGTCCGGGCATCGGTGAAACCGGACTATATCGTGTGCATGGAGTGCGGGCGTAAGCAGAAAACGCTTCGCCGCCACCTGATGAGCGCCCACGGCATGACTCCGGACCAGTATCGCAAGGATTACGGGCTCCCCGACGCCTATCCGCTGACCGCGCCCAACTATTCCGAGCGCCGCCGCGAAATGGCCAAGTCTATCGGCCTCGGGCGGATCCGCAGCGACCGGGCCAAGGCCGCCGCAGGCGCCGCGGGCGGGAGCGAGGGCGGGAGCGCCAAAGGCCGCCGGGGCAAGGCCGGCGGCGCCAAAGGCAAAGCGGGCGAGACCGGTGCCGCGCCCGCCCGGCGGGGCCGTCGCAAGGCTGCTCGCCCCGAGGCGTGACCGCAGGCAAGGCGCGCTGGTGCCGGGTGTCGGACTCGAACCGACGACCTACCGCTTACAAGGCGGTTGCTCTACCAGCTGAGCTAACCCGGCCCGGCCGTCCTACGCCCAGATGGTCTAATGAATTCCGAACGTCCAGCCCTCGGTGCGCGCGAGCTCCGGCGTGAGACCTTCCGGCGCGAACGGGTCCGCCTCCGCCGCGGCCAGCGCCCGCATCCCCGCCACCGTCACCAGCGCATCGGTTTGATGGTCGTTCGGCTCGAAGCGAAGCCGCACCGGTGGGCTGCCGAGGCCGGCGAGGGCGCGGTTAAGCTCGGCGCGGGAGCGCAGCTTCGTTCCGGACAAGCCGGCGCGCCGCAGATAGATGCGCGTATAGATTTCGACGACGACGCTGCCGCACTCGGGGATCGCGTCCATCGGCCAGATCGCGACCTTGCCGTCGAGCCGGCGGAGCAGCCGCATGCCCGAAAAGCTCGCTTTTGCCACCTGCGCCGCACCGATCGCATCATAGGCCGAGGCGGTCTTGCGCCCGCCCTGCAGGTTCAGCCGCGCGTCGCACTGGCGGAACCGGACGAAATCCGCCTTGACGCCGTCGGCGGCGCCAAAATAGAAATGGCGTCGATGCGCGCGCTCCAGGAAGCTGGCGGCGCCCAGATCCTCATCGTCGCAGAGGCGATCGACATAGGCCCAGAATTCCCGCGCGGTGCACGGGACGTCGGGCTCGCCGGGAAGATATTCGCCGCGCTCGGCGATCGGCGGCGCAAAGCTGAAATCGAAGCCGAAAAGGGTCGGCATCCGTTCCGCTTCCTCGATCAGCCACTCGAGCAGATCCTCGCGCGACCATGCATGGCGCGCCCGCACGAGCTCGGGAGGGCCGCCGTCGGCCGCGCAGACCGCTACCGCGATGCCCTTGTGACGGCGGCCCTTGGCGCCCGACCAGTCGATGGCGGCGAAGCGGACGAAACGGGTCACTTCTTCCGCGGCCTGGGCCGGGGCTTTGCGGCCGTCCAGGCGTGGGAGCGGCGAACGATATCGCGCACCCGCTCCGGGTCGGCGCTGTCGTAACGGATCAGGACCGCCGGCCAGCCTTCGTAATGCGGCGACTGCCAAAACGTGTCCGGATCGGTCTCCTTGAGGATTTCGACAGTATCGAGGTCGATCCCGACGCCGAACGAGGTTCTTTCCTCATGGCCGGTGTAGAGAAAGGCACGGCCGTTTGACGCCACCTTGACCGCCGGGCGCCCATAGCTCGTGGACAAGATCGCGTCGGGAAGGCTGAGCGCGAACGCGACGGCCTTGTCCCAGCTGTCGAGCGGCTCGGCCACGGGCGTCACTCGCTCGGGCTGACGCCGCAAACTGTGCTCGCGACGCTGCGCGTCAGCGCGGCGCCGGCGTCGTCGAGCACGATCTCGAATTGCATGCGCGGCGCGCGGCTCATCGCTTCCTCGAGGCCGAGCCCCGCGGGCGGCTCCCAGCCATATTCGATGGCGCTGATCGCCACGCAGTCGTCGCGCGGCCACCCGTCGACCCGCCAGTCGATGCCGCGCGGCAGCGCGTCGGTGTAGAAGCGGCGGGCGGTGCGATCGGGGAGCACCTCCCACACGGTGACTCCTTCCGGATCGCCATAGCCGTTCTCGGTGATGACGGCGGAGGCGAAATAGCGTCCGTCGCTCGAAAAAACGGGGCGGTCGCCGGTGTCGAGAAGCGCGGCTTCGCCTGCCGCCGCCCGGTCGATCAAAGTGTAGCCGAAGAACTCGTAGCCGGCATAGGAAAAGCCGACGAAGCGTCCATTGAGGAACGCGCTCAAACCCTCGGCCTCGCGATCGTCGATATCGATCACAATGTCGTCGCCACGGATGCGGCGCACGATCAGCCGTTCGCGGGAAGCTTCCCTGACCACGTCACGAAGCGTCTGCGGAACGGCAGGGGCGCGGGTAAGCCGGCCGAGCGACTGCTCCAGCTCCGTCGAAAGCGCCGGCTCCTGGGCGGCGGCCGAAGCCGCTGCGACGAGCGCCAGCGCGAACAAGGCGGCTCTAGCGACGTCTCGCATTTCGCTGCTCCTCCCACCAGGCGATGCGCTCGGCGATCTTCTTTTCGAAGCCTCGGTCGGTCGGCGCGTAGAAGGTGCGCGGCTCCATCTCCTCGGGCCAGTAATCGGAGCCGGAAAAGCCCCCTTCCGCGTCGTGATCATATTCATAGCCTTTGCCGTAGCCGATCTGCTTCATCAGCTTGGTCGGGGCGTTGAGGATGTTCTTGGGCGGCATCAGCGAGCCCGTATCCCTGGCCGCGCCCCAGGCGGCCTTCTGCGCCGTGTAGGCCGCGTTCGACTTCGGGGCGGTCGCGAGATAGAGGCAGGCCTGGACGATGGCGAGCTCGCCCTCCGGCGAGCCGAGGAAGTCGTAAGTGTCCTTGGCGGCGATGCACTGGACGAGCGCATTCGGGTCGGCGAGACCGATATCCTCGACCGCCGCGCGGGTGAGGCGCCTCAGCAGGTAGAGCGGCTCCTCGCCCGCCACCAGCATCCGAGCGAGGTAATAGAGCGCCGCTTGGGGGTCGGAGCCGCGGATCGATTTGTGGAGCGCCGAGATGAGGTTGTAATGGCCTTCCCGGTCCTTGTCGTAGACGGCGACGCGCCGGTGCAGCAGCGCCGCCAGCTCGGCCGGTTCGAGCGGATGATCGACGTCGATCGAAAAGAGCGTCTCCGCCTGGTTGAGCAGGAACCGCCCGTCGCCGTCGGCGGTCGCGACCAGCGCGTCGCGCGCCGCCGGCGCGAGCGGCAGCGCCCGTCCCACCAGCGCCTCGGCCCGGTCGAGAAGTTTGCACAGCGCCGCCGTGTCCAGCCGGTTGAGGATCAAAACCTGCGCGCGCGAGAGGAGCGCCGCGTTGAGCTCGAAGCTCGGATTTTCGGTGGTCGCGCCAACCAGCACGACCGTGCCGTCCTCGACATAGGGAAGGAAGCCGTCCTGCTGCGCGCGGTTGAAGCGATGGATCTCGTCCACGAACAGCAAGGTCTGCCGCGACATTCGGGCATGGTCGCGCGCCTCGGCGAACACTTTCTTGAGGTCGGCGACGCCGGAGAAGACGGCCGAGATGGCGACGAAGCGCATGCCGACCGCGTCGGCGAGCAGCCGCGCGATCGTGGTCTTGCCGGTGCCGGGCGGTCCCCAAAGCACCATCGAGGCGAGCTTGCCGGCGGCGACCATCCGCCCGATCGCGCCGTCCGGGCCGGTCAGATGCTCCTGGCCGACCACCTCCTCGAGCCGCTGCGGACGCAGACGATCGGCGAGCGGCGCATTGTCGGAGGGCGCCGCATCGCGCGGCGCGGGCGGGGGATCGTCCTGGAAGAGGTCGGCCACATCCTCCGACTAGCCGATTTCGGCGAGCCGCGCACCTAGAGCCGGACCGTCGCCAGCGTCAGCGTGCTGTCGGGACTATATTGCGGCCGCGCCAGCGCCGGACGCGCTCGCACCAGAGGCCCGGCGGCCGCCGGAAGCCCGGTCCTAGTCCCGACTACCGTCAAGGCGACGGGGCCCTCCCTGTTTACGGCGAGGTCGATCACCGCGCCGTCGCAGCTTCGGCCGATGCAGCGGAGCATGAAGCGGTCGTTCGAGTCGGCGCGGCCGAACGGCAGCATCGCCCCCGCCGTGCCGGCGCGGCTCAGGCGAGCCTCATGCGGCGCGAGGAGGGTGACGCTCTCCGCGCCATTGCTCCGCAGGCGGATGCGCAGATGGCGGCCGCCCGCGAGGTCCCGGCTGCCCACCAGCTCGACCCGCGGCGCCGTCACCGGCAGCGCAGGCGCGGGCGCCACCCAGCGTCGCCGCGGCGAATGCGGGAGCTCGGCCCGCCGCCACGGTGCCGCAAAAGGCACCCGGCGCCCGTCATTGTTCACCGCCCAGCGCCCCCGCCCGGCCGCTTCGTCCCACACATAGTCGATCGTGAAGAGCTGCTGGCGGTCGCGGCTATAGGCCGGCGTCAGGCCTACGGCCGCCCACGCGGCGGCGAACAGGCCGCCCGCCGCGGCAAGCGAAGCGCCTCGCGGCAGCCGGTCGATGAACGGCTTTGCTTCGATCAGCGCCGGCAACAGGACCGCTGCGCCGATCGGTGCGAACATCCAGTGCGGGCCGTTGCTCATCAGCTCCTCGAACATCGCCAGCGCCGGAGCGAAGGTCAGGTAGAGGAGCAGGATCGCCGCCCAGGCGCCGGCCTTTTCCGCGGTCTCGCGGCGCCGCGAAATCGCCATTGCGAGCGCGGCGACGAGCGGCGGAAACAGGAAGTAGATCGCTCCGCCGGGGGCGAGGAGCGCGATCGCGGTGCCCAGTGCAACGAAGACAAGCCAGTAGGCCGAGCGAAGCCGTCGGGCTCCCACCGCGCGCGCCGCGGTCGAGAAAACGAGCAGGCCCGCCGCGATCGCTGAGGCGTAGACGGCGAGGCTCGTGACGAGCGGATAGCCCCGCCAATAATCGCCATCGCCCAAAAAGCCGATCAGCAGCTGGCCGAGAAAGGCAACCGCCGCCGCGCCGACGACCGCCAGCAAGATGGCGCCGGCGGGCCGTCCCAACGCCCGCCGTCGCCACGCCTCCGCGGTGAAGTAGAGAAGCAGGATCGCGAGCAGGATCAGGCCGAACATCAGCGGCAGCGTCACCAGCTGCCGCCCGAGGAAATCGGCATAGAGGTGCTCCCCGCCGGCCTCGACGGATTCGCCGCCGGCGAAATCGAGCGCCAGCGCCAGGCCCTGGTCGCCCATATGCTGGAGGCTGCGGCGGTCAAGCGCGGCGAGATCGTCGCCGGCCGAATGGTAGCGCGTCTCATTGCCGATCACCGCGAAATTGAGGATCGTCCAGTCCAGCGCGGCGAACACCGAGACGTCGGTATAATTGGGAATCAGCCGATAGAGGTCGGTGGTCAGCGAGTTGGCGAGCGGGCGATCGGCGGCGCGCGCGAAATGGGCGAGCGCGCGGCCGTTGGGGCGGCTGGTCTCGAACATCGTCGCCGGCCCGGTGACGCCGCGCGCCTCGAAGTTCAGCAGCGCGTCCACCCGCGCGGCGAGGGGGTCGCGGTCGAGGAAGGCTCGCGCGCCGAGCAGTCCAGTCTCCTCGCCCTCGTTGAACAGGAAGGTGACGGGGCGGGCGAGCGGGCGGCCGCGCAGCAGCGCCGCCACCTCGAGCAGCGTCGCGACCCCGATGCCGTCGTCGCCCGCCCCCGGGCCGGCGAAGGTGCTGTCATAATGGGCGTTGAGGAGCAGGTGACGGCCGGCGGGCGGGCCGATGCTGGCGATCACATTGCGGACGCGCGCGCAGCCGATGGTCGGGCCGCGGACGAAGCCGTTGCAGACGAAATCGTCGGTGACGCGCGGCTGAAGGCCTAGGCCGTGAAGCTCGGTGATCAGCCGTGCCCGCACTGAATCGTTGGCGGCGCTGTCCACCGGATGAGCCCGCTGGTCGCCCAGCACCCGCGCCAGCCGCGCTGCGGCGCGATCGGCATCGAAGCGGCCAGCCGCCGGCACGTCGGGCCGGGAGGGGAGGGACAGCAACTCCCCCTTCACCGCCATGGCGGCCAGCAGCACCGCCACCAGTGCCGTCGGCATCAGCCCCGCCCGGATCATCGCCCCGCCCCCACTTGTTCGCCCGGCGCGGCGTTCCATATCGCTTCCGCCGCGGCGTTGCGATAGCAGGGCGGCGCGGCGTTCAGGAGGATCCAATGGGTTATCGGGTGGTGGTGGTCGGCGCGACCGGCAATGTCGGGCGCGAGATGCTCAACATCCTCGCCGAGCGCGAATTCCCGGCCGACGAGGTGGCGGCGGTCGCCTCGCCGCGCTCGACCGGGGACGTCATCGACTTCGGCGACAGCGGTAAGGAGCTGCGCGTCAGGAATATCGAGCATTTCGATTTCGCCGGTTGGGACATCGCTCTGTTCGCCGCCGGCTCGGAAGCGTCCAAGGCCTACGCGCCGAAGGCCGCAGCGGCCGGCTGCACCGTCATCGACAACAGCTCGCTCTACCGGATGGACCCGGATGTCCCGCTCATCGTGCCGGAGGTGAACCCCGAGGCGATCGATCTTTATCGCCGGCGCAACATCATCGCCAACCCCAATTGCTCGACCGCCCAGCTGGTGGTCGCGCTGAAGCCGCTCCACGATGCGGCGCGCATCAGGCGGGTCGTGGTCGCCACCTACCAGTCGGTTTCCGGCATCGGCAAAGCCGGCATGGACGAGTTGTTCGAGCAGAGCCGCAACATCTTCGTCGGCGATTCGAACGAACCGGTGAACTTCCCCAAGCAGATCGCCTTCAACGTCATCCCCCATGCCGGCGATTTCCTCGATGACGGCTCCACCAGCGAAGAATGGAAGATGGTCGTCGAGACGAAGAAGATCCTCGATTCCTCGATCAAGCTCCACGCCACCTGCGTCCGCGTGCCCGTCTTCGTCGGCCACAGCGAGGCGGTGAACATCGAGTTCGAACGGGAAATCTCGGCCGAGCAGGCGCAGGCGATCTTGCGCGAGGCGCCGGGGGTGATGCTCGTCGATAAGCGCGAGGCGGGGGGCTACGTCACCCCGGTCGAATGCGTCGGCGAATATGCCACTTATGTCAGCCGCGTGCGCGAGGATCCGACGGTGGAGAATGGCCTTTCGCTCTGGTGCGTCTCCGACAATCTGCGCAAGGGCGCCGCACTCAACGCCGTCCAGATCGCCGAGCTGCTCGGCCGCCGCCACCTCAAGAAAGCGGCCTGACCGCGCCACTTCCCGCTTCCGGGCCCGCGCTCTACACTTGGGGCATGGGGGCTTCCGACTCGCGGCTGGCTGTGCGCTCGATCCTGCTGGGAGCGATGCTGATGGCGCTGGCGAGCTGCGTCCGGACGACCCCGCCGGTACGCCCCGCCCCGCAGCCGACGGCTCCGACCCGGCCGCAACCGGCTCCCATGCCCACGCCTACACCGCCGCCGGCGCCGGAGCCGCCACGCGCCCTCGACGTGGGCGTAACGGAAGGCCCGCGGCTCGAAAGGCTGGGCGTTTCGCAGAGCGCGGCGGCGCAGGCGCTTGCCGCCTTCCGGATCAGCTGTCCCGACGTCACCCGCCGGGAGGATCTTTCCGGCCTCACCCGCCCGTCCGACTGGGCCGCCGCCTGCGCCGCCGCCGCGGCGTGGCCGGCGGCGGAGGCGATGAACTTCTTCGCGACGCATTTCGAGACGGCAGTCGTGGGCGAGGGGCGGGCCTTCGCCACCGGCTATTTCGAGCCCGAGATTCGCGGGTGCCGCACCCGCCAGCCCGGCTGCGAGGTGCCGATCTATAGTAAGCCGCCGGATCTTCTCGAGGCCAACCCGCTGACCGGAGAACGCGCGCGGGGGCGCATCGACGCAACCGGCCTTTTCGTCCCTTATTACGAGCGCACCGAGATCGAGGAAGGAGCGTTGGCCGGACGGGGGCTCGAGCTCGCTTGGGCGGCCGATCCGGTCGACCTGTTCTTCCTCCAGATCCAGGGCTCGGGCCGGGTGCGCATGGCCGACGGCTCGGTGATACGGATCGGCTATGCCGGCCAGAACGGCCGCGAATATGTGGCGGTCGGCCGGATGATGCGGGAGCGCGGCCTGATCCAGTCGCCGGTGACGATGCAGGCGATCGCCGACTGGCTTCGGGCCCATCGCGAGGAGGGGCGGGCCATCATGCGCGAGAATAAGAGCTACATCTTCTTCACGGAGCTGACCGGCCCGGGCCCGCTCGGCGCGCTCGGCCGGCCGGTGACGGAGCGGGTCAGCGTCGCCGCCGATCCGCGCTTCGTCCCGCTCGGCGCGCCGGTGGTGCTTCGCCGGATGGACGATCGCCGCGCCGACGGCCTGTGGGTCGCGCAGGACACCGGCGGCGCGATCCGCGGCGCCAACCGTTTCGACACCTTCTGGGGCGCCGGGGCGCGGGCCGCCGCGATCGCCGGCGGCATGGCCGCCAACGGCGACGCTTTTCTTCTCCTTCCGCGCGGGACTCTGGCCCGCCTCCCCGACCATGGGCCGCCGTCTCGGCGCTGACGAACGCGCGCTCTGGCGAAAGGTGGTCGAGTCGGTGAGGCCGCTCCAGCCGGACGCGCCCGAGCCTGAGCCGGCCGTTCCCGCTGGACCTTCCGCCGTGGCCGCAGCGACGCGGGCGCAACCGACGCCCCGTGCCCCTCCGGCGCGGCCGCGCCAGCCCGGGACGACGCTCGACGGCACTTGGGACCGGCGCCTCGCCGGCGGGCTGATCGCGCCCGACAGCGTCGTGGACCTCCACGGCCACAATCTCGCCACCGCTTACGACCTGCTCGATCGCCGGCTCGAAGAGGCGATCGGGGCAGGCCAGCGGCTGCTACTGCTGATCACTGGGAAGCCGCCTGCGTCCGGCGAGCGTCCGGCTCGGCGGGGCGCGATCCGGGCCGCCGTCGGCGACTGGCTCGCCGCCTCGCGCCACGCCGGCGACATCGCCGCCGTGCGCAACGCCCACCCGCGCCACGGCGGCGCCGGCGCGCTCTACATCGTCCTCAGGCGGCCCCGAGCGCCGTCCTGAGCACCCTCGCGTAAATCCCCGAGAGCGCGCGGATATCGTCCACCGCCGCCGCCTCGTCGAGCTTGTGCATCGTCGCGTTGGGCAGGCCGAAATCGACTACGGGACAGAGGGCGACCAGGAAGCGCCCGTCCGAAGTGCCGCCGTGAGTCGACAGTTTCGGCACTACACCGGTCTCGGTTTCGATCGCGGCGCTGACGATCTCGTAGATCGGGCCGGGCGGGGTCAGGAACGCCTCGCCGGATATCCGCGCCTTCACTTCGGCGCCCGGCGCAGCTTCCTGCGCCGTCCGCCGCACCAGCTCCACCAGCGCCTCGCCGCGCTGAAGATTGTTGAAACGGATGTTGAGCTGGGCGGTGGCGCTGCCGGGAATGACGTTGGTCGCGTGGCTGCTGGTCTCGGCGCTGGTGAATTCCAGGTTCGAAGGCTGGAAGGCGTCGTTGCCGTCATCGAGGTGCAGCGCCTCGAGCGCCGCGATCGCCCGGGCCAGCTTCGGCACCGGGTTGTCGGCCCGGTGCGGGTAAGCGACATGGCCCTGCACGCCGGGCACCGTGACCCACATATTGACGGAGCCGCGCCGCCCAATCTTGGCGACGTCGCCGAGCCGCGCCTCGGACGTCGGCTCGCCGATCAGGATCATGTCGGGCCGGATGCTCCGCTCCTCCATCCACTCGATCAGCTTGGGCGTGCCGTAGGTGGCGAAACCCTCCTCGTCGCCGGTGATGATCAGGCTGACCGTGCCGGGATGCTGTGCGACCTCGGCACAGGCGGCGACGAAGGCGGCGATCCCGCCCTTCATATCGACCGCGCCGCGGCCGTAGAGGAGGCCGCCGCGTATCTCGGGAACGAACGGGTCGGTCGACCAGCCGGTGCCCGGGGGGACCACGTCGAGGTGGCCGGCAAAGCCGAAATGGGGGCCGCCGTGACCACGCGACGCGAACAGATTCTCGACCGGCCCGTCGGGCGGCTCGCCGCAGACGAAGCGGTGCACTTCGAACCCCAAGGGCCGCAGCGACTCTTCGAGCACGTCGAACACTTGGCCGGTCGCGGGCGTCACGCTGGGGCAGGCGATCAGCCGGCTGGCGAGGCCGACGGGGTCGATGCTAGGGCTCATCGGCGTCGCCTAGCATGGGAGGGGAGAATCGCCATGCCCAAGCTCGACCTCGACGCGATCGAGGCCACCAACCGCACGACTTATCCCCAGCCTTTCGCCGCGGACATGGGAAGGCGCTGGTTCCGCCGGCTCGCGCCCGCGGGCGGCCTCGCCGATTTCGGCGTCAGCCACGTCACGCTCCAGCCCGGCGGCATATCCAGCCAGCGCCACTGGCACGACGATGTCGACGAGTTCGTCGTTATCCTGTCGGGCGAGGCCGTGCTCGTCGAGGACGAAGGCGAGACCGTGCTGCGCGCCGGCGATTGCGCCGCCTGGCCCAAAGGCGCCGCGAATGGCCACCACCTCGTCAACCGGAGCTCGAGCGACTGCGTCTTCATCGCCGTCGGTGCGAGCGACGGCGACTGTCATTATCCGGACATCGACCTTCACTGGGATTCGGCCGCCGGCACCTATTGCCGCAAGGACGGAACGCCCTACGCCTGAGAGGGGGCCTCATATTGTTCGATCACCCAGGGCTCCTCCTGGGCGGCGTCGATCCATTCCTTCATCCAGGCATGATCGAGGATCGTTTCCATATAAGCGGCGGCGAAGCGCGGCACCGGCACCGCATAAGTGATGAAGCGCGTCACGACCGGCGCGAACATGATGTCGACCGCGCCGAATTCGCCGAACAGATAAGGTCCGCCGCCGCCGTGGCGCGCCCGCGCCTGCGCCCACAGCTCGAGGATCCGCAGCACTTCGGTCCGCACCGCGTCCGACATTTCGAAACCGGGATAGCTCTTGCGGACGTTCATCGACAGCTCGCGGCGCAGGTTCGGGTAGCTCGAATGCATTTCGGCGGCCATCGAGCGCGCCATGCCGCGGGCGGCGTCGTCGCGCGGCCAGTATCTTGCCTTGTCCGTCTTGTCGGCGAGCCATTCGATGATGGCGAGGCTGTCCCAGATCACGGTCTGCTCGTCCCACAGGATCGGGACCTTGCCGCCCGAAGGCGCGAACTCGTCGCCCTCGGTGCGCTTGTCCCAATCCTCGTCGAACATCGGCACGGTGATTTCCTGGAACGGCAGGCCGGACTGCTTGCAGGCGAGCCAGCCGCGCAGCGACCAGGAGGAATAGGCCTTGTTGCCGATGATCAGCTTCAGCAACGCGTCTCTCCCACTTTCGTCACTCCCGCGAAAGCGGGAGCCCAGGCGGCGTTGGAGCCGCGGATCGGCCCGTATGGATTCCCGCTTGCGCGGGAATGACGGGAACTCTCACATTTCCGCCGCCTCTATAACGGCGGCGCGCAGCCGGTCCATGCCCAGCCCGGTTCCGGCGGACGTGGCGATCACTTCCGGGTGGGCCGCCGGGCGCCGCCGCGCTTCGTCGAGCGTCAGCCGCTCCACCTCGGCAAGCTCGGAGGCCTTGGGCTTGTCGGCCTTGGTGAGGACGATGAGGTAGCTCACTGCCGCGTCGTCGAGCATCTTCATCACGTCGCGGTCGATGTCCTTGATCCCGTGCCGGCTGTCGATGAGCAGCAATGTGCGCTTCAGGACCGGCCGCCCGCGCAAATAGTCGTTGACGAGGAAGCGCCACTTCTTCGCAACGTCCTTGGGCGCCTTGGCGAAGCCGTAGCCCGGCATGTCGACCAGCCGGATCAGCGGCGGATCGCCGACGTCGAAGATGTTGAGCTCCTGCGTCCGGCCCGGCGTGTTGGAAGTCCGGGCGAGGCCGTTGCGGTTGGTCAGCCGGTTGAGCAGCGAGGATTTGCCGACATTGGAGCGCCCGGCGAAGGCGATTTCGGGAAGCGCCGGCTCCGGCAGGAATTTAAGCTCGGGCGCCGACTTGACGAAGGCGACCGGCCCCGAAAACAGCTTCCGGGCGGTCTCGATCCGGTCTTCGTCCCCCTCGCTCACCGTGCCCGCGGCTTGCGCCGCGCCGCCCGTGCCTGCTGCCTCGGAACGGCGGGAGGCGCCGGCGGCGGCTCGGGAGCGCTTCCCGCCGCACCGTCCGGCGGATTTCTGAGCGAAGGGTGGCGGGCGTAAAGCAGCTTCTGCTGGGCGATCGTCAGGATGTTGTTGGTGACCCAGTAAAGCTGGAGCCCGGCGGCGAAGGTCGCCATCACGAACATCAGGATCCACGGCATCAAGGCGAAGACCTGGCGCTGCACCGGGTCCGGCATTTGCGGGTTGAGCCTGAACTGTAGCCACATCGTGATGCCGAGCAGGATCGGAAGCACGCCGATCGCGAGGATCGAGGGCGGCTGGAAGGGCAGGAAGCCGAACAGGTTGACCGGCGTCAGCGGGTCGGGCGCGGCGAGGTCCCTGATCCACAGCACGAACGGCTCGTGGCGCATCTCCACCGCCAGAAGCAGAACCTTGTAAAGTGCATAGAAGACGGGGATCTGAAGCAGGATCGGCAGGCACCCGGCCATCGGATTGATCTTCTCCTCCCGGTAGAGCTTCATCATCTCTTCCTGGAGCTTGGGCTTGTCGTCCTTGTAACGTTCCTGGAGGGCCTTCATCTTCGGCTGCACGGCGCGCATCCCCGCCATCGACGCGAACTGCTTTTGCGCTACCGGGAAGAGGAGAAGACGCACGATCACCGTCAAGCAGATGATGGCGACGCCGAAATTGCCGATATGCGCGAACAGCCAGTTCAACAGCGCATAGATCGCGATCATGAACCAGCGGAACCAGCCCCAGTCGATCGCCCGCTCGAGCGCGGTGCCGAGCGTCTCGCTGTAAGTGTCCAGCCAGCGTATCTCCTTGGCGCCGGCGAACATCCGCGCGGTGTAGGTCTGCGCCTGGCCCGGGGCCACCACGACGGGCGCGGCGATGAACTCGGTCTGGTAGCTGTCGGAGGGGCGGTTGTAGCGGATCGCCGCGTCGACGCTGCTCGCCTGGTCCGGGATTACCGCCGCCAGCCAATATTGGTCGGTGAAGCCGATCCAGCCGCCGCGGCTGCTGAACTGGTGGGCGCCATCCTCGGCGATGTCGGAATAATTGTTGTCGTAATTGGCGGCCCCGTTGAAGACCCCGATCGGCCCGACATGGGCGGTCCAGCTGTCGCGGTCGTGCGAGGCCCCCACCCGGCTCACCAGCGCATAGGGCCGGACCGCGACGGCCCCCGCGCCGCGATTGTCGATCCGCTGCTGGGCCGTCACCAGATAGCCGTCGTCGACCGACAGCCGGATCCGGAAAAGCTGGCCCTGGCCGTTGTTCCAGCTCAGCACGACCGGCGTGGCGGGCGTCAGGCGGGTGCCGCTCGCCTGCCAGACGGTGTTCGCGTCGGGCATACGCACGCCCTGGCCGGTCCACCCGAAGCTCCCGAAATATGCCCCCGGCGTCCCGCCGGGGGAGAATAGGCGCACCGGGGGCGAATTGGCGCCCAGGCCCTGGCGGTGGCGGATCAACTCGAGGTCGTCGATCCGCGCGCCCTTGAGGTTGATGGAGCCGCGCAGGCTCGGCGAAGCGATCGCGATCCGGGGCGTCTCGCGAAGCACGAGCCGGCGATCGCGCAGCGCCTGAGGGCCGTCGGCCGCCGGGCCGGCCTGCGGTCGCGGCACCGGCACCTGCTTGCCGTCGGTGAACTTGGTCGTCGGCTCCTGCGCCGTCGGAAACCAATATTCGCTGACGAAGCCCCAGCCGAGGATGACGACCACCGACAGGACGATGGCCAGGATCATGTTCTTATGTTCGTTCACGTCGGCCCTCGGCCCTCTCGCTCACGGGACCGGATCGCATCCCGATCCCCCCCAAGGGTGGCAGCGCAGCAGGCGTCGGGCAGCGAGCCAGCTTCCGCGGACGGCGCCATAGCGGGAAAGCGCGGTGATTGCATAGGCCGAGCAGCTGGGGTCGAAGCGGCAGCTCGGCGGCAGCATGCGAGACGGACCGACCTGCCAGCCGCGTGCGATCAGGATGAGCAGCTTTGCGATCATCGCCGAAGCCGGGCCAGCGCACGCTTAAGGTCGTCGCGAAGCTGGTCGAAGGGCCGTTCGATCCCGCTCGCGCGCCCGATCAGCACGTGATCGGCGCCCGCCAGGCCCGACTCGGGAAGGACGGCGCGGCCGAGCGCGCGGAAGCGGCGCTTCATCCGGTTGCGGACGACGGCGCCGCCGACCTTCTTCGAAACGGTGATGCCGAGGCGGATGGTCGCATCCTCGTCGCCGCGCGGGCGGACGAGGAGGACGAAGCCGGGAGTGGCGGCACGCAAGGCGCGGTTCGCCGCGAGGTAATCGGCGCGCCGGGTGAGACGGGCGAGCGCCGGCGTTGCTAGGCCGACAGCTTCTTGCGGCCGCGGTTGCGGCGCGCGGCGATCACCTTGCGGCCGCCGACCGTCGCCATCCGGGCGCGAAAGCCGTGCCGGCGCTTGCGCACGAGATTGCTCGGCTGGAAGGTGCGCTTCATCGCTCATTTCCTCGTAAATTCGATGAAAAATGGCCGCCTCCGGGCGGCCTTCGTCGCCGCTGCCGATAAGGAAAGGCGGCGGCAAAGTCAATCGACGCCGCCCGTGCCGTCCGCCTCGGCGGCCTTCAGGCGCTCCTCCCGGCGCCTGGCGCTTTGCCGCCTCAGCCCCCA